>LN774881.1 GCA_001242845.1 Candidatus Westeberhardia cardiocondylae
TTTTTTTTTTTTTTTTTTTTTTTTTTTTTTTTTTTTTTAAAGAAGGGGAAAAGATTTTTTATAAAAATGTAAATATTATTAATTTATGTTCAATTCTATGAGGAAAAGGTAAAGTCAGAGATAGAATTCGAATTGAATTATGAAAATTAAAGTTTATATCTTAGATAAGAATATTTTTTATTTTTATTTCACAATCATTTTGGAGCATGTAATAGATGTTGTATTCTGAAAAATTTGATGTAATTGTTGTAGGAGGAGGGCATGCTGGTATTGAAGCTGCAGTGGCAGCTTCTAAAATTGGATGTCGTACTTTATTACTTACATATGATATTGATACAATTGGACATATGCCGTGTAATCCAGCAATTGGGGGTGTGGGGAAAAGTAATTTGGTTAAAGAAATTGATGCTATGGGTGGTATTATGGCTCATATCGCAGATATTGCAGGGATTCAATTTAAAGTGCTTAATTCTAGTAAAGGACCAGCTGTACGAGCAACCCGTGCACAAGTAGATAAAAAAATATACAAAAAAGCAGTTCTTTATGAGTTAGCAAAACAATCTAACTTGGTAATTTTGCAGCAATCAGTAATAGATTTAATAATTTCGGGTAATCAAATATCAGGTGTGATAACTCAAATAGGAATGAAATTTTTTTCTAGTTCGGTTGTTTTGACTATTGGTACTTTTTTAAATGAAAAAATTTACATTGGAATCCATCATTGTGAATTTATGCAAAAAAAAAATGTTTTCTCAAATTTTTTGTCAAATTATTTTCATAAATTACCATTTAAAATACGTAGGTTTAAAACTGGAACACCACCACGTATTTCTGCAAAAAGTATTGATTTTTCTAAATTAAAAATTGATTATGGAGATAATCCTACTCCAACTTTTTCTTTTTTAAATTCTGCAGATTTACATCCTAAACAAGTCCCTTGTCATATTACGTATACTAATAAAAACACTCATGATATAATCCAAAAAAATTTATATCGTAGTCCAATGTACTCTGGTATTATTCAAGGAATAGGTCCTCGTTATTGCCCATCTATAGAAGATAAAGTTGTTCGTTTTAAAGATAAAATTTCTCATCAGATTTTTTTGGAACCAGAAGGATTAAACAATGATGAAATTTATCCAAACGGTATTTCAACAAGCTTACCTTTTGATACACAAATTAGTATAATTCATTCTATAACTGGTTTAGAAAGTGCAAATATTATTCGTCCAGGTTATATTGTTGAATATGATTATATTGATCCCAGAGGTCTTAAACTAACTCTAGAAAGTAAATTTTTTCGAGGTTTATTTTTTGCTGGTCAGATTAACGGTACTAGTGGCTATGAAGAAGCAGCATCTCAAGGAATGCTAGCTGGAATAAATGCCGCTTGTTTATCTATGGGGAGAGATAGTTGGGTTCCTAGAAGAGATCAAGCATATTTAGGTGTATTAGTTGATGATTTGTGCTCTTTAGGAACAAAAGAGCCATATCGTATGCTTACTTCCCGAGCAGAATATCGTTTATCATTAAGAGAAGATAATGCTGATATTCGTTTAACAGAGATTGGTAGAAAATTAGGAACCGTAGATGATGTTCGGTGGAATTTTTTTTGTAATAAATTGGAAAATATTGAACGTGAACGACAAAGATTAAGAAATATTTGGATACGATGTGATATAAAAAATGAAGATTTTAAAAAACTTGGTTTTTTGTTAAAATCTTCCTTGAGTCATAGAAAAAAGATTAACGGAGAAGAATTGCTTCGTTTTCCTGAAATAAATTATGAATTTCTTACAAGTTTATTGCATTTTTCCCCTTCCGTTTCAGATAAACAAGTATCTGAGCAAATAGAAATAGATGCAAAATATTATGGCTATATTATTCGTCAAAAAAGAGAAATATTTCATTGTTCTCATAATGAAAATTTGCTTATTCCAAGTAACATAAATTTTTCTATGATACCAGGGCTATCTAACGAAGTTGTTTATAAATTAAATAAGTATAAACCAGATACTCTTGGTCAAGCTTCTCGTATTTCTGGTATAACACCTGTCGCTATTATTATTTTATTGACATGGTTAAAAAAAAAGAAAGATATTGGTTGCAATATTTAAATTTTTGGTTTAGAATTCCGTATTTGCATTTATCGTAATTTAAAATAGCTTTTATTTTTTATTTATATAATTTATTTTTAATTTTATATTTTTTATTTTTTAAATTTTAAGATTTTATATGTTTTATTATTTTTAAGTTTAGAGTTTTTTGATGTATTATTAAATATTTGAATTTTTAGATTTGGTTTTGTAATTTTTATACTATTTTAGGCTTTTTCTTATTTGATTTAAATAATTATCAAAAGTTGTGTTTTTATTTTATTTCAAAAAATAATGTTTTAATATTTTACAAGGATTATTTGAAGAGTTATGTTTGTATTTGAAGAAATTTGTAATTTAAAAAGTTATATTAATAATCATTTGAATCATCTAAGATTTAATGTTTGTACTCTAAGGTTTTCTGAACCTGCTTCTTTTTTTTCATTTGAAGTTGTTAATATTGATTCTATGCTTTTTTCTATAATTGCTGGAGTTGTATTTTTTGTAACTTTTTATAATTTTTCTAGCAAAATTTGTTCGAAAAGTGTTCCTGGAAAGTTGCATATTTTTATTGAGTTAGTGGTAGAATTTGTTGATAAAAATGTAAAAGAAATGTTTCATGGAAAAAATAAGTTAATTGCTCCGTTATCTTTAACAATTTTTGTTTGGATGTTTTTAATGAATTGTATAAGTTTGTTACCTATTGATCTTTTTCCTTTTTTTGTTGAAAATATTTTTAAATTTCCTTCATTTCATATATTACCTTCTTCTGATGTTAATATTACTTTGTCAATGGCTCTAGGTGTATTTTTTCTTATTTTATTTTACACAATAAAAGAAAGAGGAGTTTTACATTTTGTTTTTTCTTTGTTATTTAAGCCATTTAATAATTTTATTTTTATTCCTATTAATTTTATTCTAGAAATTGTTAGTTTATTATCTAAACCAATTTCTTTATCTCTTCGTTTATTTGGAAATATGTATTCTGGAGAATTAATCTTTATTTTAATATCTGGATTGTTACCTTGGTGGTTGCAATGGATTTTGAGTGTTCCTTGGGCTATGTTTCATATTTTTGTTATAGTATTACAATCTTTCATTTTTATGGTTTTAACTATTATATATCTTTCTATGACATTAATTTCGAAAAAATGAATATACGAAAATTTTATTAAATAAAAATTTTAAAGATATATTATTTGGAGGATTTTATATGGAAAATGTAAACACAGATGTTTTATATATAGCTGCTGCTTTAATTATGGGTTTGTCAGCTATAGGGGCTTCTATTGGTATTGGAATGTTAGGAGGAAAATTTTTAGAAGGTGCAGCTAGACAACCAGAGTTGATTCCTGAATTACGTACACAGTTTTTTATTGTTATGGGATTAGTGGATGCTGTTCCTATGATTGCAGTATCTATTGGTTTATATATGGTATTTGCTATTTCATGAATTTTGATAAAAATTTATAATATTATGATAAAGTTGAAAAAATGGAAAATACATTTTAAATTGTATGTTTACTTTAACATGATAACCTTAATAAGTTGAGTATATATTTTGATTGATTTAATGAAATTTTTTAAAGTTTTATTTAAATTTATAAGCGTATTTTTTTATTAGGAAAATGCATATGAGTATTAATTCTACAATTTTTGGTCAAATTATTTCATTTATTATATTTGTTTTTTTATGTATGAAATATGTTTGGCCTCCTTTAATATCAATGATTGAAGATAGGAAAAAAAAAATTTCTGATGATTTAACTTCTATTAAATTAGCTAAAATGAAATTAAAAATTTCTAAGGAAAAAATAAAAAAAGAAATTATTAATGCTAAATTGGAAGCTAAATTGATTATTGAAAATGCTAGTCAGTATAAATTAAAATTATTAAATGCTGCTGTATTTGAAGCAAAAATAAAAAAAAATAGAATAATTGAAGAAGCATATTCTAAAATTAATTTAAGAAAAAAATATGTAGAAAAAGAATTACGTAAAAAAATAATAACATTAGTTATGTTAGCTTCAGAAAAAGTTATTCAATGCTCTATGGATACAGATAAAGATAATAAAATTGTAAATAAAATCATTTCTACATTATGAATATTGTAAGTGTTTTGAAATAACATGCATAATATAACGATAGCCGCTCCTTATGCAAAAGCAGTATTTGAACTTTCTGTTGAACAAAATAATGTAAAAGAATGGCAATTTATGTTGGAGTTTTCTTCTCAAATTAGCCAAAATGCAAATATTCGTTTTTTGTTGTTTCCGAATTTTATGTCGTCAAAACGATTGACAGATATTTTCCTTGATATGTGTGGTTCTAATCTTAATATATTTGGTAAAAATTTTATACGAGTTATGGCTGAAAATAATAGATTATTACTTTTACCTTATGTTTTAAAAAAATTTATTTTTTTCCGATTAAAATATGAAAATATTAAAAAAGTAAAAGTTATTTCTGCCTTTCCTTTAACAGAAAGACAAAAAAGAAATATTACACTTTTTATGAAAAAAAAATTATTATCTAAAATTTTATTAAATTGTAAAATAGATAAATCAATTATTTCTGGTATCATTATTCAATGGGAAGATTTTTTTATAGATTATAGTGTATTTAATCGCATTAAATGTTTAGAAAGTTTTTTACAATATTAAAGTCTAGTTTTATTTTCGTTAAGGAGTATAAATTTTATATGGAACTAAGTGCTATTGAAATTAGTGAAATAATTAAAAGTAAAATTTCTAAATTTAATATTGATTCAGATGTTTGTAATAAAGGAATTATTGTATCAGTTAGTGATGGAATAATTCGTATTCATGGTTTAACTAAAGTTATGCAAAGTGAGATGATTTTGTTACCTAATAATTGTTTTGCTTTAGCTTTAAATTTGGAACGAGATTTTGTTGGTGCGGTTGTTATGGGTTCATATTTAGACTTAAAAGAGGGAATGACAGTGAAGTGTACTGGTAGAGTTTTGGAGGTTCCTGTTGGTAATAAATTTCTTGGCCGGGTGGTTAATACCCTAGGTATTCCTATAGATGGAAAAGGATTAATAGAACATGATAGTTTTTCTATTGTTGAAAACACATCTCCTAATGTTATTGAAAGGAAAAATATTAATCAACCTTTACACACAGGATATAAAACTATTGATATTATGGTTCCTATTGGTCTGGGACAAAGAGAGTTAATTATCGGGGATAGACAAACGGGAAAGTCTTCTTTGGCAATTGATATTATTATTAATCAAAAAAATACTGGTGTTAAATGTATTTATGTTTCTATTGGACAAAAAGCTTCTTCTGTTATTCATAATATAAATAAATTGCGTGAAAACGATGCATTAAGAAATACCATTGTAATGGTTGCTTCTTCTTCTGAATCTGCTGTTTTACAATATTTAGCACCATACTCAGGTTGCGCAATGGGAGAATATTTTCGTAATAAAGGAGAAGATGCATTAATTGTATATGATGATCTTTCTAAACAAACTGTATCATATCGACAAATTTCTTTGCTTTTACGTAGACCACCTGGGCGTGAAGCTTATCCTGGGGATGTTTTTTATTTACATTCTCGTTTATTAGAAAGAGCTTCTCGTGTTAATGAAAAGTATGTAGAGAAATTTACTAACGGAAAAATAAAAAATAAAACTGGTTCATTAACTGCTATTCCTATAATTGAAACTCAATCTGGAGATATTTCTTCATTTGTCCCTACAAATATTATTTCTATTACTGACGGACAAATTTTTTTAGAATCCAGTTTGTTTAATTCTGGTATTTTTCCTGCTATTAATCCTGGTATATCTGTTTCTCGTGTTGGTAATTCTGCTCAAACTCATATTATGAAAAAATTTTCTAAGGGAGTACGTACTTCATTAGCACAATATAGAGAGATAGAATCATTTTCTCAATTTTCTTCTGATTTAGATGATGTTACAAAAAATCAGCTTATTCGCGGTAAAAAAATTATTGAATTATTGAAACAAGAACAATATTCTCCTATGTCTATATCTCAACAAGCTATAGTGTTATTTGTATTAGAAAATGGATATTTAGATGATGTTGATTTAGTGAACATTAAATATTTTGAAAAAAAATTAGTAGAATACGCTTGTTGTGAATATAATCAATTTATGCAGAAAATTGATAAAAACGGAATATATAATAGTGATATTGATAAAATGTTTAAATTAATTTGTGATACTTTTAAAGAAAAAATTTTTAATAATTTTTTTTAATAAATTATTTATTAACTAAGATATAAGAAGATAAAATTCAAGATGACAAAAAGAGAAATATATAATAAAATTTCTGTGTTTAAGCGTGTAAAAAAAGTCACTAAGGTTATGGAGATGGTTTCTGCATCTAAAATGAAAAAATTGCAGAAATTTGTTAAAATTATTACTCCATATGAAAAAAAAATATGCGAAATTGTTCAACGTATGTTGTTAAATAATACGTTGAACCATTCCTATATGATTACAAAAAAAGTGAAATGTGTTGGGTATTTCGTTTTTTTTACTGATCATGGTTTAGTTGGTAGTTTTAATATTAATTTGTTTAGAAAATTAATATTTGATGTGGTGAATTGGAATAAAAAGGGTGTAATGGTAGAATTATTATTATTTGGGAATAAATGTGCATCTTTTTTTAAAAATATTGATGGAGTACGTATAATTTCTAAAGTTGTTGATATAGGAAATAAACCTAAATTATCCAAATTAAATTCTTCGATACAAATTATGTTATCTAGATATGAAAAAGGAAAATTAAATAAAATATATATTGTTAGTAATAGATTTATTAGTGTTGTTTTACAAAATCCAAGTATTATACAAATTTTACCTATATGTGATGTGTTCGATAAAAATTGCATAAAAAAATATTCGTTTTTGCATTATTTATATGAACCAAATTTTGAAATTTTATTTAATGTTTTATTATTTAAATATATAGAAACAAAAGTTTATTTTAGCATGATTGAACATTTAATATGTGAACAAGCTTCTCGTATGGTTGCTATGAAAACCGCAACAGATAACGGGGATAATTTATTGAAAGAATTAAAGTTAATTTATAATAAAATTAGACAGAATTCTGTTACGACAGAAATTTCCGAAATTATTGCAGGTGCTTCTTTAGTGTAAATGTAATTTAAATTTTATTTAAATAAAAGGATGTTATTATGGTTGTTGGAAAAATAGTACAAATTATAGGAAGTGTGATTGATGTTGAATTCCAACAAGATTCTGTTCCAAATATTTTTAACGCGCTAGAAGTGCAAAGTAATGTTAAATTGATATTAGAAGTAGAACAACATATTGGAGGTGGTGTAGTCCGTTGTATTTCTATGGGCCCCACAGATGGGTTATGCCGCGGATTATCAGTAATAGATCTCGATCGTATGATTGAAGTTCCAGTAGGAAAAGCTATTTTAGGTCGTGTTATGAATGTATTAGGGGAACCAATTGATATGAAGGGGAAGTTATGTGAAAAAGAAAGATGGCCCATACATAGATTTCCTCCTAAATTTGAAAATTTAAGTAGTTCACAAGATATTTTAGAAACTGGTATTAAAGTTATTGATTTAATTTGCCCGTTTATTAAGGGGGGGAAAGTTGGTTTGTTTGGAGGAGCTGGTGTAGGAAAAACTGTAAATATGATGGAATTAATTAGAAATATTGCAGTAAAACATTCTGGGTATTCTGTTTTTGCTGGTGTAGGGGAAAGAACACGTGAAGGGAATGATTTTTACTATGAAATGATTTCTTCTAAAGTTATTGATAAAGTTGCGTTAGTATATGGACAAATGAATGAACCTCCTGGAAATAGATTTCGAGTTGCATTATCTGCTTTAACTATGGCAGAAAAATTTAGGGATGACGGTCAAAATGTTTTATTATTTATAGATAATATTTATCGTTATACTTTAGCTGGTACTGAAGTATCTGCTATTTTGGGTCGTATACCTTCTGCAGTAGGATATCAACCTACATTATCGGAAGAAATGGGGATTTTGCAAGAGAGAATTGTTTCTACTCGAAATGGTTCTATTACCTCGGTACAAGCAGTGTATGTTCCTGCTGATGATTTAACTGATCCTTCTCCTGTTACAACATTTACACATCTTGATGCAGCAATAGTTTTGAGTAGAAATATTGCTTCTGTTGGAATTTACCCAGCTGTTGATCCTTTGGAATCTAGTAGTCGTAATTTAAATTTAGAGATAGTTGGTAGAGATCATTACGATGTAGCGAAAAAAGTACAGTCTATTCTACAACGTTATCGAGAATTAAAAGATATAATAGCAATTTTGGGAATGGATGAATTATCTGAAGAAGATAAAATGATTGTTTCTCGTGCTAGAAAAATTCAACAATTTTTTTCTCAACCCTTTTTTGTTTCAGAAGTTTTTACATCTATTTCTGGAAAATATGTATCGTTAAATGATACAATTCGGGGTTTTAAATGTATTATTGATGGTGAATATGATGATTTTCCTGAACAATCATTTTATATGATAGGCTCTATTGATGAATTAAAGAAAAATACCAAAGTGTAAAATGTTAAATTTATTTAAGAAAATAATATAATGCGAACTTTTTTTTTAAATATCATAAGTCTTGAAAAAAGAATTTATTTTGGATTTGTACAAAAGATTCAAGTTACAGGTTTTTATGGAAATTTAGAAATTTTTCCTAGACATGTTTCTTTTCTTACTCTTGTTAAATCTGGAAAAGTATTTTTTGTCCAAAAAAATGGTGATAAAAAATATATTTATCTAACTGGTGGAATATTGGAAGTGTATAATGATGTTGTTACAATTTTATCTGAAGTTTCTATTTAATAAAAATAATTAATAAAGAGAAATTTGTAAGATTTAAAAGAATAAAGCGATATTTAAAAAATTTAATTAAATGAATATTAATTTATTTTTTATTAAATTACTTGTAATATTAGGATTAATTTGTAAATTTTTAAAAATATTAAAGTTGATTTTTATTGATAGATTTTATCAAAAAAGATAGTGTTGATTTTATTATCAAATTAACAATAGTGTTTTATAAAATTTTATATGAATAACTTGCAAAAGAGAAGTAAATTTTTATATTATGGATTATTTTAATTTTAATATTTTATGTGTATATTGTAAGAAATTTTATGTAAATTATTTCGTAGAATATGTATTATGATTTATAAAGATGTCATAAATTAAATTTTATTAAGTTTTAGACTTGTATAATAAAATTAAAACGGGAGTAAAATGTTTAACTGAAACAATTTTATAATTTAAGATGATATAAATATAAGGTTTTTTTGTATAAATTTATTATATATTAAATTTAATTATTAATAGATGAAGGTTTGTATCATTTATTTTGAATTTATTATGTGTTAAATAAATTTTTTTATTATTAATAACAATTAATTTATGTGTTTATAGGTAAGCAAATATATTATTTTAAGTATTGTTTGTTTTGTAGAATTTATTTTAAATATATTTCGATTAAATATTTTTTTGAATAAAATAAATTTAAATATTTTATTATAAAAATATTTTTTGTATAAAATGTGGTTTTTAGAGTTTTTATTTTTAGAGTTTAAATAAATTTGTTTTAATTTTTTAAATGTTTTATATTTTTTTATTAGTATCAATATTATTTAATTATGTAAGTTTTGTTTATAAATTCTATTTTTCAGTGATTATTTTGTATAATCTTTCGTTGTTATGTGTGCATCGCAAAAGACGATACAGTTTTTTGTTACTTAAATGTTGTGCAATTAATGATAACTTGTATAAGTTTCTATTAAGTGTTTTTTTTGAAATTAATATTGAAAATAATAAATCTACGGGTTGATTGTCAATAGAATCAAAAAAAATTGGTTGTATAAGTCTAATAAACACCCCTATTGTTTCTTGTGGTATGTTAATTTGTATAGTTCCATGCGGAATGGCTATTCCGTTTCCTATTCCTGTGCTCCCCATTTTTTCTCTGGTTACAACAGCATTATATATAATTTTTGGTGTTATTTTTAATTTTTTTGCTGCTATTTCACTAATAATTTCTAGTGCTTTTTTTTTATTTTGACAGTATACATTACCTCTCGTACATTCAATACTTAGAATTGAATCAATTTTTGTGAATTTGTTTTTTTTCATAATTTATGAATACATAAAAAATTTTTTGGAATTTTGTAAAATATTGTATTTAATATGTAACATATAATTTATAATATTGATTTTTGTATAATTTAGATTTTAGATAATGTCATTATTTGTTAATTTTGTTGTGAATTTACATTTGAAGATGAAAAAATTTTTTATTAAAAATTGAATAACAATTTGTTTCTGAAAATAGTTTTTGCAATTTAGTTTACATAATAAATATTGTCTTAAAATATATTGTATAATTAGAATTATACTTTATATAATAGGATTATAAATATAATATTAAGAGTAAAGCGTATTTTTACAAAAGAGAAGTTATTCTAGCATATAAATTTATTTTTTTCTATATTAAATTTTATTTTTAAGAAAATTCATTTCTTCTTATGAAAAAATTTAATTTAATGTTTGTATGTATTAAGTTTATTTTTATATTATTAATTTAAATTTTTTACATATACAAATTTTTATTTAAGATAATTTATATTTTATATATAAGATGTTTATTTTATTAAATAAAATTATTTTTTGTTTATTTAAACAACATATTTAACTATTTGATAATAGTTTCATATGATTGTATATTTTAATTTATGATATGCGTAATTATTTTTTTAATTTAATATTTTTATTATGTAAAATTTTATATATTTTTATAAATTAGGTTTTGTTAAAAGTAAAATAAAATTTAGAAAAATTTTAAGAGAATGGATTATTTTCGAAAAGTTGCTTGAATATTTATTTTATTTGAATTTAAAAATTAATTTCTAAGCTTAATTTAATCATTAGTTTACATATTTTATATAATTTATTGTAAAAATTTAGAAAAATTTATACAAAATTTTTTTAAGTTTATGTTTTGGGTCGTGCAGGACTTGAACCTGCGACCAATTGATTAAAAGTCAACTGCTCTACCTACTGAGCTAACGACCCAAAATTATTTGTTAATTTTGTTATCATTAATTATATATAAAATACTTATAGGTGATGACGGAATTGAACCGTCTCCCTCCTCCTTGTAAAAGAGGCGCTCTCCCGATTGAGCTAATCACCTAATAATTATTATAAATGACTTATTTAACGAGTCAATAAGTTCTTTATAAATATATATATTTTGTAACTGTTATAAAATATTTTTTTAAATAAGATTTAATTATTTTAATTTATTTAAGCTAAATCATGTTTATGATATTATAATGATAGAAGTGAAAATTTTATATTAAATTTGTGTATTCTTAATATTAAAGAAAATAAGGATATAAGTATAATTATGAATGTTAAGACTCGTTTTTCTCCTAGTCCTACTGGATTTTTGCATTTAGGTAATATTCGAACCGCGCTTTATTCATGGTTATTTGCTAAAAATAAAAACGGAAAGTTTATATTACGAATAGATGATTCTGATTGTAAACGTGTAAAAAAAGAAGCAATAGAAAATATTATGGAAAGTTTAATATGGTTAAATTTACGTTGGGATGATAGACCTTATTTTCAAAGTGAACGTTTTGATCGTTATAATTTTATTTTGGATAAAATGATATTAGATGGTTATGCATATAAATGTTATTGTTCGCGTAATCGTTTAGATGAATTGAGAAAGAATCAATTATTAAAAAAAGAAAAACCACGTTATGATGGTTATTGTCGTTATAATATGAATAAAAGAAAAAAAGTTGTTGAAAATAATTCATTATTTGTTGTACGTTTTTGTAATCCAATTAAAGGAAAAGTTGTTTTTTATGATTTAATTCGAGGAATTATTCAATTTAATAATCAAGAATTAGACGATTTTATTATCAAAAGAAGTGATGGATCATTAACGTATAATTTTTGTTCTGTTATTGATGATATTGATATGAGTATTACACATGTTTTCAGAGGTGAAGAACATATTAATAATACTCCAAAACAAATTAATATTTTTCATTCTTTAAATGCATCAATTCCAAAATATGTTCATTTATCCACAGTATTTGGTGATAATAAAAAGAAACTTTCAAAACGTTGTCATTCTATGCAAATTATGCAGTTTCGTGATGATGGTTTTTTACCAGAAGCGTTATTAAATTATCTTATTCGTTTGGGCTGGTCACATAAAAATCAAGAGATATTTAGTATAGAAGAAATGATACAATTGTTTGATATAAATTGTATTAATAAGTCTTCTAGTATTTTAAATAAAAAAAAGCTTTTGTGGTTAAACAAATATTATATTAGAACTCTTCCAGCAGAAAAAGTTGTTACATATTTAAAATGGTGTATGGATAAACAAAATATTTCTGTTAAAAATTATCCCAAAATAGTAGATTTAGTAAATATTTTTTGTGATCGATTTTATACATTAAAAGATATGGCAATTAATTTTCGTTATTTTTACCAAGATACTGAATATATCAATTCTAATTTAATTAAAAAATATTTATCTAAAACTACAAAAAAATCATTGAAAATAGTATCTGAAAAATTAAATTGTATTAAAAAATGGACAAAAGAAGAAATTAGTTTAGCTTTAAATGAAACAGCAAAAGAATTAAATGTTAAAATTAATGAAATTAATATGCCTGTTCGCGTAGCAATTACTTCAATGGAATGTTCTCCAAATATTTCATTAATTATTTATATTATTGGTAGGAAAAATTCTGTTAAAAGAATTAATATGGTTTTAGAGCTCATACAATGAATATTATTTTAAATTAAATTTAAAAAAATTTTATTTTAAAAATTAATTTGTAGAATGTTTAGGTTGAATAAATCAATCCCGTAATAGCAGAAGAAAGTACACTAACCAAAGTAGAGCTATAAATAAGTTTAAATCCATATTTTGATACTATTTCTCCTTGTTTTTTATTTAATGCTTTTATAGCTCCTGAAATTATTCCTATTGATGAAAAGTTAGAAAATGAAACTAAAAATACTGATAAGATTGCTATAGAACGAGGTGATAGATTATGGGATATTTTTTGCAAATCAATCATTGCTATAAATTCATTTGATATTAATTTTGTTGCCATTATAGAACTTACTTGGAAAATTTCTGTTTTAGGTATTCCTAGGGACCAAGCAATGGGAAAAAAAATATATCCTAATATATTTTGAAAACTGATACCAAATATTGTATTAAAAATTGTGTTTATTGCAGATATTAATGGAATAAATGCGATTAACATTGCTGCTACAATCATTGTTATTTTACACCCTATTAAAATATGTTCTCCTATTATTTCAAAGAAACTTTTTTTTGTACATATATTATATATTGTTAATGATTCTTTTTTGTATGTTTCATATGGATTTAGTAATGATAGTATAACAAATGTACTGAACATATTGAGTATTAATGCAGTTATTACATATTTTGGGGATAAAATTGACATATAAGAATTGATAATGGACATAGAAGTAGTAGACATAGCTGTTGCGGATATGGTAAATATTTGTTTTTTTGTTATTTTTGTAATTTTATCTTTATAAATAATAAAATTTTCTGATTGTCCTAACATTAATGTACTGATAGCGTTAAAAGATTCTAATTTTCCCATTCCATTAATTTTTGATAAAATAGTTCCTATAATAAAAATCAAAAATGGAAGTAAACGAATGTATTGAAGAATTCCAATTATAGAAGAAATAAAGATAATTGGACAGAGTATATTTAAAAAGAAAAATGCTAAATTTTGTTTGTTCATATTTCCAAATATAAATTCTGTTCCTTCAGAAGAAAATTCTAATAATTTGTCGAAGAAAGAAGAAAAAAATTTTATAGAAATTAATCCTGTTTTTGAGTTTAAAAGAAAATTAGCTAACAGAATTTCTACAAATAATGTTTGAATAATGAAACGAATTCTAATTTTTTTATAATTTTTATTTGCTAACATTGATAGAATTATTATAAGTGTAAGTGATAATATGAAATGAAAAATATGAAACATAAATTTCCTCTTTATTGAATAAGTTGTAAATTTGTTTTTGTAAAAAATATTGTTTAGAGTTATATGACATAATTTTTAAATAAAATTTAATAGGTATTTTACGTAGTAAAATTCATAAAGAAATGATATCTTAGATTAAAATTAATAGATACTATAAAATTTAATATGTTTAATTGTTAATATTTGTTTTTAGGTTTTTTAGGATTAATTATATTTAAAATTTTTTAATTTAGAAATTATTTAATAGATAGGATTATTATATGGTAAATGAACAATTAACAAATAATTTTAATAAAATAAAAAAAAGAATAAAGTTTTCTTTACTTGGACCAGCTTTTATTGCAGCTATTGGTTATATTGATCCTGGAAATTTTGCTACTAATATTCAAGCTGGAGCGAATTTTGGTTATAAATTATTGTGGGTGGTAACTTGGGCAAATATTATGGCAACAATTATTCAATTATTATCTGCTAAATTGGGAATTGCTACTGGTAAAAATTTAGCTGAACATATACGAGATTGTTTTCCTAAACCAATAGTTTGGATATATTGGGTGCAAGCGGAAATTATTGCAATGGCAACTGATTTAGCAGAATTTATTGGAGCTGCTATCGGATTTAAAATGTTATTAGGGGTGTCATTAATGCAGGGAGCAATTATTACTGGTATTTTTACTTTTTTAATTTTAATGTTGCAAAATTATGGACAAAAGCCTTTAGAATTAGTTGTAGGAAGTTTGTTATTATTTGTTGCTTTAGCTTATATTATAGAGTTGTGTTATTCGAAGCCTGATTTATATAAATTAAGTATTGGTATTATTTTTCCTATACTTCCTAATAATGAAGCAATATTTTTAGCTTCTGGTATTTTAGGAGCGACAATTATGCCGCATGTGATTTATTTACATTCTTTTTTAACACAAAAAAATAGCGGAACACGTGGAGAACAATATGCATCTACAAAATTAGATGTTGCTATTGCTATGACAATAGCAAGCTTTGTTAATTTGGCTATGATGGCAACGGCTGCTTCTACGTTTCATTTTAATGGACACACTAATATTGCTGATTTAGATGAAGCTTATTTAACATTGTCTCCATTGTTAAATCATACCGCTGCAACAGTATTTGGATTAAGTTTGATAGCTTCAGGTCTTTCTTCTACAGTTGTTGGAACTATGGCCGGGCAAGTGGTTATGCAAGGGTTTATTCGATTTTATATTCCTCTTTTTTTAAGACGAATAATTACAATACTTCCATCTTTTATAGTAATTTTACTTGGTTTAAATCCAACTCGTATTCTTATTATGAGTCAAATGCTTCTTAGTTTTGGTATTGCTTTAGTTTTAATTCCATTACTTATGTTTACTAGTAATCGTTTTTTAATGAAAGAAATGGTAAATACTACGACAATTAAAATATTAGGCTGGACTATTGTTGTAATTGTAATTAAATTAAATATTTATTTATTGATTAAAACTGCTTTGGAATGAAAGTAATTTTGGTTATTTAAATATTTATATAGTTTATTTTAAATAAAATATTTTTATATTTATCTATGTTTTATTAAGTTAATTTTTGTTAAAATAACGATTAAGGATGAATTTAGATTTTATTATTTTGATTTATATGTATGTATAAATTGTCTATATTAAATTTTATAAGTTTATATAAAATATGTTTTGAACAATTTTGTTATTGAAATTAACTTAACATAAGTTAATTTCGATTTTTTATAAATTATTAAAAATTTTTATTAATGAGTTTAGTAAAATTATTTTTAAGAATTTATAGATGAGTAAGTATTTTATAGAAATGTTTTTTAATACAGTATATTTGTAGGAATTTTTTATATTTTATTTAAAATATTACAAATTAATTTTATTTTAGATATTAATATTTGGATACAATAATATTGAATTTAAATTGTGAATTATTTTTTTTGATATTGATTTGTTAATAGTTATATTTTTAGTTTTATATAAAAGAATTAAATTTAGAATCGGGTATTTTGTATAATTAATGTAGTGAAGAGTATATTATGATTCAAAAAAAATTTGATGGATATCGCGCTAATGTTGGTATGGTGATTAGAAATTTAAGTGGAAAGGTATTATTGGCTAAAAGATGTAAAAAAAATTCTTGGCAGTTTCCCCAAGGGGGTATTAATAACCAAGAAACTGTTTGTGAAGCGATGTATAGGGAATTGTTTGAGGAGGTTGGATTGAAAGAAAAAGATGTTTGTATATTGATGCAGACAAAACATTGGTTACGTTATGATATTCCAAAAGAATTTATGAAATCAAATAATAATTTTATGATGTATATTGGACAAAAACAAAAATGGTTTTTTTTACAACTTGTTGTTTCGGACAAAAATATTAATATTAAATGTAATAATTTTATAGAATTTGATAAATGGCGTTGGGTTAGTTTTTGGTATCCGATTAGAAAAATTATTTTTTTCAAAAGAAATGTTTACAGAAAAGTTTTAAAAAAATTTTCTAGATTTTATATAAATAATTTTGTTGAATAATTTAAATTTATTGATTTGTTTTTTGGTATTTTATTTAAAAATTTACAATATTTGGTTAAAATGTATATAGAAGGAAAAATTTTGTATATAAATATTGTTTAGTGTATTGATGTTACTTTATTTAAATAAGTTTATTAAAATAGTTGTTTAAATTTTAAGATTTTTTTTGAAAGTATTTTTGGAGATTAAGGTTTTTGGATATTTGTTTTATTATTTTGAATATTTTGAATATAAGAAATTGATTTTTATAAATATTTTTATGTTTAATAATTATATAAATTGTATAAAATTTATGTAATATTTAATTTTAATTTGTATATTTTTTTGAATTATATAAATAACATATGTTTGTTTAAATGAAATTTTCATTTTAGAATTACAAATTAAGTATTTATATGTATTTTACATACTGTTTTATAGTGTGAATATTATTCAATTTGATATAATTTTAATTTTGGTATTATAATGTATTATTTTATTTTTCCGTTATTTGATCCAGTATTTTTTTCTTTTTACGATATATCTTTTCGTTGGTATAGTTTAATGTATTTGATTAGTTTTATTTTTACTCAATGGTTAGTAAAAAAACGGATTAAATATTTTTTTTATAGTACAAAATTTTCTAAAGAAAAAATTACAAATTTAATTTATATTTGTTTTATAGGTATGGTTGTAGGGGGTCGTATTGGTTATGTATTGTTTTATAATTTTTCATTTTTTTGTTCTAACCCTTCATATATTTTTAAAATATGGAATGGAGGTATGTCATTTCATGGCGGTTTGTTGGGTGTTATTGTTGTAATATTTTGTTTTTCTTTTAGAAAAAAATGTTGTTTTTTTTATTTTACCGATTTACTATCTCCTATAGTACCATTTGGTTTAGGGGTGGGAAGATTAGGTAATTTTATTAATGGGGAGTTATGGGGTAAGGTTAGTATTAATAATTCATTAGCAATGTTTTTTCCAAGTTCTCTAAATTCTGATATTAAATTTTTGTATTTACACCCTGAGTTAAATGAATTTTTTAAATATTATGGTATGTTTCCGAGACATCCTTCTCAGTTATATGAATTATTTTTTGAAGGAGTATTGTTGTTTATTATATTAAATATTTTTATCAGGAAAATTAGACCTGTAGGAAGTGTTTCTGGTTTGTTTTTAATTATTTATGGTGTTTTTCGTATATTTGTTGAGTTTTATAGAGAACCTGATTATTTATATAATGATTTTAGCATGGGGCAAATTTTGTCTTTTCCTATGGTTTTTTTTGGAGTAATAATTATGATTTGGTCATATTATCCATTAAGAAGAATTTTATAAAATTAAATATTATTTTTATAAATATTTTGTTTAATTTATAAAGTAATTTTTGTTTTTGAGAAATAACATCTGTAGTTAAATACTTAATTTTAATAGAATTTTTATTTTTATTTTTTGAAAATAATGTAAAAAATTTTATATTTTATATCCCATAATTTGTCGTATATGAGTACCTGCTCCTAATAAGCCGGGTTGTTTATGTTTGATTAAATATACGGGAATATTTTCTAGATATTTTTTAAAACGTCCCTTGTCCTCGAACGCGCGCCTAAAATTAGATTTATAAAAAAATTTTAGAAATTTTGGAATAATCCCTCCAGCTATATACACGCCTCCAAAAGTACCCATATTTAAAGCTAGATTCCCCCCAAATCTTCCCATTAATGTACAAAATAAAGTTAATGTTCGTATGCTGTCAAAGCATGTTTTTTGTATTGCTTTATACGTAATTTGTTTTGGTAAAAGATTTATTGGTGATCTTCCTTCAGATTTTACAATAGCTTTGTAAATATTTACTAATCCTGGACCAGATAAAACACGTTCTGCTGAAACTCGTCCGAATTCTTCTCGTAATATAGAAAGAATATTGTCTTCTTCTTTGCTACTTGAAGCAAAATCTACATGTCCTCCTTCTCCTGGAATACTAACCCATTTATTATTAATATTTATTAAATGACTAACTCCTAACCCTGTTCCTGCTCCATAAATTGCTATAGGTTTTCCTTTTATTGCATTATTTCCACCAAATTGAATGATATCTTGTTTATTTAACATAGGTATAGCCATAGATATTGCGGTAAAGTCATTTATGATTTCTAGTATGTCCAATTTAAGATTGGATTTCATATTTTTAATAGAAAATTTCCATGAATGATTAGTCATAGCTATCCAATCTTCTGTAATTGGACAAGCAATTGCAATACACGCCATTTTTATTTTTATTTTTTGATTTTTTAAATAATTAAAAATGGTTTCTTCTGGGTTCTTATAATCTTTTCCAGAATAAATAGAAATTTTATAAATATTTCCAGTATATATATTGCACAGTGCTAGTCTGATATTAGTTCCTCCAATATCTCCTACTAGAACATAAGTTTTCATTTTTCGCTCCACTTATTATGTATTAAATATATTTGTGAAATTTTATAAGAAGATTTTATTTAAATTTGTATTTATTTTAATATATTGTTGTGAGTATAAGTGGTGTTTATATTGATATTTTAAATATAATTTTTATGTAAGTTTAATATAAAATATTATTTATTTAACTAATTATTTGTATTAATTATTATTTTTATATTTTAGATTGATTTTATTAATCCTGTAAATATGTTTTTAATTTTATTAATTTAAATTTATATTTAGTTATGTAAAATTTTGATACAAAATTTTTGTAAAATTATTTTTGTTTATTTAGTAATGATTTTATTGTTTATTATACTTTATTGTAGTTAAAATTCAAATTAATATAGTTATCATATAATAAAGAATTAAAAGATTAATTTTAGAATTTGGTATATTTATTGTTTTTTTGCAAATATTTTGGTTAAATTTGGAATTTTTTCAACATATATGTGTGTTGTATAACATATTGATTTTATAGAGAAATTTGTAGATTAATTTTTAATTATGTTTTGATATATTTTAATGTTTAGTTTTTCTTGATTTATACAAAATCGAAAAAATTTTCATATGCTTTATAAAATTGATAATAAGTGAACTTATTTGATTATTTGTTTAAATAATTAAAATTTTTTATTATATTTAAACAAATTTATTAGAATTTGAATATAAAAATTTTAGAGTTAGCTGTTAAGCCGGGTTCTGTCAAGGACAGTCATTAATCTAAGATTAATATTCGCATATTAATTCCAGCGGCTTACCTAGGATATTGATTTGGACTTTAAAATATTGTTCCTGATTTAGCCTTGCTCCAGGTGGAGTTTACATTGCTACGTTCTGTTTCCAGAAGTACGGTGTGCTTTTACCACGCCTTTTCACCCTTACCTGTAATTATTTTATTAAAATAATATTTTGGCGGTTTATTTTCTGTTGCACTTGTCGTAAGTTTACACTTCCCAGATGTTATCTGGCACCATCGCCCTGTGGAGCCCGGACTTTCCTCTCTTTATTTTTCGTGTAGTTTATTTTTCAAAAAAAAGAGCGACTGTCTTAGCTAACTCTTTAAAATATGTATATTTGGATTTTATATATGTTATGAATGTATAAAGTTTATAAATTTTTTATAAAGTATGTTTTTTTTTATATTAAAAATTTTTCCTGCTAGTCTTGTGGATTTGTTTAAAGATAATTCTTTCTTTAGAATAGAAATTGCACGTAGTGCTTTGGATAGAATCTTTTCTTCTTCTTCTTTTTTTTCTGTATTATATCCCTCTAATAATAAAACTATTTCTCCTTTTTGTAAATCTTTATTTTTTTTTACTCGTTTTAGTAATGTTTTTATGGGTTCTTTGTAAAATTTTTCCCAAATTTTAGTTAATTCTTTTGCTAATATGATATTACGATTTGGCCCAAAAACAAACATTATATCTTTTAATGTTTTTAATAAACGATGACATGATTCATATAAAATTAAAGTTCTGGATTCTTTTTTTAATTTTATTAAATATTGTATTCTTAATGTTTTTTTTCTAGGTAAGAATCCTTCGTAGCAAAAATTGTGTGACGGTAGCCCAGAAGCAGAGAGTGCTGCTATGGCTGCACAAGCTCCTGGTAATGGTGAAACGGTAATTTTATTTTTGTAGCATTGGTTTACTAGATAATATCCAGGGTCATTAATAAGAGGAGTTCCAGAATTTGAAACTAAAGCTACATTTTTTCCTGAATTAAGTTTTTTTATTAATTTATGAGCTTTTTTTTTTCATTATAATTATGTAAGGGAAATAATTTTTTTTTTTTTATAGAAAAGTATTTTAATAATATATTTGTATGTTTAGTATTTTCAGCGGCAATAATATCAACGGTTTTTAATATGAATATAGCTCTATTGGTAATGTCTTGAAAATTTCCAATAGGTGTAGCTACTACATATAATGTAGATTTTGGGTTTTGTAATTTGGCATTTTTTTTCATAATTTTTATATTTTATAAATTATATGTAAAATTGAATTTATTATGATAATAGTATTATATTACTAGAATGTTAAATTTTATATATTTGATTAAGTTTATTTGTAAATAAAAGGGTAATTTGAATCAGTATTATATTATTTTGAGAATATTATTTAAATATTTATTAATCATGAATATAATGTTAGAGATTATATCTCATATAGATAATCTTATTTATTAAAATTTTTTGTTTATGTTTTGTATTTAATATTATTATGAAATATTTTATAAATATATGTGATTAGATACAAGATTTATTTAAAAAAATCAAAAAATTTATTAATATTTATGTTTTTGAATATAAAATAAAGGATTTTAAAATATAATTGGTATTTTATAAAAGTTTAAGTGTTTATTTATTATTTTGAATTTAATACAATTAATATTGTTTTTTAATATTACATGATAAATAGATATTATTTAAATAAAGAAAATAATAATTTTATGTTATATGGTTTATATTTGTTGTATATTAACGATATAACATAGATGTTTTTTAAATGTTAATTTAATAATATTAGAAATAATAATATTTAAGTTTATTTTATTTATAATTAAGAATATAAATAAATTATTTTATTTTTGTTTTTAACGATTTTGAATTTTATTAATTGCATATTTTTTAATTATATATTGATTTTTTAGTTTTATTTTTATGTTTTTAAAAAAATTTGTAGTGATTTATTTGAATATTAATAAAATTAAATTGGTTTATAAAATTTTTTATATATGTTTTTGAGAAAAATTTTTATTTTATTTTAAATTTATAAAAATTAGTTTTATTATTTTGTATGAAATTTTTGATTTATTCAAATTAAAATTTATTTTGTGTATTTTATTATTTATGGTTTAAATTTATTATTAAGATGTATTTTATATATTATATGAATAAAATTAGTTTATATTATATAAAAGATTGTGGATTTAAATTTTTAAATATTTGATTTTATAAAAATTTTTTAATTTTGTGCAATTATTTTGTAGAGTGATTTTATAAAATTTGATATTGTTAGTAATGTTTTATATCAAATAAAGTGTTTATTTTTTAAAAATATGAATATATTTTATTGTAGTTTGTTTTTTATCAAATTTATATTATGTAAATGTAATTTATTGTTTAATGATTTAATTAATTTTATTTATATTTTCTTTATGAAAAAGTGAAGTTGTACAATTTATGTTTTAATATATTCAAATAACATAATAAAATATGTTTTGATTTTATGGGTATGTTGAAATTGAAATATATGTATCTTATGGATAATGTTAATGATAAAGATTGTATGAATGAGTTTTAATATTTGAATTGAAATTTTAATGTAGAGGATTCAATATGTTAAAATTAATTACTAAAAAAGTATTTAATCCATGTAAGTTACGTTTAAGAAAAGGAGTATTTTTAGTAGAAGCATCTGCTGGAACTGGGAAAACTTTTTCAATATCAATTTTATATTTACGTTTGTTAATTGGACAGTGTGATAAAAAAAATCTTTATAAGAATTTTTTGGAAGTAGAAAAAATTTTAATTTTAACATTTTCCGAATCAGATATTAAAGAGTTTCGTTATCGTCTAAAAAAAGAGATTCGTTGTTTTAGGATAGCATGTATTCGAGGATATAGTTCTAATAAATTGTTTTCTGAATTATTAAAACAGATAATTAATATTGACTTAGTTATATTACGCTTATTACAAGCAGAAAATAATATGAATAATTCTTCTATTTTTACTATTTATAGTTTTTTTTGGAATATTTTAAAAGCTAATCCAATTGAATCAAATATATTATTAAAACAAAAATTACTTTTAGATGAACGTTATTTACATAAAAAAGCGGTTGTTAATTTTTGGCGTCGTTATTTTTATCCATTGAATACAAATTTAATAAAGATTATACAAAAATATTGGAAAGATCCTAATATGTTATTTATAGATTTGAAACCTTATTTAATTGGCAAGTTACCTATTATATGCTATTTTTCTAATATAACTGAATCATTTGAAGAAAGATATAAATTAATAATTTCATTTATTAATAAATTTAAAAAACAGTGGTTTAAAGCTTCTGTTAATATTTGCGATATATTTAAATATTATTGTTTTAATAAAATGAAATATACTGAAAAAAATTTTTTATTTTGGTTAAAAAAAATTGATACTTGGACACGTACAAAAACAATAGATTATGAAATTCCTAAAGAATTAAAATATTTTAGAAGTATGATATTAAAAAAAAATGTATATATTGAAAAAATAAACTTTTATAAAATACCATTTTATTTTTTATTTAAAAATTTATCAAGATTATATCATAAAATTTTTTCGTTTCGTGAATTAATATTAGTTTTAGCTTTAAAAGAAGTGCGTAATGAAATTAAAAAAGAAAAAGATATACGCAGACAGTTAGGGTATAATGATTTAATTCTAAAGTTAGATTGTCTTTTAAATTCTAAGTATAAAAAAAAGTTGGTTGATTTTATACAATTTCATTATCCAGTAGTTATTATTGATGGATTTCAAGATATAGATTTAGAACAATATAATATTTTGTATAAAATATATTGTAAAAATATTTTTTATGGTTGTATATTGTTTTTTTTTTCTGATTTTAAACAATCTATGTATTTCATTTATACTTCTAATATATTTACTTATATGCGTATTAGAAAAGAAATTTGTTTTAGATATACATTAGATATTAATTATCGTTCTTCTTTAAATTTGATTTGTGCAATTAACCAATTATTTTGTTCTTTTCCTGTTCCGTTTGTTTTTAAAGATATTTCTTTTTTTCCATTGAAATCTTGTGTATATAAAAATAATTTTCGATTTTTTATAAACAAACAAATGCAACCAGCAGTACATTTTTTTTTTAAATCTGGTTGTGCTATTACAAGTGATGAATATTTAAAGGTTATGTCGTATCATTTTTCTAAGAAAATTTACGATTTATTTATTTCTTGTATTAAGGAAGAATCATATTTAACAGATTATTTTGGTAATAGATTATTAAAATTATCTGATATTGTTATATTAGTGCGAAATTCAAATGAAGCTAAAATTATTTATGATTCTTTACAGAGATTTATGGTTCCGGTTATTTTTTTTTCTAATTTTAATAATAGTGTTTTTGAGACAATGGAAGCTAAGGATATATTGTGGATTTTACAAGCAATATTAACTCCTGAGGATCATACAATATTTTATCGCGCGTTATTTACTGACATATTAGGTTATAGTACAGTTTTTATTAGAAATATACGTGATAATAAAAATAATAAAGAAAAATTAATTGAAAAATTTATTTTTTATCGTTCTATTTGGAAAAAACGTGGTGTTTCTTTTATGTTGCATACGATGTTGATTCATCATGGTATGATTAAGAATTTGCTTTCCTTAGTTGATGGGAGACAAAGATTTATTAATGTTATGCATATAATGGAATTATTACAAAATGTTTCTAGAAATTTTGATAATCAGCAAGCATTGATTCGTTGGTTAACTGCACAAATCGCAAACCCAGATTCTGGTTTAAAGAACCAAAAAGTTAGATTATATCAATATGATAATAACGCAGTAAAAATTATGACAATATATAAATCCAGAGGATTAGAATTTCCTTTGGTTTTTTTACCATTTATTGCAAATTTTCGTTTAAGAAAATATTTTTTTTTTCATGATAGAAAAACTTATGAAAGAAAGTTAGATTTTCGTTGTGTTAATGAAAAAAATTTTTGTTTTTCAGACGAAGAAAGATTAGCGGAAGATATAAGATTATTATATGTAGCAATAACTCGTTCTATATACTATTGTTGTATTGGTATTTCGCCAATATTTCATAGTAGTTTATATAATAATTATAATGATGTAAGTAATGTTCATTTAAGCGCTATAGGGTTTTTGATACAAAAGGGTAAATATGGGGATTTTGATTTTCTTCACAAAAGTTTAATGTTATTAGAAAAAGAATCTAATAAAAATATAACTTTTTCATATGTTAGATTGATATCTAATAAGAGATTTTTTGGATTGAGAAAAGATTTTTTATTTTCTGTTGGAAAAAAATTTACTTTTTTAGGGGAAAATAAAAATATTAATGTTTTAAATAAAATTTCAGAATTGAATTATAATAAATGGTTTATAACAAATTATTCTAATTTGATTTGTAATGATCGTTTACATGTGAAAAATAATTTACAAAAATTGAATTTACATTTTTGTATAAAAAACGATGATAAAGAAAAATCCAAAAAATTATTAAATTCATTTACTTTTCCAAAAGGAAGATTATCAGGGATATTTTTACATGATGTTTTTGAGTGTTTAGATTTTACTTGTTCTTTAAATAAAGAGTGGTTGTGTAAAAAAATGATTAGATATAATATTGATATGATTTGGCTTCCTATATTAATAAAATGGATAAAAGATATTATTTATTACCCTTTAGATGGAAAATCATTATCTTTATCTTCTATATCTTCAGATGTAAAAAAATCTGAATTGGAATTTTATTTATCTGTTAAAAATATAGTTAAATCTTCTGATTTTGATGATATTTGTAAACGTTATGATATTTTGTCTAATCGTCGTCCAAAAATTGATTTTTTTCATATTCATGGTATGTTAAATGGATCTATTGATTTAGTGTTTTTTTGGAATAATCGTTATTATTTATTGGATTATAAATCAATTTGGTTAGGAAATGAATATGTTGATTATAATACTAAGAACATGGAGGAAGCTATGATTAATCATAAGTTTGATTTGCAATATCAAATATATTCTATAGCTTTACATCGATTTTTGAAAATAAAATTATTAAATTACGATTATATTCATAATTTTGGAGGAATATATTATTTGTTTTTGCGAGGTATGAATAGGAAGTTTATGGGTTGTGGTGTATATTATTGTTGTCCAAATATAAATTTAATTGATAAATTAGATAATTTGTTTTGTTAGAATATAATAAAGTGTATAAGTTTACATTTTATGTAGAATAATATTAGTTTTTGCATTTTTATGTTTAAATTTTATTAAAATGTAATGATATTACAATGGAAAAATTTTTTTTTGCGGCAGAAGAATTAGGTTTGTGTCGTTCGTTAGATATTTTTTTTGCTAAAATGTTAACAAAATATTTATGTTCCACAAAAAAAGAAAAAAACGCGTTAATGTTGGCTTCTTTTTGCGTCAGTATGTATCAGGGTAAAGGCCATGTTTGTTTTCCTATACGTTTTTTAACACCTGAGTATATTTTTGAAGGGGATTTTTTGGATTTATCGGAAAAAATGTGGAAAAAATCTGGGGTTTTTTCTATCAAAGAATGGAAGACGGTATTGTTTTCATCCTCTATAGTTAGTAATGGAATGGATATTATAACTCCCCTAATTTTAGATAATGAAAAACTTTATTTATATCGTATTTGGAAAAATGAATGTATGGTTGCTGATTTTTTCAGTCAGTCAAATGTTATGTTTGATTTTAAAAAGAAAGTTGAGTTATCAATTTTATTAAATAAGTATTTTCCTCAAAACGATGTTTGTGTAAAATTTGTTGATTGGCAAAAAGTTGCAGCAGCAGTTGCAGTTACTCATAGAGTATCGTTAATATGTGGTGGACCTGGAACTGGAAAAACTGCAATAATTGCAAAGTTATTAATGATATTGTTATATTTTTTTTCTCCATTACGAATTGTAATGTCAGCTCCTACAGCAAAAGCTGCATTAAAAATGGGTGAATCTCTTTATTATTTTATACATACTTTAAATTTGGATAATGAACAAAAAAAATTTTTTCCGAATATTGGAATAACTTTACATTCTTTATTTAATATGAAAAGAATTTTTCATGAAAAATTGTTTTATAGTAATATTAACTTTGTAGATATTGATGTTTTAATTATTGATGAAATTTCTATGATTGATTTAAATATGATGAGTATTATTATTTCTTCTTTATCATCAAAAATAAGAGTAATTTTTTTAGGAGATAGATATCAATTACCTGCAATAGGTATAGGATCTGTGTTAAAAGATATTTGTCAAATCTATAATTTTGGTTATAGTTTCAAAAGAAGTAAAGAATTATGTGAATTAACGGGTTTTGATATATCTTGTAATAAAAAAAAAAGGTATTTTGGTTTTTCTGATAGTATTTGTTTTTTACAAAGAAATTATCGATTTGATGAATCTTCTGGTATTGCTAAATTAGCAAATTATATTAAAAATGGGGATTATTCTACTGTTTTGATGTTGTTAAAAAATAATGCATTAAAGAATGTTCATTATTGTTTTATGGAAAATTTAAATATATATGAAAATATGCTAAATTTTTCTATAAGTGTTTATAAAGAGTATTTGTTTCGAATTCATAAATTTGATGACCCAAAGATTATTTTAACTTTATTTAATAAAATTCGTTTATTATGTGTATTAAAAAAAGGTCCGTTTGGAATGTTTGATTTGAATATGCATCTTGAACAACTTTTATGTAAACTAGGATTTATTTCATATCAAAAATATGGCTTATGTGATAATTATATAGGAAGACCAATTATGATTTTAAAAAATACACCTCTTTTAGGATTATATAATGGGGATATTGGAATAGTATTGTCTAAATCTTTAGAAAAAGAAGATTTTGAGGTGTATTTTCTTTTATCTAATAAAAAAATAAAAAAAGTTAGTTATAGTATTTTACCAAAACATGAGACAGCTTTTGTTACAACAGTACATAAATCACAAGGATTAGAATTTGATAATGTTATATTAGTTTTACCTAATTTTGTTACACCGTTATTAACACGAGAATTATTGTATACTGCTGTTACTCGTTCTAAAAAATGTTTAACTATATATGGGACTAATAATATTTTGCGGTATGCTATTCGAAGAAAAACAGTTAGAATTAGTGGTCTTATTGAAAGAATTAAAAAAAACATTAGTTTTTTTCGTTAGATTAAAAAATTAAATTTAAGTTATCATATGTAGTAATAAAAAATAATTTGTTTTTTATTATTTTTAATAATGTGTTTTGTTTTGGATTTTTTGTGTTTTATATTAAGTTTATTACGTTTTGTTTTTGTTTAGTTTTGATATTAATAAGTTTTTATAAAAAATTTTATAAGTATTAAAGAATTGGGTATAGTTTTAATATGTTTATGATTTTTTTATGTTTTAGTATATTAGTAATTTGAATTATTTTGCATTATATTTGAATTAATTTAATATAGTATTTATTTGATTATTAATTTTTATTTTTATTTTTTGTATTTTATTTTTTTTATTTTTCACTTTGTATTTATGAAGATTAAGAGTGTTTATTTGTATTTTATATATGAATGTTACAATAAATTTGTATATTTATGTTAATTTAATTAGTTGTATTTTGTATTAAATAATTATTTTTTAAATAAAATGTTTTATATTTTTTAATTTAATAGTTATTTTGATATAATAAAATAAATTATTAATTTTAATTGTATAAATTAATAAGAAAATCTAAAATATTTTAGAATGGATGTTTTATATAGTTAAATAAATGGTATTTATTGTAAAATTTGTTAATTTGAGTAATATCAAAATTTGAAAAATATTATGAATTTTTTATTAAAGCATATTTTATAATTTCTGTGATAAAATTATATTTTATTGTTTTAAAATTCTAAATGTATTAGAAATTATTTCTTTTTATGAAAAATAATTTTATATAATTTATGAGTGATATTTTATAAAGTAAATTATTTTTTTTATATTATTTATTATATAACATATAGTTGTTTTGGTTTTATTAAATTAAATTTTGTTTTTTTAATTCTATTTTTAAATAAGCATAGTAAATTGGTGCTATTATTAACCCTTCTAAACCAAATATAGCGTCGAATAATAACATTATAAATAATAATTCCCATGATTTAGCTTGTATTTGATTTCCAATAATTTTTGCGTTTAAAAAATATTCTAATTTATGAATTAACACTAAATATAAAATCATGGTCCCTGCTGTATTAAGAGAAATTGATAGTGCTGATATGGTAATAATGAAATTTGAGATTAAATTTCCGATTATTGGAAGAAGTCCAAATATAAATGTAAGTGTGATGAGTGTTTTTTTGTAAGGTAAATATGTTTTAAATAAGGGGAATATTATTAAAATAATCATTGATGTTAAAATGGTATTTATTAATGATATTGTGGTTTGGGCAAAGACGATATTTTTAAATGCTACAGATAAATAGTATAAACGTTGCAGTAATTGTTTAATAAAATATGTTTTTTTTTTAGAAGGTTTATTAAGTGTAATAATTATGCCGATAATTAATCCAATAAAAGTCATAATTAATTCGTGTAAAAATACACTTCCCATATTTTTAATAGTTATTAAATTAGATTCAATTAAATTAAGAATTTGATTTTTTAGTTCTATTTCATTTTCAGGAAAAAAAGGAAAAAGAAAGTTTGGAATGTGGGTTTTTATATTAGTAAAAATATTATTTATTTTTGCAGAAATATTATTTTCATGTTGAATATCTGTTTGTAAAAAGTGTATGACATTTATTATTCCTATCGTCATAGTGGAAACAATTGTTGAAAAAATAAAAATTATGATTATTAATTTTGTATATCTAGTATTAACAAAAAATTTAAAATAGAATGTAATAGAATTAATAATTTCATAAATTAAAAAACCGGAAATAAAGCAAGATAATAAATGTAACGGGATGATTAATATCATAGATGAAAACATTATAAGATAGGAAATAATTTTTAATTGTTTGTGTGATATAAATATTTTTTGTTTTTTCATTTTTTTCTGAAATTATATGTGAGATATTGATAATGGTGTTTATTAAAAAGTTTTAATATAATTAAAATATATTGTGAATACTTAAATTAAGTAGTAAGTATTTAATTTAATTAAAACTATTTTATATTTGTAGAATTTTTATATATGTTATATATTTTGTTTATTATATATGATATTGGTATAAAATTTGTTTTTATGTATTTTTAAAATTGAATTTTAATTAAACAAATTTTGAGTAATGTTTAATGTATTTTTTAAAATATTTGGAAAGGGTTTTAATAAAATAAAATTGTAAGTGTATTTTAAAATTATTTTGCTATATATTTTGAAAATGAAAGTGTTTTTATGGGGAAATATAAAATATTAGATTTTTTTGTTTTTTATTTTTATAATTTTTAATTTGTTTGATTGTAAAAATTAGATTATATTTATAATATGTGAGAAAATGTTGTTTTGTTTTATATAAAAATGAAATTAAATAAATATTTAAAATAAAATTTTGCTGTATATTTTTTTACATTATGGAGAATTTTTTTATTAATGAAAAATTTATAAAAATTTATTAAAATTTATAGTATATTATAAAATATATTTTCATAGTATTATAATAAAATTTTGTAATATTTTTCGAATTTTGTTTTTATGTATTTTTAAAATTATGAATTTAATTTTTGTTATAAATTATATTTTGGTATGAAGTATCGTTGTTATTTAATATTTTGAATTTAAAGTTATATAAAACATGTATTTTATATTTTAAATGTATTTTTATAGATTTTCATTTGTTGATTTAATTTAATTTGGGTTAGTGATTTTTTTTGTGTTTCATTGTTGATTAAATTTTAAGAATGATTTTTATAAATATATTATGAAATTGTAAAAAAGATTTTTACTTTAGATAACATTGTTATGTTTTTGAGAGCTTATTGATTTTAACGAATAATTTGAAATTGTAAAAATTTTTCGAAAATTTATGATATTGTGTTTGTTATATAGTTTTTACAAACAGTTTTTATGTGGATAAATCATTTTTTTAATTTTGTAATTTTGTAATAAAAATTTTTATTTTAATATGTAATGTAATTTTTTACAAAATAATTGATTTAACTATTTTTATTTTTTATATTTGTAATATTTAAGTAGTATAAGTGTAATTTTTATAAAGAAATTTAATATTTATTAATAACATTCATAGAATTTATAGAATTTGTTTCTTTAAATGCTATATTTAATCTATTTATTATAGAAAGTTGACTAAATCTTATCCAAGTACGAGGATCGTAGAATTTTTTATTCGGTTTGTTTGCATCTAAATCATTTCCTATTTGTTTTTTTAAAAAATTTTTGTTATTTTTATAATAGTTAAGTATTCCTTGCCAAGTTGCCCATTGTATGTCAGTATCAATATTCATTTTGACAACTCCATAACTTATTGCTTCTTGGATTTCTTGAATGGTAGAACCTGAACTTCCATGAAATACAAAGTTTACAGATTTGTTTGGTAATTTTAGCATTTTAGAAATATGTTTTTGTGATTTTTTTAAAATTTTTGGTAATAATTTTATATTTTTATTATTATAAACTCCATGTACATTTCCAAAAGAAGCAGCGATAGTAAAATGTTGATTAATTTTATTTAGTTTTTTATACGCGTAAATTACGTCTTCTGGATTAGTGTATAATTCAGATTGATTTATTTTCGTGTTATCTATTCCATCTTCTTCTCCTCCTGTGCATCCTAGTTCTATCTCTAAAGCTATATTTATTTTTTTCATTTTTTTGAAATATTTTTTGCTAATTTTTATATTATTCTCTAATGTTTCGCTTGATAAATCAAGCATATGTGATGAAAATAATGGTTTTCCGGAATTTTTGAAGTGTTTTTTGCTTTTTTGTAATAAACCATCAATCCAAGGTAAATTTTCTTTTGTACAATGATCAGTATGTATGATAACTGGGATATTGTAATATTTTGCAATGTTGTGTATATGTAATGCCCCAGAAACAGCTCCTATTATAGAAGGAGTGTGTGTTTTTGAAATATTTAACCCTTTTCCAGCTATAAATGAAGAGCCTCCATGGGAAAATTGTATAATAATAGGGGAATTTGCTTTGCATGAAGCTTCTAATACAGCGTTTATGGAATCTGTTCCTATGCAATTAATAGCGGGAATGGCAAAATTGTTTTTTTTTGCGATACAAAATAATTTTTGAATATCTTTTCCAAAAATAACTCCTGATGAAATTTTATTTATAATTTTGTTCATATTGTTTATCCTAAATTAATGTTAGCTTTAATGCTAAATTAGTAGTTTTTTATTTTATATAGAGTTAATTATTTAATAGTTTTTAAATATCATTTTTATGTAGTTTTTTGTACTTTAGAGAAAGTTCATGTATTGTTGGAAGTATATTTCCAGTAAGAAATTCAAGAAATGCACCTCCACCTGTAGACATGTATGATATGTTTTTAGTAATATTAAACATTTCGATAGCAGATAATGTATCTCCCCCACCTGCTATGGAAAATGCATTCTTATTATTTGCGATAGCTTGACATAATTTTTTTGTTCCTTTTTGATAATCAATGTGTTCAAATAATCCTATTGGTCCATTCCATATTATAGTTTTTGCATTTTTTATGATATTTTCTAATTGAATTATTGATTGGTTTCCTATATCAAGAATTTTTTCATTGTTTTGAATATTATGAATAGATTTTTGTATTTTATTTATTGTGATTTCTTTTTTGTTTTTAGATACACTAACATCCATTGGAATAACAATATTATTATTTTTTAATAATTTTTTAGCATCATGAATAGAATTTTTTTCATATATTGATATTCCAATATTGTACCCGTGCGCCGCTATGCATGTATTAGCAATTCCCCCTCCTACAATTAATTTATCAACTTTTTTTGATAAAAAGTGTAATAAATTTAATTTTGTAGAGATTTTTGATCCTCCAACAACAGCGATAATTGGTTTTTTAGGATTGTAAATTGCTTTTTTTAAATAATTTAATTCTTTACATAAAAGTGGTCCAGCACAAGAAATAGGAGCAAATTTGATAATTCCATATGTGGAACTGTGTTTTCTGTGCGCCGCGCCAAATGCATCCATGACGAATATATCGCATAATGATGCGTATTTTTTAGATAAGGAATCGTCGTTTTTTTTTTCTCCTTTGTTGAAACGAACATTTTCTAATATGATTAATTCACCTTCATTTAGTTTTATTGATTGATTTAAATAATTCTTAATTAAATGTATTGAAATATTAGGAAGGTTATTTTTAAACCATGCTACAATTGGTTTTAATGAGTAATTTTTATCTTCTTTTCCTTCTTTTGGAGATCCTAAATGCGCTAATAAGAGTACTTTTGCTTTTTTTTCTAACGCTATTTTAATTGTTGGCAATGCTGCGCGAATTCTAATATCGGATGTTATTTTGCCTTTTGGATTCATTGGAACATTTAAATCAGAACGAATTAAAACACGTTTTTTTGACAGATTTAAATCTTTCATTTTTATTATTTTCATGGTAAGTCTCAAATTATAAAAGGTTTTTTAGTAATATTAATAATTTTAATTTAATATTGTTTAGGTGATATGGAAGATACGTTTAGTTTAACATTATTGTGTTAATTATTGTAAATAATTTTATGTTACAGGGTTTTTTCTGTGTGATTTTATATTAAGTTTTGTATTGATTTTTTATGTTTTAATATTTATGTGAGTATATATTATATATTTTATAAAATATAATTTATATTATCATGTTATTTGTTTGATATTTATAATATAAATTTATGTTATCGTGTTGTAGATTAATTAAAATTGAAAATATATTTTTAATATTGAAAATAAGATTTTTAAGAATTTGTGAGCTTGTTTATATTTTATAAAATGTTTTAATCGTTTTGATATATGAATATTAGAATACGTTATTTATTTTGATTATTATTTGTTTATCGATTGTTGGTTTATTTTAAATTTTATCATATATTAAATTTGTGTGTTGAGAAATATTATTTTTGAATAAATTTCATGCGATGTAATAATTGATAATGTATTATATAAATATTGTTTTAATTAAAATTAATATATTTTATAATTAAAATATTTTTTAATAGAATATGAAATTATTTTTTTGAAATTTATATAATAAAAAGATTTTGTTTTAATAATTTAAATGTAATTTAATTTTAGATTATGTTTTATGTTTTTGAATAAAATTATATCTTATATAGTTTAATAAATTAGGAATTTTTGTTAAATGAAAATTTTATATTCTTGAATAAGTTAAATGATGTATTTATTAGGATTTTATGTTGTTTGCAATGTTTTTTAATTTTAAGTTATTTAAATTAATGGTGTGCATTTTAAATTTAAAAAATTTAATGTATTTTGTAACTTTAATTTTAAATTAGGTATTATGAAGAATGTTTTTTGTATATAGAGTTAATAAATTAGATATATTTTTGAATATTGTAATAGAAATTATAAAAAATGATTTATCGTGTAATTTTTTTCAGTCTGAAATTTTTTTAATAGAAGATAATAAAACGGAAAAATGGGTTAAATTAATGTTATCCAAATATTTTGGTGTTTTTGGTAATATTAAGTGTTATTCAGCAAATGATTTTGTTTGGAAATTATGTTCTTATATTTTTTCTGAAAATGTTATTTCTTATCGTTCTTTTTCATATACAATGTTAACTTGGAAAATTATGAAGATATTATCGTGTTTATTTGAAAAAAAGGAACATTCTATATTTAGTACATATTTATGTATGAATCAAGATGAATATAAATGTTTTCAGTTTTCTAAAAAAATGGCTTTATTATTTAATAAATATATGATATTTAGACCTGATTGGTTAGTAGTTTGGGAAAAAGGTGAATTAGTTGATGGGATAAGTAGTATTTATCAAAATTGGCAAGCTTTATTATGGAGAGAAGTAATTAAAATAACAAAAAGTCTTGGGGATTCGGTATTTCATATTGCTAATTTTTATAAAAAGTTTACTTCAGTTTTAGGAAAAAAGTTTAAAAAATCTTCTAAAATTCCGAAAAGAATTTTTGTTTTTGGAATTCCCTCTGGGTTAATTTTATCATATTTGCGTGATATTAGTTATTATATTGATATTCATTTACTATTTATTGATCCATGTGTTTGTGTTGAGTTTGAAGATTTTGGTAGAGAATTTTTTGATTTTGATAATATATGTTGTGATTGTTTTTATTTTGATCATCAGAAAATACAATATAGTTTATTAAAATATGATTTTTATACAAAAAGAAAATTAAAAAATTTTTTTTTATTTTCATGGAAAAAGCTAAGAAAAGAATGTCTAACTTTGTTGTTTTCAACATTACGTCATTTTCATAAAATAGATTTGTTGCAGGAATTAGAGGATAATACTAGTATTCTTTCTATCATTAAAAATGATATATTTATTGATCAAAATTATAGTGAAGAAAAGTTTTTTAAGAATAATGAAAAAGTTAAATCTGATAACATAAAAAAACGTATTTTATCTAGAAAAGATCATTCGTTCAATTTGCATATTTGTTATAATATACAAAAAGAAATAGAAGTTTTATACAATACATTGTTGAATATGATGTTAAATGATTCAAAATTACGACCTGAAGATATATTGGTAATGGCACCTGATATTAATTTATATATTTCTGAAATCGAAAAAATTTTTAACAATGTTGATTCACAATATTGTATTCCTTATTCTATATCCGATCAAAAAATTGAGTATGCGCATTCAATATTTTTTGCATTTTTAAAATTATTAAGATTGCCAAACAGTGAATGTATTGCTGAAAGTGTTTTAGAATTGTTAGAGTTGTCGTGTATAGCAGATAATTTTTCCATTAAATTAGATGATATTGATTTAATTCGTCATTGGGTTTTCGAATCTGGGATTCGGTGGGGAATTAATAATGATATTTATAATGAATTAATGTTACCTGTTTTTAATAAAAATACGTGGGAGTTTGGTTTAAATAGAATGTTGTTAGGTTATTCTATAGATAATATTCAATGTAGTTGGGATGGTATTTATCCATATTCCCAATGTAGAGGGGAAGATTTAGAGTTGATTGGTTGTTTGTCAAAATTTATATTTAAATTAAATTATTGGCGTAAGTATTTGTTTCGTAAAAGAATGTTAGAAGAGTGGGAAAGTTTTTTTTTTAAAATAACACATGATTTTTTTTGTTTTAACTCTGATGTAGAAAAATATTTTATTGTATTAAAAGGGTATTGGAATGATATATTATATTCTGGTTTAATAGTAAAATATAACAAACCAATATCGATAGAATTGATATATGATGAATTAGTGAATCGGTTAAATGATGGTAAAGTGTATCAGAAGTTCTTGGGTGGAGGTATTAATTTTTGTTCGTTATTTTCTAATTTTTCGTTTTCTTTTAAAGTTATTTATTTGATTGGTATTAATGAAATAATGTATCCCAAAAAATCATTGTTGGTTAATTTTGATTTAATGAAAGGTAATATGAGGTGTGGTGATTTTTTTGAAAAAAAAAGTGATCGTTATTTTTTTTTAAATTTAATTTTAGGGGCGGAAAAATTTTTGTATATTAGTTGTACGGAAAATTTTTATGGTGTATCTTATTCTTATCCTTCTGTGATAGTTAATGAATTACTTGAATATATTTCTTATAATTTTTGTCTTTCTGGTGATGAAAATGTAGATGAGAAAATTTCTATTTTTCACGTTAAGAGACATTTATGTCATATACATATGAATGTTTCTTATATGATAGAAAAGGAATTTTCATATAAAGAATTTAAAAAAGAATATAAAGATGTATTTATAAAAAAAAAGAATAAGGAGAAAAAAAATAGAAGTGTATTCTTTCAAGATATATGTGTTTCGAATAGTTTAATTATACCTTTTAGTTCATTACAATATTTTTATTCGCATCCAATTAGAGCTTGGTTTAAAGAAAGATTATCAATTTTTTATGGGAATTTTTTTAAGTTTCAGAAATATGAATCTTTTTTTGTGGATTATTTAACTCGTTATAAATTAAATGATTATTTATTATTTTCTTTGCTTAATGGTAAAAATGGTAATTTTATTTATGAAGTAGCAAATGGTATTGGTATGTTGCCATATAATTCTTTTGGAAAGGTTTATTGGGAAAAACAGTATGCTAATATGTTATTCTTAGCTAAGAAAATACAAAAATATAAATTAACAATTCCTAAAACGTTAGAAATTAATTTAGATATTTTTAATTTTAAAATTATTGGGTTTTTGCCTTTTGTTCGAGAAAATGGTTTGCTTCGTTGGAAACCGAAAAAACTTACTTTGAAAGATATTTTATTGTTATGGTTGGAACATTTAGTTTATTGTGCATCTGGGGGAGTTGGAGAAAGTAGATTATTTGGGGTAAATAAAAAGTGGGTTTTTCGTTCTTTATCTTGTAATGAAGCAAAAGAGTTATTGGTTCCTTTTTTATTGGGATATCAACGTGGTATAATTACACCTTTGTTTTTAGTATATGATTTAGCAGAAGTTTGGTTATCATCTTGTTTTGATAGAAAATCTAGAAAAATTAATTGGGATAAAAATATTCAAAATAAGTCTATTAATTCTCTTATTTTATCTTGGTATGGTAATTCTTGGAATAGGGGTGCAAATAAAGATTTGTATTTATATAAGATGATAAAGAATTTAAATAATGAGTATATTGAAGTAATTATTTCGGAGGCAGAACAGTATTTGTTTCCTTTATTATTTTTTAAAAAGTAACTTCACAAATAAAGTTTTTGTGTTTTGTGTGTTTAATATATTTTGTGTTTTTGTTTTAATATATTTTATGAATTTTTATCTTTTTGAGAATTGTGGATGTTTACGGGATTTATGTAAACCTACTTTTTTTCTTTCTACTTTTCGTGCATCTCTTGTAATGAATCCCATTTTTTTTAAGTCTATATAAAATTGTTTGTCATATTTTATTAAAGCTCTAGTTATTCCGTGCCGAATTGCCCCCGCTTGTCCAGAAGTACCCCCCCCTTTTACAGTAATATATAAATCTAAATTTTTTATGTTTAGTTGTTTTATAGGTTGACAAACTATCATTCTGGAAGTTTCTTTTTTGAAGTATAGAGTTAATTTTTTTTTATTTATCAGTATATTTCCGATTCCTTTTTTTATAAAAACTCTAGCTGAAGAACTTTTTCTTCTTCCGGTTCCATAATAATATTGCTTAGTATTCATTTTTTCGGATAATATTTATGTAAAATTAATAAGTTTCGGTTTTTGTGCTTTATGAGCATGTTTGTTATTTTCATATATTTTAAGTTTTTTAAACATAATTCGACCTAATACACCTCTTGGTAACATGCCCTTTACTGCTATTTCTATAATTTTTTTTGGATTTTTAGTTATCATTTCTTGAAATGTTCTTTTTTTTATACCACCGACGTATCCAGTATGATAAAAATATATTTTGTTTTTACGCTTTTTTCCTGAAATATAAATTTTTTTTGCATTTAATACTATAAGATAATCTCCTGTGTCTATGTGTGGAGTATATTCCACTTTATGTTTTCCCCGTAGATAATGCGCCAGTTTACTGGATAATCTTCCCAATGTTTTTCCTGTTGCATCTACATAGTACCAATTACGTTTTATATTATTTGATTTTATTGAAAAAGTTTTCATATAATTAAAATTAGTTATAAAATTAATTTTTAGTTGTTTTGCAGTTAAGTGTATAATTCATTTTATTTATTTAAAATATAAACGTAATAAAGAATAAATTTTATATAAAGTAATAAAATTTTAGACATTATTAAATTGTTTTTCTACTTCTTCCCAATTAATTATATTCCAAAACGCTTTTATGTATTCTATTTTTCTGTTTTGGTATTTTAAATAATATGCGTGTTCCCATAAATCTAATCCTAAAATTGGATATCCTGAGTGTCCAGAAATTTCTTTTCCCATGAGTGGATTGTTTTGATTAATAGTAGATATTATTTTTAATTTGTTATTTTTTTTTATTATCCATACCCACCCTGAACCAAAATGATTCATTGCAGTTTTTTCAAAAATGTTTTTGAAATTATTTATGCTATCAAAATTTTTTTCTATTTCGAATTTTAATGTAACATTTATTGGTGTATTTTTTTTTAAAAACTTCCAAAATAAGCTATGGTTTAGGTGTCCTCCTGCATTATTTTGTAAGAAAATTTTTTCATTTTTTTCAGGGATTATGTTTAGTTTTTTTACTAAATTTTCTATATTTAATTTATTTAATAGAGGAAAGTTTTTTTTTGCAGAATTGGTATTATTAATATAAGTTTGGTGATGTTTAGTATGATGAATTTTCATGGTTTCTTTGTCTAAAAAAGGTTCTAAATCATCATAATCGTAAGGTAAAACAGGTAATTTAAAATCCATTATTTTTTCCTTTGTTTCTTTTATTTTGTTTTTATTTATTATTTAATAAAGTACTTTATTTTTCAAAATCAATATATTTTATGATTGAAAATATGAATAATATTATATGAAGATTATTAAGAATGCAATAAGATATTTTTAATTATTGTTTTACAATATTTTTAGTTTGATATTTGTGAATTTAATTTGAAAGAATTTAGTATCGTTTTGTTTTTTGATGTGTTACATTAGTTATTGAAAATTATTAGTTTGTATTTGTGGAATAGAAAATGATAATTTTAAAGTTTTTAAATGTGTTTAATATTAATATATTAAATATAATTTTAATAAATTTTTAATTTTTATTTTATGTAATGTATTTTAATTTTTAAAATTTGTTTAATTTGTTTTGGTTTATAATATTACAGTTATATATTTAAAAATTTTGTATCAAATATGAATTAAAATTGTTTATTTTAGTAAAAGTTATTTTTATGAGTATATTTTTTATTTTTTATATTATTTTTTTGTATAAATATTAGTTATTTTATTTTAATTTTAAATTATTAGATTTCGCCGATATAGCTTAGTTGATAAAGCAGCGTATTCGTAATACGAAGAGATGGGTTCAATTCCTATTATCGGCAATTTAAGATAAATACAAATTTATTTGTATTTATCAAAAAAGATATTTTTATAAAATTTTGTATTTTGTAGATGTTTTTTGATTTTATATTCTTATTTTAAAGTTTATAATATTAGTTATTTTAGAAATTTAAAGTTTTATTTCATAATTTATTAGTATAATTATTTGGTTTATATGTTTATTGTTGATTTAATTGTATTGATTGAAATAGAATTTCAAATTTTTTTAAAATAAAGTCGAGTTTTATTTTGTGGTTTTGAAGGAAAATGAATTATATTAGTTTAAAGTTAGTTTTTAAATTTTGATGAAATTTTTTATTCTTATTATGAAAAGCTTTTTTAGAAATTACATTAGTTTTATGCTGTAAGATATTAAATGGGTATTATGATGTAATTTTTTTGATTGTTTTTACATCAATATGCTGATAGGCAGATTCGAACTGCCGACCTCACCCTTACCAAGGGTGTGCTCTAAAACCAACTGAGCTATATCAGCAATTTATTTGTTGAATTTTTTGGAGCGGGTAATGGGAATTGAACCCATATTATTAGCTTGGAAGGCTAATGTAATAGCCATTATACGACACCCGCTTTTTGTGTATTAAATAGTATTTTTCAAGATTTATAATTTTGTTTTTGGTGGGGGAAGGATTCGAACCTTCGAAGTTTATTATAACATCAGATTTACAGTCTGCTCCCTTTAGCCACTCGGGAACCCCACCGTTTGTATTAATATCAAATAAAATACAATTTTGCCAACAAAAGGAATTGAACCTTCAACTTACTGATTACAAATCAGTTGCTCTACCAATTGAGCTATGTTGGCAAAACAATTGCAGTATAAATTTTATTGATAATATTTTTGTGTTTTGTAAAATTTTCAATTTTAGTTTCAGTATTTTGATAGGTTATTTATGTATTATAAAGATTTCTGTATTGGAAATTTTTTTGAATGCAATTGTACAATTATGCAAATATTCAACTTATTAATCTTATATTTTACATGTTTTACGAGATTTAATCAATTGTATTTTAGTTAATATAATTTAATAAGTAATTTTTATTTTTCAATTTAAATGTTTTGAATAATAAATGTATAATTTTAAATATTTAAGTTTGATTTATTTGATTTATGAAAGAAAAATTTTTATATTTTTTTTCAAATTGTTGTAATTCTATTCGAAGAATATTTATGAGTTTTGCGGCTAATATGTTCCTATCGATTTTTATTCCTGTTTCTTGAAGGTTAATCCAATTTTTTTGAAAAATATAATTTTTAATATTTTTTTTTATATTAACATTAATTCCGATTCCAATTATAATGTCTGTTGTGTTTTTGGTGTTGTTATAACATTCGATTAATATACCTGCAAGTTTTTTATTATGTAAATAAAGATCGTTTGGCCATTTTATTTTTATTTCATTGATTCCTAATTTTTTTAATATGTTTTTTGTTATAAGACTAACTATTATACTTAAATATTCAGTTTTTTTGATTTTTTTATTCAAATGCCAATAAAGAGATAAACATAAATCTTTTCCATATGATGATATCCATTTTCTTCCATATTTTCCTCTCCCATGTGTTTGATGTTCAGCTATACAAGCATATCCCAATTGTAAAGTTTGTATTTTATCTAATAAATATTGATTAGTGGAATTAATGATAGGGAGAATAATTAATTTTTTTTGGAACAAATTGTTTAATATAATTTTTTTATTTAGAAAATTTTGTGACATTTATATAGGTTTTATAGTAAGTAGATTATGTTTTTTTTGAATATTATATAAATATATTATTTTTTTTATAATTATAAATTAATTGTACTTCTAGTTTTAATTTCAAGGAAAATTTTTTTTTAACTTTTCTTTGAATATATTTTGCTAATTCAATAATATTTTTTCCATCAGCATTTCCAGTATTGACAAGAATGGATGCATGTTTTTTGTAAACTGCTGCGTTTTTTAAACGGAATCCTTTTAATCCACAATTTTCAATAATCCAAGCTGCTAAAAATTTTATTTTTTTATTTTTTTGAATGTAATATGGTATATTTGGGTGTTTTTTTATTATTGCTTGGGCTAGTTTTTTATTAATAATAGGATTTTTAAAAAAACTTCCTGCGTTTCCTAATGATAATAAATTTGGAAATTTATTTTTTCGTATTTTGCAAATTGTATTATAGATGTTTTTTGGTGTTATAGTTTTTTTATTTAGGTGTTTTTTTAATTCGTTATGTGTAAGTATTGGTTTCCAGTTTTTTTTTAGACGTATTCCGACTGCTGTAATTGCGTATTTTTTTGTAAAATTATTTTTTTGAAAGATACTTGTACGATAACCAAATTTGCATTTGTATGCGTTTAATCGGATTTTTTTTCCTGTTTTTAGTTCTATTATGTCTATATATTGACATATTTCATGAAATTCAATTCCGTAAGCTCCTATATTTTGAATTGGAGCAGACCCTACACAACCAGGAATTAGTGCCATATTTTCTAATCCTGGTATGTTATTGTATATGGTATGTTTTACTAAATTATGCCATGTTTCTCCGGAATTGGAATGTATATTCCATGATGTTTTTTTTTCACGTATTATGATTCCTTTTATTCTATTTAGTATAATAGTTCCAAGAAAGTTTTCTAAAAATAAAATATTGCTTCCTTTACCTAAAATTAAGCTGAATTGTTTGTTTTTTTTTGTTTCGTTCCATAACTTGAATAATTCTAATTCTGAGTTTGCAGTAACTACATTTTTTGCTAGTGCGTTTATGGAAAAAGTGTTTAATGATTGTATTTTGTACATGTTTTTGTATTTATTTTGATGTATTATTTTGTTTATGTGATTTAATTTTGTTTTTTAATATACGTATATTTGTTTAATAATGTTTTTTGAATATGTTAATTATAAGATTTGATTTTATGTTTAAATTTTGTTTTTGTACATTTTATATATTATAAAATTTTTATTTTTTAAAAGTTTTATGTGAAAGTTATTGTGATAAATTTATCATATTTTATGATGTTTTTAAATGATGGTTTTTGTTCAGTTTATTTTTGTGTTTAACATATAGATAAAATATTCTAAATTTTGAGGAAATTAGAAACTGATATATTGTTAGATGTAATTATTTTATATAAGGTTTTGGTTTAATCGTTTAGTTTATTTATTGATTTATTTTGATACAAAATGATTTTGTATTTATTGTGTAATTATTTATAAATATAATAAAGAAATATGTATTGTGATGTTGATAAAAATTTTATATTTTATTAAAAGGTAATTTTTGATTTTTGTATTTATTTTTTGTATTGAAATTTGATAATGAAAATTAATGAAATTATGATTATAAAATTATAGTATAATATGAGATATTATTTTTTATAACATATTTTGGGATATTTTTTTGAACAATATTTTAACTTGGCGTGATGTTCTTTCACATGAAAAAAAATTACTTTATTTTCAAAAAATTTTTTCTTTTCTTAACGAAAGATATAAATTAGGGGTAGTCATATATCCAGAGAAAAAAAATATATTTAGGGCTTTGTGGTTAACGGATTTAATGAATGTTAAGATTGTTATTTTTGGACAAGATCCTTATCATAATTTTAATCAAGCAGATGGTCTTTCTTTTTCTGTAAATCCTGGTGTTTTTCCTCCTCCTTCTTTATTAAATATTTATAAAGAATTGTGTAGAGATATTCCTGATTTTGTAATTCCGAAATGTGGATGTTTATCGAATTGGGCAAATCAAGGAGTTTTATTATTAAACACTATATTAACTGTGGAACATGGAAAAGCGTATTCTCATGCAAATTTAGGGTGGGAAATTTTTACTGATAAAATTGTGAAGATACTTAATGTGTATAGAAAGGGGATAATATTTTTATTGTGGGGATTGCAAGCGAAAAAAAAAGAAAAAATTATTGATTGTAATCGCCATTATATACTAAAGAGTTCTCACCCTTCTCCTTTTTCTGTTAATAAAGGATTTTTTGGTTGTAGACATTTTTCTAAATCTAATTTTTTATTACAGAAGCAAGGTATACAACCTATACATTGGTAATTCACAAAAGATTATTTTTTTAATTTTTTTGATACAGCTACCATAGCTGGTCTAATTAATCTTCCATTAAGTATATAACCTTTTTGTATCATCATAATCACTTTGTTTGGTTCATGTTTTTCGGATTCTATCATAGTCATTGCTTGATGAATATCTGGATCGAAAGGTATATTAATTTTTTCAACGGATTCTAATCCAAATCTTTTTACAACATCTAGAAGTGATTTTAATGTTAATTTTATTCCTTCTATGTCATAATGGGATTTTTTGTTATTATTAATAGATGTATTTGATATTTCTAATGCTCGTTCTAAATTATCAATTACAGGCAGTAATTGTGTTGTGAAATTCTCTAATGCAAATTTATGTGCATTGCTTATATGTTTTTCGCTTCTTCTTCGTATGTTTTCGATTTCTGCTTTTGCGCGAAGTAGGTTGTCTTTTTCTTTTTTTAAAGCTATTTTTAATTCCAGGATTCGTTCTATGTTTTTTAGATTTTCATTATTTTCTGTATTTTTTATGTTTTTAGTTTCTTTATTTTGTTGTGTTTCTTGTTTTTTGTTTTCTTGAGAGTTTGCTTGTGTTTCATTTTCTTTTTTTTCGTTTATCATAATATTTTCTCTTTGTTAAATTATTTTGTATATGTGATTGTAAATATTATAAAATTAAATTAGTAAGGATTCAAGAAAAACGTATGAAGAATTTTTTATGGAAATGTTTTTATTTTATAAAATTATATGAATAGAAGTTTTATGTGATAATAGTGTATTTTATTTTAATTTTGTATGGACAAATTTATTATTTTAAATTATATTAAGTTTCATTTTTAATATTTATGCGTCTAATTTTCATAGTTTTATTTTAAATTTTAATTAATTTATGTTATCTTATGTTGTGTTTTGGAATTTTTATTTGTAAGATTTTTAATTCAGTTATTTGTTGTTTTTTTTTTTTTTTAATTTATACTGATATTAAATTTAATTTATTTTTTTGTAGTTTCTATTTTGAATTAATAGATTTTTTTATAAAACTGTGATAGTTTTTTATAGTTTTAAGTAATGAGTTTATTTTCGTTGTTATATTTAATTGTTTAATGAGGAAATTAAAATATTAAAGAATCAAGATTTTCGAATAATTATTAGAAACAAGTCTATTTATAGAGAATTTTCAATATCAAAAGAAATTGAAGCTGGAATTTTATTGAAAGGATGGGAAATTAAGTCATTGCGGCTAGGATCTGTTTCTATTAATAATAGTTATGTTTTTTTTAGAAAAAATGAAGTTTTTTTGTTAGGTGCAAATTTTTCTCCTGAGAGGTCATCTGCATTATATTTTTTTTGTGATTCTGTTCGTCAGCGTAAGTTATTATTAAATAAATATGAAATTAGTTATTTAATCGGATGTGTTAGTAGAAAAAGATGTAAAATTGTTGTTATTTCAATGTATTGGAAAAGATTTTTAGTAAAAGTAAAACTTGGAATTACAAAAGATAAAAAAAAATATGATAAACGTTTTAGTAAAATTGAATTTGATTGGAAAAAAAGTAGAGCTTATATTATGAAACAAAATAAAAGATTTTAAGATTAGATTTATATGATACAAGAAAAGTTTCTATTTTTTTAGATGAATTTTGATATAAAGATTTAGGGGCTGATTATGGATTTGACGGAATTTGAATAATATATGAGGCATGTCGAGGTAAGATTGGACTCGTAAAATATCTTAATTAAATAGTTGCAAATTATAAAAAATATGAACCTGTTGCTTTAGCAGCATAATTGGATTAAAAACCAAGGGTTCCTTTGTTTTTCTTGTTTGTCTTTCTCTTTAGATTAAGGAAGCAAAGTCATTTGAATATAAGAGAATGCATGAGTATTTTCCTAAGATACGAATGTTATTATTTTATTTAGGAGAACTATTAATGCAAATCATTGTGATTTCTTAATAGTATAAGTGTAGTTGTTTGTAATGAATAAACATGTAAATCCTTAGATATTTGTAGATTTTCGGACGCGGGTTCGAATCCCGCCAGCTCCATTTATATATTATTCTATAATTTTTTAATTTTATATAATTATTAAGTTTAAATTTATTGTTTTTTGAGAAGTATTTTATTTTTATGAAATTTATGTTTTTAGGATAGACTAGATTAGTCTTATTTTAATTTTTTTGTGGTATTGGATTTTTAATTTTTTTATTTGAATTTTACGATATAGTAAAAGAAGAAGGAATTTTTTTATATTTGATTGAAATTGTTTTTTTGATTTTTGTTTTATTTATTTTAGTAAAACGAGAAGGAAAATTTGGAAAGGAAGAAATAAATTATTAGAGTTTGAAAATATTTATTTTTAAAGTTATGTCTATTTTAAGATTATTGCAAGATATTTCCTATAAATATCCACTTATTTTTTTTTGAATTCATCATATCAGAGAAGTGAGTTGGTTTTTTGTTTTCTGTTTGTAATCTTACTAAAATAAGTGTTTCGTGTCCAGTAGAAACATGGATTCCTTGTTTATTAATATGTGTGATTGTTCCAGGTTTTTTTAGAGATATTTTTTTATCAATTGTAGCTTCCCAAATTTTAATTCGTTTTTCATTTATTAGAAAATAGCTTATTGGCCAAGGGTTGAATGCTCGAATGTATCTATCTAATTTGTATGCGGGAAGATTCCAATTAATTTTAGTTTCTGATTTTTGAATTTTTTTTGCATAAGTAGAAAGATCATGATTTTGTGGTGTGGGTTTAATTTTATTATTTGAAATTTTTTCTAGTACTTTTAGTAAGGCAGTAGATCCAATATTAGATAGTTTTAAATATAAAGATTCAGTGGTTTCGTTGTATTTAATATTACAAAATTTTTTATACAATATATCTCCTTGGTCTAATTTTGAGTTCATTTGTATAATTGTAATTCCTGTTTGTTTGTCTCCTGCAAGTATTGCTCTTTGAATTGGAGCAGCTCCTCTCCATTTTGGGAGTAAAGACGCATGTATGTTAATGCATCCAAATTTAGGTATTGTGAGTATTTTTTTAGGTATGATTAATCCGTATGATACTACCACCATAATATCTGCATTTAGTGTTTTTATTATTTTTTCCCATTTTTTTGTTTTATGGAATGAATGTGGTTGAAATAAATTTATATTATATTTTTTTGATAGTTTTTTTACATTATTATTTTTTGATGTTTTTGTTCGACTTAAAGAATGATTTGGTTTAGTAAAGATACCCACTATGTTGTGTTTTGATTTTGTTAATAATGTATTTAAATGATTTGCAGAAAATTGTGGTGTTCCTGCAAATATAATTCGTAGTATTTTATACATAGGAAATAAAAGAATGATTTTAAAAACTTTCGTATTTTACCATAAAATTAATGTTACGATAAAGCGTTAAGTTAGGTTTTATTTGTTATAAATAATCAATAAATAATTTTCCTACCAAATGGTCTATTTCATGTTGTATACAAATAGAAAGTAAATTATTTGTTTTTATTTCAAAATATTTACCATATTTGTTCAAAGCACAAATTTTAATTTCTTTAGCTCTGGTAACCAAACCATATTTATTTGGTATTGATAAACATCCTTCTTGCATACTTATTTCTCCGTTTTTTGTGAGTATTTTAGGATTGATTAGTACTATTTTTTGTGTTTGATTATGAGAAATGTCAATAACAATGATTTGTTTTTGTATATTTACTTGTGTTGCAGCTAAACCGATTCCTGAATGAAAATACATAGTTTCAAACATGTTATTTGTGATCTTTGTGATTTTTTTATTAGTTTTTGTAACAGGTTTAGCTATTTTTCGTAATCTTTTATCTGGATGATGTATTATTTTTAATAATGGCATTTTTGTATTTTATTATAAAATAATTTGTTAAATATGATATTGATAATTTATTATGATGTGTATTAATAATATATATTTTGTATAAGAATTATTTTATTTCAAAGTATTATTCTGCAATATTATAATATAATTTAAATATTTTTAGTAATTTTATTATTTATTGGTGTATAAATGATTAATGTTTTGTATTTGAACTATTTTTTTGATAATTTATAAAATGTTTAGATGAATATTTGGATTAATTTTTAATTTTATTGGAAGTGTTTATATGTGTTGTTTAATGTGAAATTTTGTTGTCAATGGTATATAATAAAATACGGGAATTTAGGTATATTTTATATTTTAAAGTTTTTAATTAAATAAGTATTTAAATATATACTTGATGGTTTATTAGGTAAAACCTAATATGTTAAAACAGTATTTTATTATATGGATTGAAGATTCAGAATTTTGTTTCGAGAAATAATATGCAAATGCTTTTATTAATATATTAGAGGTTTATTGTGAAATTTTAATGCAGAATTATATTGTTAAGTATTTTGTGTTTATAAATTTTTATTAATTTTTATCATTATTTATTATTTTACCACAAAATAAAATGATTAATTTGAAGTTATTTGGTTAATTTTTTATTATATTGAATTTATTGTTAATGTTTCGATAAATAATTATGATTGCATGTTTTTATTCGGATTTAAAAAATTTGGTACAAGCGCTACATAGTGGTCAAATTATTGCTTACCCGGCAGAATCTGTTTTTAGCTTAGGTTGTGATCCGGATAATGTAATAGCAGTTAAAAAATTATTATCTATAAAGAGAAGATCATGGGAAAAAGGTTTAATTTTAGTTGCTGCTTGTTATGAACAGTTACAAGGTTATGTAGACGAAGAAAAATTGGATAGTAATATTAGGTTTCGAGTTTTTTCTAGTTGGCCAGGACCAATTACATGGGTATTCCCATCCCGTATTACTACTCCTTGGTGGTTGACTGGAAAACATAATTCTTTAGCGGTAAGAGTTAGTTCTTTTTTTCCCATCAAGATGCTTTCTTTGATGTTTGGTAAGCCTATTGTATCTACTAGTGCTAATATAACAGGACAATTTCCTGCTAAAACTGTTTATGAAGTTCGAAAGAAATTAGGTAATGCTATCCCAATTATGCAAGAAGATGTTGAAGGAAGACTAAATACTTCTTCTATTTTGGATGTTGTAAGTGGTAAAATTATTCGATAAATTTTATGAAATTATCAATGTTATATGTTATATTTGAATGAAGAGGAGTTTTGATAATAAATTATATTGAAGAGCGGATGTTTTATGGAAAAATTTTTTAATGTTTTTGGTAATCCTATCAAACATAGCTTATCTCCAAAAATTAATTTTTTATTTTCTTTAGAAACTGGAATTAATTTTTCCTATGGAAGGGTATTGGTTCCTTTAGAAAAATTTGAGGAATTTCTGAAATGTTTTTTTAAATCTGGAGGTTTAGGGGCAAATATTACTCTTCCATTTAAAGAAAGAGCTTTTTTGTTATGCGATTCTTGGACTGATCGTTCTCTGGCATCTAAAACAGTTAATACAATTAAAAAAAAGGAAGATGGTTCTCTTTTGGGAGATAACACTGATGGAGTTGGATTGTTGTATGATTTGAAACGTTTGTGTATGATACATAAAAATGATAGGATTTTATTATTGGGTTCTGGAGGCGCTTCTCGTAGTGTGATTCCTTCTTTATTATTGTATGGATGTGAAATAATTTTAGTTAATCGAACTTTTTTACGTGCAAAGAATTTATCGAATTTTTATCGTGATTTGGGGAAGATTGATGTGATTCCTATAGAAGATTTGACTAGTGATTTGTATTTTGATTTAATTATTAATGCTACATCAATAGGAATACATAATAATTATGTACCGTTTCCTATAAATATAATTCATTCTAAGGTTTTTTGTTATGATATGTTTTACCATATAGGGAATAATGATACTTTGTTTCTTTCATGGTGTAGAAAACATGGGGCGATAAACTTAGCTAATGGTATTGGAATGTTAGTGGGGCAAGCTGCATATTCTTTTTTTTTATGGCATAATGTTTTTCCTTCAATTTCATTAGTGTTAGATAAATTAGAATATGATTTATAAAATTCTGTAATTATAAAAATAATGTTTTATAATAATATTAATTATTTTAATTTTGTATTTTATAACATTTGTGTAGTTTGAAATATTATATATTGGATTGTATTTATGTATTTTGTTTTTTTGAGAAATTTTATATAATTTATATTTAAAGTGTTTTGTTTTTTTGAAAAATTTAATTCTTTAAATTAGTTTTGATAATATAAAGAATTATTTTTTTTATGTTGAATAAATTTGAAATTGATTGTTTTATTTTTATCAAGTAATTAAAATATGATGTGTAGTTATTGAAAAGTTAAAGATTTTATTTTTTATATGTTTTATAAACAGATTTTTTAGTTTTTATTTTTATATATTTTATATTTTAGTTTTTTAGTTCAGTATGTTATAAAAATAGAGTTTTTCTATTTAATTTTGTTGTATTAGTTTTTTGATTTTATGAAATTTTATTTAGAGTTTTGAATGATTGTTATTTTGAAGTTAAATATGTTTGTAAGTAGAAATTATTGTTTATTTTTGAAAATAAGAGTTAGTTTTTTAAAAAAATGTGTTAAAATTGTTATTTGTAATTTTATTTTAGTATAGTTTTGTTTATGTAGTTCTTTAAAAATTTGGTGAAAAATAAAATTTGTATTTAAATTTTTAAATTTAAATCATATTTTATGAGTCTCTTTTGCGATAAATAAATTGTAAAATTTTGCTATTATTTTAAATATATTTAATTTTTATTTAATTTTTAGCAAAAAGAAAAGATATCTTAAAGTTGTGAAGTTAAGTGATGTAAGCGTATACGACGGATGCCTTGGCAGTCAAAGGCGATGAAGGACGTGCTAATCTGCGAAAAGTTCCGGTAAGTCGATATGAGGCGTTATAACCGGTAATATCCGAATGGGGAAACCTAATACACAAAGTATTATCATTAGGTGAATTTATAGCTTAATGAAGCGAACCAGGGGAATTGAAACATCTTAGTATCCTGAGGAAAAGAAATCAATTGAGATTCTCTTAGTAGCGGCGAGCGAACAGGGAAAAGCCTAGAGTTATTTTGCGATCTGTATAATTAAAAGAACAGTCTGGAAAGTCTGGCGATATAAGGGTGATAGCCCCGTATTTGAAAATATATAGTTTTGTATAACTCGAGAAGTAAAACGGGACACGTGATATCTTGTTTGAAGATGGGGGGACCATCCTCCAAGGCTAAATACTCTTGACTGACCGATAGTGAACTAGTACCGTGAGGGAAAGGTGAAAAGAACCCCGGCTAGGGGAGTGAAATAGAACCTGAAATCGTATACGTACAAGCAGTAGAAGCATTATATAAATGATGTAACTGCGTACCTTTTGTATAATGGGTCAGCGACTTATATTTTGTAGCAAGGTTAACTGTGTAAGGGAGCCGTAGGGAAACCGAGTTTTAAATGAGCGTTAAGTTGCAAAATATAGACCCGAAACCCGGTGATCTATCCATGGGCAGATTGAAGATTAGGTAATACTAATTGAAGGATCGAACCGACTAATGTTGAAAAATTAGCGGATGACCTGTGGTTAGGGGTGAAAGGCCAATCAAACCGGGAGATAGCTGGTTCTCCTCGAAAGCTATTTAGGTAGCGCCTCATGAAATCATCTTTAGGGGTAGAGCACTGTTTCGGTTAAGGATCTTACCAGATTACTAATCCGATGCAAACTACGAATACTAAAGAATGCTATCATGGGAGACACACGCCGGGTGCTAACGTCCGACGTGGAAAGGGAAACAACCCAGACCGACAGCTAAGGTCCCAAAGTTATAGTTAAGTGGGAAACGATGTGGAAGGGCTTAGACAACCAGGATGTTGGCTTAGAAGCAGCCATCATTTAAAGAAAGCGTAACAGCTCACTGGTCGAGTCAATCTGCGCGGAAGATGTAACGGGGCTAAATTATACACCGAAGCTTCGGCAACAATAAAATTATTTTTTGGTTATTTTTGTTATATTACTTTTGTAATAAAATAAAATAATTTGTTTATAAATGATTTTTTGTTGGGTAGGGGAGCGTTCTGTAAGCCTGTGAAGATATATTGAAAGATATGTTGGAGGTATCAGAAGTGCGAATGCTGACATGAGTAACGATAAAGTGGGTGAAAAACCCACTCGCCGAAAGACTAAGGGTTCCTGTTCAACGTTAATCGAAGCAGGGTGAGTCGACCCCTAAGGTGAGGCCGAAAGGCGTAATCGATGGGAAACGGGTTAATATTCCCGTACTTTTATATGATTGCGATGGGGGGACGGAGAAAGCTAGGTTCGCTGGATTACGGTTGTTCCAGTTTAAGCGTGTAGATGAAGAAAGTAGGAAAATCCGCTTTTTTATTTTAAACATTGAGGCGTGACGACGAGCTATTTTATATAGTTAAGGAATCAATGCTATGCTTCCAAGAAAATCCTCTAAGTGTAATATTATATTTAAATCGTACCCTAAACCGACACAGGTAGTCAGGTAGAGTATACTAAGGCGCTTGAGAGAACTCGGGTGAAGGAACTAGGCAAAATGGTGCCGTAACTTCGGAAGAAGGCACGCTAGTAGGTAAGTGAGAAGGATATCCCTTTTAGCTGAAACTAGTCGCAGATTCTAGCTGGCTGCAACTGTTTATTAAAAACACAGCACTGTGCAAACACGAAAGTGGACGTATACGGTGTGACGCCTGCCCGGTGCCGGAAGGTTAATTGACGGGGTTATCAATTAATAAGTATTATTTTAGTTATTTGAGAAGCTCTGTATCGAAGCCCCGGTAAACGGCGGCCGTAACTATAACGGTCCTAAGGTAGCGAAATTCCTTGTCGGGTAAGTTCCGACCTGCACGAATGGCGTAATGATGGCCAGACTGTCTCCACCCGAGACTCAGTGAAATTGAATTCGCCGTGAAGATGCGGCGTACCCGCGGTAAGACGGAAAGACCCCGTGAACCTTTACTATAGCTTGATATTGTGCATTGGGTGTTAATGTGTAGAATAGGTGGGAGGCTATGAAGTGTGAACGCTAGTTTGCATGGAGCCGTCCAATGAAATACCACCCTTTAATATTCGATGTTCTAACTTAGGTCCGTTATCCGGATCAAGGACAGTGTCTGGTGGGTAGTTTGACTGGGGCGGTCTCCTCCTAAAGAGTAACGGAGGAGTACAAAGGTTAGCTAATCACGGTCAGAAATCGTGAGGTTAGTGTAAAGGCATAAGCTAGCTTAACTGCGAGAGTGACAACTCAAGCAGGTGCGAAAGCAGGTCTTAGTGATCCGGTGGTTCTGTATGGAAGGGCCATCGCTCAACGGATAAAAGGTACTCCGGGGATAACAGGCTGATACCGCCCAAGAGTTCATATCGACGGCGGTGTTTGGCACCTCGATGTCGGCTCATCACATCCTGGGGCTGAAGCAGGTCCCAAGGGTATGGCTGTTCGCCATTTAAAGTGGTACGCGAGCTGGGTTTAGAACGTCGTGAGACAGTTCGGTCCCTATCTACCGTGGGCGTTGGAAGATTGAGAGGGGCTGCTCCTAGTACGAGAGGACCGGAGTGGACACACCTCTGATGTTCGGGTTGTTATACCAATAGCATTGCCCGGTAGTTATGTGTGGGAGAGATAACCGCTGAAAGCATCTAAGTGGGAAACTTTCCTCAAGATGAATCTTCCCAGAAGTTTTAATTTTTAAAACTTCCTAAAGGGACGTTAAAGACAATAACGTTGATAGGTCGGGTGTGTAAGCGCTGTGAGGCGTTGAGCTAACCGATACTAATGACCCGTGAGAACTTAACTTTGCAACATTTAAGATATTTTATTTCGTTATATATTGAATGTAATATTGTGTTTTTGTAAAATAGGTTTTTTATAAATATAATTCCTGGCAAATATAGCACAATGGACCCACCTGATCCCATTTCGAACTCAGAAGTGAAATATTGTAGTGCCGATGGTAGTGTGAAATTTTTTCGCGCGAGAGTAGGGAATTGCCAGGTATTAATTTTAATTTTATAAAAAATTTAGTAGTGTGTGTTTTAAAGTTTAGTTGTATGAATATATTTAAATATGATTTTTATATTGAGAAAATGAATTTTGATTTTTATATGTAAGATATATTTTTGTATAATTTTTTTAATTTTAATATTTTAAAATAATAGAGTTTATATTTTTGGAATTTTATGTTTTATGATGTTCCTGAGTGTCCAAATCCTTTTTTTTTTCTTTTTGTAGTGTATTGAAACGAATTCACTATATTAAATTTTATTTTAATAATTGGAATGAAAATTATTTGCGCTATTCTAGAATTTGGTTTTATAAAAAAATTATGTTTTTTTCTATTCCATATTGATAACATTAATTCTCCTTGATAGTCAGAGTCAATTATTCCTATTGAATTTCCAAGTATAATTCCACTATGATGTCCTAATCCTGATCTTGGAACTATTATTGCGGCAATATTAGGATCCATAATATGAATTGCTATTCCTGTGGGAATTAATTTTGTTTGATTAGATTTTAATTTTATAATATTGTTTATACAAGCTCGTAAATCTAATGCAGAAGATCCTGAAGTTGTATATTTTGGTAGGTGAAACTTATTTTTGGTATTTTTATTTAATATTTTAATATCAATTTTTTTTATCATATTATATAGTATTTTATTAATTTTTATAAATAAATTTGATAATGTAGTATTTGTGTTTTAAAAAGATTGTTTGGTTCATTTTTTTGTAATTTTGTATGAGTAAGATTGATTTTAATTATTTTTTTATATTAATGTATTGCATAAAGGTAAATCATTTTATAAAATAATATCATAGAGTTTTGTTATTTTTTATAAATTTTTAAGTTTAATTTTATTTTATATATTTTTGTGTTGGATTAGTTTTTATTTTTATATATTTTTATGGTATTTATAAAATTTTTAGTTTTGTATGTTTTTGATAGTTTTGAATATGATTTTTGTTTTTATTGTTGTGAATTATATTATAAAGTTGTAATTATTTTTTGTTTTGCGAGTTGTTTTTTATAGATTTTAGGTGTAATGATATATTTTTAAATAAATGTGTGAAAAATGGGTTCAGTGGTATGTCTAGGATTTGTTATATCTCAAAAAAGAGACCTATGAAAGGTAATAGACGTTCGCATGCTATGAATGCAACTAAGCGTCGTTTTTTACCTAATTTGCAATTTCATCGTTTTTGGATAAAAAATAAAAATCGTTATGTAAGATTACGTATAAGTACTAAAGGTATGCGTATTTTGGATAAGAAAGAGAAGCTAGATTTTTAATCCAAAAATGTATAATTGTTTTTTGATTATTTGATATCACTTATTTTATTAATTAGGATTGTATTTTATGAGTAGAGTGAATATTATGTTAGTATCTTCCGTTAGTCATCATTATTATACAACTACTAAAAATAAACGTATTAAAAGGAAAATTGTGTTAAAAAAATTTGATCCTGTAATTCGTAAACATGTATTATATAACGAAAAAAAAATTAAAAAATAGATTTTAAATAATTTTGGTATCAAAAGTAGTTTTGTATCGTGTGAATATTAAGAAGAGTGTTGTTTATTTGTGATATGGAAAATTTTATATATGTGTAATGTTTATATAAAATTTATTATTTATAATACTAATTTATTTTTGATATTAAATTTAATTTTTACTTTTTAAAATTGAATTATGGTGGTATTTATTATTTTAAAGTAATAATTTTATTTTGCATTTATAAATGATTTTTATATAGTATTATTTTTGTAAATATATGAAAATGAGAATTTTGAAGTAAAATTGATATGGTTTTTTTATAAATAATATAATGTTAATTTTTAGTTTTATGTTTTTTGTATAGAAGGTAACAGATTTTTAAAATTTATTTATATATTTTAAAATATTTTTATATTATGTTTTGTTTTTATTTTAACAGATAGAGAAAGATTTGGTTATTAATAATATAGCGAAATATGTAAAATATTTTATTTATATGTATGAGATACTTTATTTTTATGGTTGATATGATTTTTTTATGTACATTATATGTGTTTTCTAAAATATTAAATACAAATTTGATTTTATTTGTTGTTTTAATAGAAATTTATAGGTTGTATAGTCAATATTTTTTAGTAATAAAAAAATTTTTAAAATTATAGAGTTTTTATTATGGTTAGTATTTATTAATATGTTTTTTATTTTTTTATATATTAAAATAAGCATATTATGTAGTTTTTTATTTTTTTAAATATGTTATTTTATCTTATTAAAATAATTTTATGAAAATTTGTTTTAAGTATTTAACGTATTTTATTTTATTTTGTTTTTATTTTTAAATTTGTGAAAATAGTCAAAAATTTTTTTTCTTTTTCGTAATTCTTTTAGCATGCACCATGTTTTATTATGTTTTAATTTAAAATTAAGTTTTTTTTGTAAGTTAATATTGTTGCAATTAAAATAAATGTTAATTTTTTTTTCTATATATAATATGGTAGGAAGTGTAGGTTGTTTTTTTAATCTCATATAATATATTTTTTTTTGGTATGATTTAATGTTTAAATCATTAGGTAGAATGTATGCAGAAAAATTTATGTTATTTAATGTGTATTCGTGTGATGGAAAAAGTAAAGTGTCATTTGGTAAGTTTGAAATTTTTTTTATTGATTTGTACATATTTTTTTCTTTTCCTTTTAGAATATTTCCGCATCCTGCAGAAAATATTGTATCTCCACAAAAAAGAAGAGGGTGTTTATATTCATTACAGTAATACCCTATATGTCCTAGTGTGTGTCCTGGCAATGAAATAATATGAAATTTTTTATTTAGTAATTTTATTTTGTTTTTTTGGTTTAATATTTTGGTTGTTCCTTTTTTTTTGGTTTCTTCAGGTCCATAAACTTCTATAGAAAATATTTTTTTTAATTTTGGTACTGCGTTTGTATGGTCGTTATGATGATGTGTTAGTAGTACAGCAATGGGAGTTAATTGATTTTTTTTAATTGTTTTTAGCGTTTTTTTTATATCTCCAGGATCTATTATTAGACATTGTTTATATTTATCAAATAAGATCCAAATATAATTATCCATATCAGAATGGATTCGAATGAAGTTTTTCATTATTTTGATTAGCTTATAATGTTTGATATTTAAATTATATATTTATTGATTTGTAAGTATGTGTTAATAAAAATTTAATTTTTATCTTTAAATAATTTATTACAGAATAATTTCTGTATAATTAATAATATTAATTGTAATAGAAAATTTTTAATATTTTAGTCAGGTATTAATTTTTATATTTTAAGTTTATATTAATTTGTAGTTAATATCTTTAAATATAGGATTATGAGCTGCTAAACGTGCTAATTTATCACAATGTTCGTTTTCTTTGTATCCAGAATGGGATTTTATCCAATTCCAATGAATATTTTTATTTTGTATTGTTAAATCTAGTTGTTTCCATAAATCTATATTTTTAATTAATTTTTTTTTGGAATTTTTCCAATTGTATTTTTTCCATGTTTTTATCCATTTTGTAATCCCTAATTTTATATATTGACTGTCTGTATATAGTGAAATTTCGCATGGATATTTTATTTTTTTTAATGGTATAATTACTGCTATAAGTTCCATTCTGTTGTTGGTGGTAGTTATGTATCCTGCGCTAAATATTTTTTCGTAGTTTTTTTTATAGGTTATAATGGAAGCATATCCACCCTGTCCTGGATTACCTAGGCAAGAACCATCAGTGAAGATTTGAATTTTTTTATATATCATGTGTATTATTATATCGTATTTTATGTTAAATATTAATTGTTTAATAAATTTAAATTTAAATAATATAATGTGTGAAAATTAGGGATTAAATTATGAGACAAATTATTTTGGATACAGAAACTACTGGTATGAATAAATCTGGAACGCATTTTGATGGTCATAAGATAATTGAAATTGGAGCAGTTGAAATAATAAATCGTCGTATAACAGGGAGACATTTTCATACTTATTTGAATCCTCAAAGAACTGTTAGTGAAGAAGCTTTTGGGGTTCATGGAATCAGTGATAGTGTTTTATGTGATAAACCTGTTTTTAAAGATATAGTTTGCAAATTTTTAAATTTTGTATCTGGAAGTGAATTGGTTTTGCATAATGCTTATTTTGATATTGGTTTTATAAATTATGAAATTGCAATGTTAAATTATAATTTTCAAAAAATTGAATCATTATGTAAAATTATAGATACGTTGAAATTAGCAAGAAAAATGTTTCCTGGAAAAAAAAATAATTTGAATGCTCTTTGTGATCGATATGGGATTAATAATAATAATAGAACTTTACATGGGGCGTTGTTAGATGCAGAGATTTTAGCAAATGTTTTTTTACATATGACCTCTGGACAAACTTCATTACATTTTTTTTCTGAAATAGATAAAAAACAAGAAAATATTCAAAATATTGCTAAGATTAAAGTGAAAAGTAAAAATTGTAGAAAAAATTTAAAAATTATTGATACAAATCATGAAGAGTTATTTGCTCATAAAAATCAGTTATTACTTATAAAAAAAAGATGTGGAACTTGTTTTTGGTTAGATGAATAGTAAATTTTTTATTTAATTAATTTTGTTTTAAAGTTTACATTTTAGTATTTTAGTTTTGTTGGAAAATAAGAATTGAAATTTTTTATTTTTTTATTTATAGTATTGATTAGTTATTGTATTGTTAAATTTAGATTATTTATTTTTATTATGGTTTTGATTTTATTTTAAATTGCTAATTGTATATTTTATAGTTTTTGTTTTTTAAAAACATTTATAAGTGTATAAAATTTTTTTTTGTATTACTTTTTTAAAATTTTATGAATTTTAGTTATAGAATTTTATGAAAAAAAAAGAAAATTTTATGAAAATTATTTTGTAAATAAACGAGGTTATATAATTTTATATATAAAAGATTTTATTTAAAATATTAAAGAGAATTATTTTATATAATATTAAAGCGAAACTTATGTATAAGAATTTGATTTGTGATGAATTTAGGAAATCTTTATATGTTTCTGAAAGTTTTTTTAATAAAGAGAAAAATTTTCAATATATTAATAATGCGGTTAAATTAATTTCTCATTCTTTTAAAAATGGGGGAAAAGTTATTTCATGTGGAAATGGTGGTTCACATTGTGATGCTATGCATTTTTCTGAAGAATTAATTGGTCGTTACCGGGACCGTAGAGCAAGTTATCCAGCTCTTGTAATTTCAGATCCAAGTTGTATTACTTGTATTGGAAATGATTTTGGTTATGAGTTTGTATTTTCTCGTTATATTCAGGCTGTTGGAAATTGTAATGATATATTAGTATGTTTTTCTACTTCTGGAAATTCAATAAATATTATTAAAGCAATTGAAATTGCACGTTTAAAAAATATGAAAGTTATTTCTTTTACTGGAAATATGGGTGGTAAAATAGCAGATTTATCTGATATTGATTTTTGTGTACCATATTGTGGTTATTCCGATAGAATACAAGAAGTACATATTAAGATAATTCATATTTTAGTTTTGTTGATTGAAAAAGAAATGATGAAGTGAATTCAGTTTTTGTTAATTGATTTATATTATATTGGATGAAATTAAAGATTTTAATTGTTTTGATGAAGAAATAATATTCCATAATATTGTATTAGTTACATATTTTACAGTATGTTGAGATTTATGTTGTTTTGCCTTAATTATAATATAAATAATTTGTTTGGTATATGGTTTTATAGTTTATTATTATAGAGATAGTGGTGTTTTTGTTGTAATATTAAAATTAATTTTTAATAGTAGTTTTATTAATTGTAATGTAGTTTATGTTTTTGTGTATAAATTTTTGTTTAGAAAAAGCAATTTAATTGTTATATATTGATTAAATTGTGTTAACTTATACCAGTTTAATTAAATTATTTATCTGTATTTTATTTTTGAGTATGATGTTATGAAAAAAGATAAAATTAGAAATATATTAATGAAGAAATTATCTGCTAATGAGGTATATGTGTATAATGATGGAAAATACTTTGAAATTGTCGTGGTTAGTGAATGTTTTCTTGGAAAGAGCAGAGTAAAAAAACAGAAAATGGTTTATGAACCATTGATTAAATTTATTGAAAATAATTATATACATGCTTTGTCTGTAAAGACATATACTCCTCTTGAGTGGAAAGGAAATTGTTTTTCTTAATTTTTAAAATATAAAATTGTTTAAGGATTTTAATGGAAAAGTTTCGTATTGAGGGACCTATAAAATTATGTGGGGATGTTTCTATTTCTGGGGCAAAGAATTCTATATTGCCAATTTTGTTTATGACTTTATTAACAAAAGAAACGATAGTGCTCAAAAATGTTCCTAAAATACAAGATGTGTGTGTTTCATTAAAATTGTTAGGTCAATTTGGTGCTCATATAATATATGAAAAGTCAACAATATATATTAGTAATAAAAATATCAATGTTTATTATACTCCTGTTATTTTTAGATTTATGAAATTGATTCGCGCTTCTATTTGGATTTTGGGTCCGTTGTTGTCAAGAATAGGAACCGCAAAAATGTCATACCCCGGAGGTTGTTCTATTGGTATAAGACCTATAGATCTTCATATATATGGTTTGGAAAAAATGGGGGCTTTTTTTTTGTTTGAAAAAGATTTTATTACAGCTTCGGTAAAAGATAGATTGTATGGTTCATATATTAAAATGAAAAAGATTAGTGTTGGGGCTACAATAAATATTATGTCTGCTGCAACGTTAGCTATTGGGATCACAATTATTGATTTTGCTTCTTGTGAACCGGAGGTTGTTGATGTTGCAAATTTTTTGTTATGTTAGGAGCTAAAATTTATGGAGTTGGAACAAATACCCTTGTTATAAAAGGGGTTGATTATCTTAATGGTGGTATTTATCAAGTTATACCTGATCGTATTGAAGCTGGAACTTTTATGGTTGCTGCTGCTATTTCTAAAGGGTATGTTTTTTGCCGTCCTGTTCAACCTAGTAATTTAAAAATAGTTATTAATAAACTACGAGAAGCTGGAGCTGATATAGATATTGGAAAGGATTGGATTAGTTTAGATATGCATGGTCGTAGACCTAAGGCAGTACAAATCTTCACTTCCCCCTATCCCGGATTTCCTACAGATATGCAAGCGCAATTTAGTTTGTTGAATTTTATAGCTAAAGGAGTAGGTGTTATTACAGAGACTGTATTTAAAAATCGTTTTATGCATGTTCCGCAATTTATTCATATGGGTGTTCATGCTAAAATTAATAATAATAGTATTATTTCGTATGGTGTTAAATTTTTGTTAGGAAGAACGGTTGTTGCTAGTGATTTAAGATCTGCTGTCAGTTTAATTTTAGCTGGTTGTATAGCTGATGGAATTACAATTGTAGATTGTATTTATCATGTTGATCGTGGTTATGATGGTATTGAATATAAATTAAGAAAAATGGGTGCAAATATTGAAAGAATTCGATGACTGATAAAGGATAATTTGTAGTTAATTGTTTTATAGGATTAAGTATTTGTTTGTTTTACTTAGTTAGTTAATTAATGTAATAATAAGAAAATATTTGTGTTTCCTCGTATAATATGTAATGCTACTATAGATGGTTCTTGTTTTAGCGATTTCCTGAGTTGTTCTATATCTTGTATTCTGTTTTTATTTATTCCAATTATCATATCTCCTTTTTGTAGTCCTGTTAAAGATGCTGGGGAATCTTTAAGTATATTTTCTACTTTTATCCCTTTTGTTCCGTTTTTAAGTTGTCCATTATTTAACAATGCTCCTTGTAATTCTGGTAAGAGAATTTCTTTTGTATTATAGGAGATGTTTTCATCCAATGTTATGAGTAAATTTTGGGTTTTTCCATTTCTTAATAGTCCTAATTTAATGTGTTTTCCTGGTTCTGTAGTTCCTATTTTTGCTCGTAGTTCAGCAAAGCTTTGTATTCTTTTTCCGTCAATAGAAATAATAATATCTCCTGCTTTAATTCCTGCTTTGTGTGCAGCAGAGTTTGGTAGTACTTCATTAACAAATGCACCTTTTTGAGTATCGATATTAAAAGCTTTTGCGATATTGGCAGTTAATTCTGTTCCTTTAATTCCTAATTGTCCTCTTTTTACTTTTCCATATTCTATGATTTGTTGACTTAAATTTTTTACAATATTACTTGGAATTGCAAAGCCAATTCCAATGTTTCCACCTCCAGGCGCTAAAATAGCAGTATTTATTCCTATAAGTTCCCCATGCAAGTTTACTAACGCGCCTCCTGAATTTCCTTTATTAATAGATGCATCAGTTTGAATAAAATTTTCTAATCCTTCTAAATTTAAACCACTTCTTCCTAATGCTGATATAATTCCTGATGTTACTGTTTGTCCTAGACCAAATGGATTTCCTATTGCTACAGCAAAATCACCAACTTTAAGGAAATCTGAATTGGCAATTTTTATTTCTGTGAGATTTTTTGGAGAAAGTAATTGTAACAATGCTAGATCAGTTTGTTCGTCTTTTCCTATAAGTTTGGTTTCAAATTCCCTTCCATCATTTAGTTGAATTTTTATTTTATTTGCTCCGTTTATGACATGATTGTTTGTAATTACGTATCCTTTTTCTGAATTGATAATAACTCCTGATCCTATTCCTTCAAATGGTTTTAGTCCACCTTGTTGTTTTCCTGGTATATCTGGTCCAAAAAAATATTTAAATTCTTTTGGTATGGTACGTTTTGTTATAGGTTGTATTCCTTCTATATGTATGCTCACTACAGATGGAAGTATTTTTTTTAACATTGGTGCTAGACTATATGTAATAGTTTTTTTTTCTTCTATTTTTTCAATTGAATATACATTTTTTATTGGTATACAAAGAATAATAAGAAGATATAAGATAAAATTAATTGTCAATATTTTAGTTAAGTTTTTTGATATGATTTTTATCATAAAACTGTATTCCTTATAATTCTATTTAGAATGTTGAAAAAAATTTTTTGTTTTATAGTTATTTATTTTGTTGTATATTTTTATATATGTTATTAATATTATATAGTTATTTTATTTTGTATTTGAAATTATTTTTTTTTATAAATGATTTGTTATTGTAAAAATTATTTTAATGTTTTTCTACAAATAAGTTATTGAAAAATTTTTTATTGTATTTTGTATATAATTAGTTTTGAAGAGAACATTTGTGTATATTTTAAAAGATTATTATTGAGATAGATTTCAATTAATATATTTTTAATTTTATGATTTTACAGATTAAGGTTTAATAATATAGATAGATAAGTTTTTTATTTTACTATATAATATGTGTTGTGTAGTTTTTATGTAATTTAATTTTGGCGTTGTGATTTCTTAAAGATAAAATATTTGTAAATGTAGAGTTTGTATATTTTGAATTCAAATGTATATAGTTATTATATGAATATTTTAATTTTCACAAGTTGTATAATTTTAATATTTTTTGAATATGTGATAAGAGTAAATTTTTAATGTTGTTTTTATGATATTTTTGATATAGTATGAATTTTTATGTATAAAATGTAAAACTACAAATTTTATTTTTATTGTGTTAATCAAAAAAATTTGTACTTGTATATTTGATTTTTGTTTTTGTATAATAAAAAATTGGTATTTATTTTGTAAATATTATTGTTTATATAAATTTTTAGTGTGTTTACAGTTTAGTTTTAATATGTGTTTTGATGAAAAATGATATAAATTTTTTAAAATATATTGGGTGTTTTTTCAGTTATTTTTTTGAGAGTATGAATTTGTATATATGTAATATATTTTTAAGTTTTATTATTTAATATGGATTTAATTTTTTTATATTTTATATTTTTATTTTATTTTTGCAAAAAAATAATTTCAGGATAAATTTTTAATTATATAATTTACAAATTTATTTTTATAAAAGTTTTGCATAAAATATTAATTTACTAATATGCATATGTATGTTACGTAAAATATATAAAATAAATTTTGGAACTTGTTTAAATTAAAATTTTATGTAGTTTCGGCGAATTAATAAGAATTTTATTAATAGATTGTTTGACATATTATTTATTTTTGTTTTGTTAAAAATACTATATAGATATTGATGTAAGTAAAATGGAAAAAATATAAGATTAATTATTTCGAATTTTATAAAGTTTGTTTTTGTTATATTTTTATATATTTTGGGTGTTTTAAACGATTAAGGTTTATATAAATTATTTTTAATAATATGTACATTATTTTATTTTTTGATTATTTTAGTAGTGTAATATCTGCTATGTTTAAAAATAAGAGTTGTATATTTTTTAGCAAAGTTAATCTATGAATTCTATTTTTTTTGTTGTTTGTTAAGATTATTACGTTATTGAAAAGTGTTTCTATAGGTTTTTGTAATGTTGTTAGTTCAGTTAATATTTCTTGGTATTTTTGTACAAGAAGGAGTTGTTTTATTTTTTTTTTAATTTTTATTAAATGTTTTGCTAGTTGTATTTCCTCTGGAGTTTCAAATTTTATTTCTTGTAAGTTTTGGCTAGTATTTTCGTTGGTTTTTTTTAGCAGATTTACAATTCTTGTATTTATATTTATTAATTGTTTTGTTTTGTTTAATTGTTTAAATTTACTTAATGCTTGTACTTTTGCGTGAAAATTAGCTGGATAATTTGAATTTATTGATAAAACAGATTTTATAACATTAACATCGTATCCTTTTTCTTTGTATAAAGATATGTATCTATTTAATATAAAATTTAGGATGTTTTTATATATTTTATCTGATGAATAACTAAAACAGAATTTATTATGTAAATTTATAGATTTTTTTATTAATTTTTCTAAATTTAGGAGTAAATTTTTTTCAATTATAATACGTAATATTCCAATTGCAATACGCCTAAGAGAAAAAGGATCATTATTTTTTTTAGGATATTTATTTAAAATAAACATTCCTGTTAAAGTATCTATTTTATCAGAAATTGCTATTGCACATGATATTAATGTAGTTGGTATATTATCATTGAAGAATTTTGGTTGATATTGTTCTTTTTGTGCTAAAGATATTTTTTTTGTTTCATTATCCAGTTTTGCGTAATGCATTCCTATTATTCCTTGAATTTCTGGAAATTCAGTTACCATATCAGTAACTAAGTCGCATTTACATAAAATAGCAGCGCGTTTTGTTTCCTGAATATCAATATTAACTATTTTTGCAATCCAGACTGATAAATATTGTATTCTGTTAGTTTTTTCATATAAATTTCCTAAATTTGTTTGGAATGTTATTTTTTTTAATTTTGGAAGGTACTCTATTAGTTTTAATTTTCTATCTTTTTGGAAGAAAAATTCAGCATCTTGTAAGCGAGCATGTATAATTTGTTCATATCCACAGATTATTTTGTTTGGATTTTTTGATTTAATATTTACCACAATAATAAAATATGATAATAATTTTTTGTTTTTATCATATATAGGAAAGCATTTTTGTATTTTTTTTATGATTTGGATTATAATTTCTTTTGGTAGTTTTAAAAAATTTTTTTGGAATCGCCCAGTTAGTGTTTCAGGCCATTCTACTAACGATGTTATTTCTTCTAACATAGATTTGTCTAATTTAATAATTCCATTTATATTTTTTGCTTCTTTTTTTACAAGATTTTCAATGATTTTTTTTCTATATTGAAAATCAACTATGACTCCTTGTTTAAATAAAATTTTTGGATAATTTTTAGCATGATTTAGAAAAATATTTTTTTTACCCATGAAACGATGTCCATGTAGTTTTCTATCAATATTAATTTCTAATATTTTTCCTGGAATGATTTTGTTATTTATTAGCAGAGTTATAGTATGTATTGGTCTAATAAATGAAAAGGTGTTATTTCCCCACCGCATTAATTGGAATATTTGTGCATTATTTAGTATATTTTTAACTATATTAAATAGTAGTGTTTTAAATATGTAATATTGTTCTTTTTTTTTTAAAAATGTTTTAACATTTTTGTTATTATTGATCAATGAAATATTTTTTTTGATTTTGTATTTTTTAAATAAAAAATTATTAATTTCATTGTTTTTATTGAAAACATGAATATTATGCTCTAATTTGTTAATTTTTATAGCAATTCTTCTTGGAGAAGCAAACCAGGTTATTTTTCTATATTTAAAATGCTTATTTTGTAATTCTAAATTAAAAAATTTTTTGAAGTTTTCTGCTATATATCTTAATTTTTTTGGTGGTAATTCTTCTATTCCAATTTCCATTAAAAAAATGTATTTTTTCATAATTAAATTTTGTTTTTGCACATTGGAAAACCTAGTTTTTTTCTATAAGAGTAATAAGAAGTTGCAATAGATTTTGTGATTTTTTGAATTCTTAAAATACAATCTTGTCTTTCTGTAGATGAGATTGCTTTTCTTGAATCTAATAAATTAAAGTTATGTATTGCTTTTAGTATTTGTTCATATGCTGGTGATATTTTTTTTAGACACAGCAGTTTTTTTGCATTTTTTTCATTTTCTTTAAATGAATTTAGTAAGGAGTCTATAGAGGCATGTTCGAAATTGTAAGAAGATTGTTCATTTTCATACTTATGGAATATATCTCCATAAGTTACATTACCTAGCGAATTTTTGTTCCAAATTAAATCATAAACGTTATTTGTAGATTGTAAACACATGCTTAATCTTTCTAAACCGTATGTTATTTCCCCTGAAATTGGTTGACATTTTAACCCCCCCATTTGTTGAAAATATGTAAGTTGTGTTATTTCCATTCCATTTAACCAAATTTCCCAGCCTACTCCCCACGCTCCTAGGGTATAATTTTCCCAGTTATCTTCCATAAAACGTATATCGTGTATGTTTAGATCTAACCCAATTTTTTTAAGTGAATCAAGGTATATGTTTTGCATGTTTTTAGGTGAAGGTTTTAATGTTACTTGAAATTGATAATAATGTTGTAATCTATTTGTGCTGTTTCCGTAACGTCCATCTGTTGGTCTTCTAGAAGATTGTACATAAGCGACTGAAATAGGTTCTGGTCCAATAACTTTGAAATATGTCATCGGATGAAAAGTTCCAGCACCAACTTCTATATCTATAGGTTGTACAATAGTGCAACCTTGTTCTGACCAATAATTCTGAAGTTGAAAAATTAAATTTTGAAAAGTATTTTCAGCACGTTTTATTCGCATAATTAATATTTATGTTAATTTTTAATTTTGTATTATCATGTTTTTAAATTTAATTAATTATGTATGGAATTTTTTAATATTATTTTAGAATTGTTTTATTAAAATTAGTTTTTAATTTAAAATTAGTGATAAAGTTTATGTTTTTATTTAATTTAAAATAGAAATTATATTTTATATGTAATAATGTTTAATTTTTAAGATAAATAATTAGAAAATTGTTTTGATAAATTATTAAATAAGATTTTTTATGTTAAAATTTATGTTTTTAAATTTTCGTATTTAGTGTATTTTTTATTTTTATTATTTAATTATTTTTTTTAATTTTAACACGTAATATATTTAAGTAAATTAAATTTATTGTTTTATTAAATTGATTTTTTGAATTTGGTAAAATAGTATAATTTTATAAATGTTATTTATCATATTTTAGTTAAAATAAATTTTTTATGCATGTTGTTTTTATAAATTTAATTATAAAATGTTGATATTTATACATGTCCATGTTTTCATGTAGATTTAAAATATTTATAGTGTATATTTTAATGAATATTGTAGAATTTATATAAATAAAATAGAATTTAATAATGTTATTTTAAAATATTTATATTCGATGTTTAAGTATGTAAAATGATATTCTAGTATGTTGGAAATTTTATATTAAAGTTTTATGTTTTCTTAATTAATAATTTATTTTGTAAATTTGACTAATGTAAGATTGTTTTATTTATAATTTAATAAATAGAAAATGTGTCTTAAATTTTTATATAATTTATAATATTATATTGAAAAATTATTTTTCATATAAAAGATTATTTTCATAATAAAATTGTGTTATACAGTTTATTTAGTTATTTTAAAACTAATTTAAAATATAAAATTATTTGTTTTTCATGTGTTTTTTGAAAATTAGTTTTTTACAAAAATTATGTGTAATCTTTTGTTTTTAAATATATTATGAATAATGAATTTGTTAAATTTCTGTATATATGGTTTATGAAAATATTTTTTCGTTGCTATTTAATATTTTTTTGTTAAAATATAATTTTATATTTTATATAGTTAAAAAGTTAATATTAGTATATTAGTATAAATTTGTTTAGTAGAGAAGTTTTTTTAGTTGTGATTTTGATTTACATTTTTAATTTTAGTATTATATTAGGTGTTTAAATCGTAATGTGATTATATTGTTAAATATTGAATATTTATGTTGGTTTTTTTTTATTTTATAAATATTGTGAAAAATACAAACTTTGTTCTTAAATTTTTTGATAGTAATTTTGTGTAAAATATTAATTTGATATTAAGTTTAGAATTTATATGATTATAAATAAGCATATATGTAATTATCGTCCTGTTATATTAATATTAGATTCTGGAGTGGGTGGATTATTTATTTATAATCAAATTAAAAGGGTGCTTTCTTTTGCTAAATATATATATTTTTTTGATAACGAATATTTTCCGTATGGAAAGAGATCAGATTTTTTAATTGTAAAAAGATTAATAAATATTTTGAAGACGATTCAAAAATTTTTAAAATTTGATGTAGTTATTATTGCTTGTAACACAGCTAGTGTTGTTGCATGTTCAGAATTAAAAAAAATTTTTTCTTTTCCAATTATTGGTATTGTTCCAGATGTTAAATTGGCAGTAATGTTAAGTCGTAATAAGATAATCGGTTTATTAAGTACAAATGTTACAATAAATAGCATGTATATGCGGAATTTGATTAAAAAATTTTCAGGAATGAATTTGATTCTTCAATTAGATATATCAAATTTAATTGAAATTGTAGAAAATAAATTATATGGAAAATGTGTATCGTTAACTTTAGTTCGAAAAATTATGCGGCCTTGGTTAGAATTAGATAAAATTCCTGATACTATAATTCTTGGTTGTACGCATTTATTGTTTCTTAAAAATGAATTTAAGAAAATATTTCATAAAAATATTTTTTTTGTTTGTTCTAGAAATAATATTTTACAATGCATATTAAAAGTAATAAATATTTCTGTATTTAATATTTATAAATTATCAAAATTTAATTTTATCAAGAATAGAGTTTATTGTTCTACTATGTCTTCAAAAACATTAATGTTAATGCCTTCTTTAATAAAATATGGATTTTCTTCATTGGAAAAAATTCGTATTACTAATTTTTAATTGTTATGTTATTTGTGAATAATGAATGTATTATTCATGATCAAAATTTATTGATTTTATAATTAATATGTTAATTTATATAAAAGTTTTAGTTTGTTATGTATAAAATGAGAATTTTTCCAGAAATTTTGCATTAATTTTGGATTTTGTATTTTGATTTTATCATATTGTTAAATATGTCGATTAATATTAATTTAATATTTAGATTTTTAAGTGTTTACAAGTTTGTTTAAGTAGAATATGATTTTAAAATTTTTAATATTTCAAATATATTAATTATTTTGTAATATTTTTAGTTGATACTTTGTATATTTTTATTTAAGAAGTAATTATTTTGTAGTTTAGTGATTATTTAGTTAAATGTTTATTTGAATTTGTGTAATATTTATTTAATTCGTGATTGGTGTTTTTTAATATATTTCAAAATTGTTATATTTATTAATAAAGTTTGTGTTATATTATGTATTTTGTTTTATTATCATGTATTAACGAAGTATTTATTTTTTTAATTTGTTAATTTTAAAATATTTTTTATGAAAAGTACTAATTATTTTGTTTCTATAAAGGTTTAGTTTTTAAATTGTTGAGTTTTTAATAAGATTATATTTAAAATTGTTTTAAGAAAGTTTATTTGTCCCCTTCGTCTAGAGGTTAGGACATCGCCCTTTCACGGCGGTAACAGGGGTTCAAATCCCCTAGGGGACATTATGTAAGAATTGAATCTGGTACAAAATTAGTCACAATAAAGCAGAATTTTAGGTTTTTTGAGAAAATTTTGTGAAAATTTATTTTTTTATTCATATTTAAATGGTAATTTAAGAATTATTATTTTTGTATTGATTAATATAAATGTTGTAATAAATTGTATGTTTAAATATAGTGCTAAAAGATTTTTTAAGGTATTTTTTATTTGTAAATAGTTAATTAATACATAATATTTTAAGAAATTGTGGCAAATTTTAAAATTTATAAATAAATTTTGATTTTATATAAATTATGTCTATAAAGTTAATTATTTAATAATATAGTTTGTTAGTATAAATTTTATTTTTATTGAAGGAATTTTGAGGAAAATAATGGAAATTGCTTTACCTGATTTTTATAAAGTGAATTTGCTTGTGGTAGGAGATGTTATGTTAGATCGATATTGGTATGGGTCTTTATCTAATATTTCTTTAGAAAATTCAATTCCAATAGTGAAAAAAATTTTTATTCAAGAATGCCCTGGTGGGGCAGCTAATGTTGCATTTCATGCAGGGTTGCTCGGTTGTTCTGTTCATTTAATTGGTTTTACTGGGTTTGATGATGAATCGTGTATTTTAAATAAACAACTTAGCAAAAAAAGTGTAATTTGTGATTTTATAAAAATTCCTATGTATTCAACTATTATTAAATTGCGTATTTTATCGGATAATAAAGAGATTGTTCGCGTTGATTTTGAAAAAAAATTTACAGATGTTAATATGCATTTTAAATTATTAGATCACATGAAATTAGAAATTTCAAAAGCTGGAGCTTTGATTTTATCAGATTATGATAAAGGGACACTTAAAAATATAGAGAAAATGATTTCGTTAGGAAATAAATATAATATACCAGTGTTAATTGATCCAAAAGGTTTAGATTTTTCTCGTTATAGAGGGGCAACATTATTAACTCCAAATTTGTTGGAATTTGAAAAGATAGTTGGACCATGTAAAAATGAAACAGAATTAGTTAATGCTGGAATGAAATTAATTCATGATTTTGATCTCTCTGCATTATTAATTACTAGATCTAAAGAAGGTATGAGTTTGTTGCAAGTTGGAAAAACTCCTTTGCATATTCCCGCTAGAACTAAGAGGGTTTGTGATGTTACTGGAGCTGGTGATGTAGTGATTTCTGTTTTAGGAGCTTCTTTGGCTTCTGGAAATAGTTTAGAAGAATCTTGTTTTTTAAGTAGTATGGTTGTTGGAGAAGTTATAAAAAAAAATAGAATTTTTTCCACGTAACATAATTAAAGTGGTAATTTAAAAAATTTTGTATATAAGAAAAATAAGGTAAATTTTGGTATTGTATAAAAGAATGAGTTAGAAAAGTAGTAATTCTGTTTCGCTAATTCCTAGAAACAATAGTTATGGTGTGCGGAATTTTTGATTTTTTGTATATAAATTATATTAATTTTCTTATGAATACGAAAATTAGGAGATAGATTAATTGTAGTGATACAGAATGAATTTTATTTTAAATTTTCAGAATAAAAAAGTTTTCAGTTAATTTTTTGTACAGTTGTATGTAGTTTTTTATTGAAATTGTATGGGATGGGTAGTTTTTTTTAAGAATGATATTGCTTTGTAGATTAATGTTTAATATTTTTTGGATTTTTTAATAAATAGAAGAAATGATTATAATTAATTCATAATGTATATAATGTATTTTGATAAAATTTTTAAGAATTTGTATTTTGTAATTTTGCTCGTTATAATTTATTTTTATATGTTATTTATGAAAGTTTATTTAACTTGTTTAATTTTTTTATGTTTATGTCGCTAATGAAAAATATTTGAATGCGAGATTTTATGGTATGTTAGTATATGATTTTTTATGAAGTTTTGTTTTTATTTTTATATACTTAATGTTATTAGAATTGTTTTATATTAGTTTTTTGTTTTTTTAATTTTGATTCATAAAAATAATAAAATTTTATATTAAAACAATACTAATGTTATGTTTAAATTTTTTTGAAATATGTAGATTTTGTTATGAGTTAATTAATTATTTTTTTAAAGGAAAGGTTGATTTATTGTTTATATAATTATGTAAATTTTAATTAATTAGATTTATTTGTTTTAAATTTAAAAAACAATTAAAAATTAGTTTTTGATTCAATATTTTATTTTTAGAAAGGTATATTTGTTTGGTGTTGTTGATTTTTGTGTATAAAGTTAGAATTATTGTATACATTTGATAGTATATTTTTGATTATAATGTGTATAAATGATGTTTTATTAAAAAGTTTTAATTTTTGTAATTTTTAATTTTATTTTTATATTATTGTGACATGTTATATATTTATATTTTAATTAGTTTATTAATTTTTTCATAATTTATAGATGTATTTTAAGTTTTAATAGAGATAAATTATGCAAATTTTATAAGTTTATGATTTATTGCATGGTGTAAAAATGATTTTTGTTATTTGTTTTTTCTTTTATTGGTTTTTGTTTATATATTTGGAATAATATTGTATGTTTAATTTTTTACACATAACACATGTATTGTTGGTTGTTGTTTTTTTTTGTATATTTGTAATTTTTGGTATAAAATTAATATTTGTTATTCATATAATAAAGCAAATTTTTCAAAAAGCTATTGTAGATCATTAAAATATTTATTATATATTTTATTTTACATATGTAATTCAATTTAATATGAGGTAATAGTAAGAAGAAAGTAGTAAAATTTGGATTTTATATTGTGGTTATTTGGAAATTTATTCGTTTAATGTAATAATTTTATACATATAAAAAATATTTATACGATTTTTTTTTAAATTTTTTTAAAAATGAAATATTTTTTAGATATTTTTTGGTATGAGAAATCGTGGGTAGAGAAATTTGTTATTCTTCAAATCTTATGTTGTTATTTGGATAAAATTTTTCATGTTTCTGTAATTTCAATTTTTTAGTATTATACAATAAAGTGAAATTCAATAATTTTTTAATGGATTGATAATTATTGAAATTTTATTACTTATATAATTATAGAAGACAATGTTTATAGTTCACTAGTTATTTCCATAATATGATGAAAGATGAAATGGAAAAATTAATTTGTGGTAATAGATAAAGAAAGGAACAATAAATTTTAAGTTTATTTTTTAAAAAAGTGTATAATTTTATTATTTTAAATTTGATTTACATTAAAATTTATAATTTAAAATTTGGCTTGTATTTAAAGGAGTAATGTTTTTTATTTTTATGTTTTGTAAGATCTTTTATTCCTTTTAATTTTGGAAAGAATTTTAATAATGTTTTTTCTATTCCTTCTTTTAAAGTGTATGATACCATTGAGCAGCCATTACAATTTCCACTGAATTTTACAATTAATTGCATATTTTTATCAATTTTTATGGCTTCTACTTGACCTCCGTGATATAGAAGTTTTGGATTAATGTATGTTTGTAAAAATGTTTTAATTTTTTTTATAAAAGTGGGTGTAATACCAAGGTTGTCATTTTTCTTGGTATTGTTTTTGTTTTCTTTTTTTATATTTGGAGCTTTTAACATTAATTGTAAATGGGATTCTTTTTTTATTAAATCTATTTTTGCGTTTTTTAAGTATGGAATGTGTGTTTTGTTAATATAAATTGAAAAATATTTAAATTTTAATTCAATTTCATTTGTTTTTTTTGTATTTAATAAGTAATATGATAATTTACATTCTGCATAAGGTGTTCCTGGATGTGTAATAGTTATTTTAATTTGTGTGTTATTTTTTTTTTTGGATAGTAATTTTTTTAAATATTTTTTTGCAGAATTTGTTATATAAATCATAGCTATGAATTTTGGTTTTTAATTTAAAATTATTTTTTTATCAGAAATTTGATTATTAGATATTTTGCAATTATATATAAAATATATTTTTCATATTTTAGTTTTTGTACATATTATAGTTTGTTTGATTTTTTTTGTAAAGTTTTTGTTATTAGGATGTGTTTATTGTGCGTGTTATTTAATATGTTTGTAATTTTAGAAGAGGTGAATTGTTTGTTTTTATTTTTTAAAGAGAGTTTTGGATGTGAGATAAATTTGTATTTTTTTAAGTGGTTTAATTTTTTTCAATAAGATTTTATTTAAAATATTAATTATATTGATAAATATATTTTAGGTTGTATTATTAAAGTATTTTTTTGAGATTAAAATTATCTATTGATTTTATTGTTTATTAATATAAATCTGTTAATAATGAAGAATTTTTTTGTTTTATTAAAATAATGTTTGATTGTTTAAATTTTTATAAATTTGTTTTTTTAATGTATTGTATAGGTTTTTTGATATATTTTATAATTTTGTATAGAAAATATATTTATTTTTTAAAATTTGTTTTTTGGTATTATAGAAATTAAAAAAGTAAATTTCAGAGTTATTTAAAATTTTTATTAAATATTAAATTAGTTTGTTTATGAAATTGTTGTTTTTATTATATTATGCATCCATATATGTGTTAAAAGTAATGCGCATACATTTCTAGTGTCGCAAAAATTAGGTTCATTAAGCAATTTTAGCATGTGATTTACTGGCCAATATATTATTGGAAGCGATTCTGGTTCATCTCCTTTTAGTTCTTTTTTATATAATTTTTTTGCTAAAACTATATTTATTGTACCAGGAGTGTAAGATGGTGATATGAATAGTTTGTGAAGTAGGACAATTTTTTTTGCTCCAAATTTTGTTTCTTCCATTAATTCGCGATTAGCTGCATTTATAATATTTTCTTCAGATTTGATCGTTCCTTTTGGAAAATTTAATCTGTAATTTTCTGTTCCTATTCCATATTCTTGTATTAGTAATAATTGATTATGTATTATTGGAACTACTATAACAGTTTCTAGGTTTTTAGGTTTTAACCTTTCATATGTTCGTTTTTTTTTATTGTTAAATTCTAGATCAATTGATTCAATAGTAAACAATCGAGAATTTGCAATATTTGTAATTTGATGAATAATAGGCATGTTGAATTTTTTTCATAAATGTTTTGATAAATTTTAAGTTTGTTATAAAAACTTTATTCTAAAGTTATATTTTTATTTAATGTTATTTACTATTGTTAATTTTAATCTATATTGTATTTGGAAAGTATTTTCTTGAGATTTAGTTTTATAGGTTTAAATTTTATAAATGTTAATTTAATTTATTAAATTTAGTTTTTATTTTGCAATTTAAATAATTTCGTTTATTTTTTTATAGTTATGTATTATATAATTATGTATTTTACATATATGTATACAAAAATATATCTATTTTTTTATTTTAATATAAATTATAATATGTATATTGGATAGCAGTAGAATAATAAAATTTTTTAATAAAAAGTAACAATTTTATTGGTGGCGTTGATATAATGCAATTTTTTTTAAGTTATTATATTATTTTGAATGTTTTATATTTAAATTTTGTTTTATAATTAGTTGATTTTGTAATGTAACATAACATGATTTTATTAGAAATTTTCATATGATATATTTTTAAGTTTTGTGATATTATAAAATTTTTAAATTTGTGAAAGAGTTTAATGAAAATTTGTACATTTTATTTAAATATACTATTTATTGGGTAATTTATAAAGTTAATTTTTTTTGTTTTAATTTTGTTGAATGATATAAAATATATTTTTGTATGTATTTGAATTTTTAAAATTTTCTTGTTTAATTAGTTATTAAAATGTACACTAATTCTATTAATTGTTAACATATTTAAATTATTTAAAATGTTTATAATTTTTATATTGATATTTTAAAATAAATATATAGAAGTAGTTTTTTATATAAATGTATTGTGATTTTTATTTTTGAGATTTCTTTTGTACAAGTTAATAAATTTGTAAGATTTTATATAAATTAATTGTAAAGTTATAGATAAATATTTTTAAATTTTAATTTTATATAAATTCGTTTAGTATGATTATTGTGCGTATTTAATTGAATTATTTATTATGAGCTAAATACGAATTGTGAATTTTATATTGAAAAAATTTTATTTGATATGTTAAAGAAACGAAATATTTTTTTGATTGGACCTATGGGTTCTGGAAAAAGCACTGTTGGGAAAAAATTAGCAGAAAAACTTGGTTTTAGTTTTTTTGATTCTGATAATGAAATTGAACGAATAAGTGGTGTCAATATAGCATGGATATTTGATGTTGAAGGGGAACGGGGATTTCGAAAAAGAGAAATAAAAATAATTAGTGAACTTGTGATGAAAAATAATGTTGTATTAGCCACTGGAGGTGGATCTATTATTTCATATGAAGTAAGAAATTTTCTTGTTAGTAATGGTGTAGTTATTTATTTAAAAGTTGGAATTGATACACAATTAGCTCGTACTAGGTTTGATAAAAGTCGTCCTTTAATTTTGTTAGAGGAAAGTAAAAAATATGCAATTTTTCAACGTTTATCTAATGAACGTAGTTTGTTTTATGAGGAAATTTTTGATTTAAAAATATGTGTAGATAATAAAAGTATTGATACAATAAATAATGAGATTATAAAGTTTTTAGAAGAAATACAATTTTAGTTTGTGAATTTTAACTTTATATGATTTATAATATTATATGAGTACGTAGAAGATTATGGAAAAAGTTATTGTTAGATTAAAAAAATATAGTTATCCTATAATAATAACTTCTGGATTGTTTAATAATTTAGAAGTTTTTAAATCGTTAGTTTGCGGTGATCAAGTGATGATTGTGACAAATGACTGTATCTCTAAATTGTATTTGGATATATTAAAAACACAATTGATTAAGTTTGGAGTTAAAGTTGATCAAATTATTTTGCCAGACGGGGAAAAATATAAATCTTTAGAAACTTTAGAGAGAGTTATTTATGCTCTTTTGATTAATAATCACGGAAGAGATACAGTTGTTATTGCTTTAGGGGGTGGGGTAATTGGGGATTTGGCTGGGTTTGCTGCTTCTGTTTATCAGCGGGGAATACGATTTATTCAGATTCCAACTACATTATTATCTCAAGTTGATGCATCTATTGGTGGTAAAACTGCTGTTAATCATGTTTTGGGTAAAAATATGATTGGTACTTTTTATCAACCTAGTTCAGTAATTATAGATATAGATTGTTTGAAAACATTGCCTGAAAGAGAATTTTCAGCTGGATTAGCTGAGATTATTAAATATGCTATTATTTTTGATAGTTGTTTTTTTAATTGGCTAGAAGACAATTTAGAAGAATTGTTTTTGTTAAAATATAAAGCAATTTCTTATTGTATTCGAAGATGTTGTGAATTAAAATCTGATGTTGTGGTTGCAGATGAATATGAAAGAAATGATAAGCGTGTTTTACTTAATTTTGGCCATACTTATGGGCATGCGATTGAAGCATATACAGGATATGATGGAAGTTGGTTGCATGGAGAAGCTGTTTCCGCTGGAATGATGATGGCAATTTGTTCTGCTATTATTTTAAAAATTTTCAATAAAAAAGATGCTGTTAAAGTTAAAAAATTATTATTGCGTGCAAGGTTGCCGATTTTTGGTCCAAAAAATATGGACAAAAAAGACTATTTATTTTATATGATGAAAGATAAAAAAAATATATCAAATAAAATGAGATTAGTTTTGCCAGTATCACTGGGAGAAGCAAAAATATTTTCCGATATAACAGATGATCTTATATTATCATCGATTCAAAATTGCAGAAGTTTGTTTTTATTTTAATTGTATAATATTTATTTTATTTTTATAATTGATTATATTCTATATTTTATAAAAGTATAAATTTGTAGTGTAAATTTTTGTTTGTTGTTATCGTTGAATTTTATTGTATTATAAAAATATAGCTGATGAGTAGTTTTGAATTAAAAGAAAAATTTAATGTTTTAATGAATATTGGATTATATTATATGAGAATAATTTGAAATTGGGTTTTGTTTTAAAAAGTTTGATAATGTAGCTTAATATTTATAAATTTAAGAAGGTTTTATTTTTAAAGAATTAATTATTATATAATTTATGGATAAAATTTATGTTTCCCCTTCTATATTATCTGCAGATTTTTCCAGGTTAGGAAAGGAGGTTTCTAGAGTTGTTTCTTGTGGGGCAGATACTATACATTTTGATGTAATGGATAATCATTATGTTCCTAATTTAACCGTAGGTCCTGGAGTGTTAAAATCGTTGAGACGATATGGGATATCAATTCAAATTGATGTGCATTTGATGATACGTCCTGTGTGTGATCGTTTGATTTTGGATTTCATAAATTCTGGAGCTAATTGTATTATTTTTCATCCTGAAGTGTCAGATAATATTGTTAAATCTTTAAGATTAATTAGAAAATATGGTTGCAAAGCAGGATTAGCTATTAGCCCTAATGTTTCTTTGGATTTTATAAATGATTTTATTAATGAAATAGATATTATTCTGATATTATCTGTTAATCCTGGTTTTTCTAATCAAACTTTTCTTCTTTCTAGTGTGAAAAAGATTAAACAAGCAAAAATATTGATAGAAAAAAGTGGATTAGATATTGATTTAAGCGTAGATGGGGGTATTAACATAAAAAATGTTAGTGATGTTGCTTGTCTTGGTGTAAATATATTGGTTATTGGATCAGCTATTTTTGATCGTTCGGATTATTTACGTGTTATGAAAGAAATTAGAAATAAGTTAAAAAATTTTCTATAAAAAATTATTAAAATATTTTATTTAAGTAATTTATAAATTGATATTTATGGTATTAAAATAAAAATTAATTTTAGTTTTATTGTTGAATATTTTTAGTTCTTGATTAATAAGTGGGTACTAAAATATTTAAGAATAGAGTGTAATTCATAATTACATTATTAGGTATTTTATATTTTGTGTATTCTAATTTTAATATTTAATTTAGTTTTATTAATTTAAAAATTGGAACGTAATATGGATAAATCAGTTATATTTAGCGCTATTCAACCAACTGGAATATTAACTATAGGGAATTATATAGGCGCATTACAATCATGGAATAAAGTGCAAGATGATTACAATTGTATTTATTCTGTTGCTGATCTTCATGCTATTACTGTTCGTCAAAATTTTAATACTTTGCGTAAAAGATCATTAGATTGTGTTGCGTTATGTTTAGCGTGCGGCGTTGATCCTTCTAAAAGCACAATATTTATTCAATCTCATGTTTCTGAGCATTCTCAGTTAGCCTGGATTCTTAATTGTTTTGCATATTTTGGAGAACTAAGTCGTATGACCCAATTTAAACATAAATTATTGAACAGGGAAAATAATATTAATATTGGTTTGTTTGATTATCCAACATTGATGGCTGCTGATGTTTTGTTATATAAAACAAATTTTGTGTTGGTTGGGGATGATCAAAAACAACATTTAGAATTTATTCGTCGTCTTTCTAGACGTTTTAATTCTATATATGGAGAAGTTTTTATGGTTCCTAAAAAATTTTTTGTTAAATTTAATAATAAAGTAATGTCATTATTAGATCCTAAGAAGAAAATGTCTAAGTCTGATATTAATTATAATAATATTATTACTTTATTGGATAGTGCTAATTCAATTGTTGAAAAAATTAAATATGCTATTACTGATTCAGATAATCCTCCAGTTATTCGTTATGATCCTGTAAATAAACCAGGGATATCAAATTTATTAAATGTTTTATCTGCTATTAGTGAAAAATCAATCTCTTGTTTGGAAAAGATGTTTGCAGGAAAAATGTATAATGATTTAAAAAAAGAAGTTACTGATGTTATTTTAGATAGAATATTGTCTATACAATCTCGTTATTATTTAGTTCGAAATAATGAAGATTATTTGTATAAAATAATATTTAATGGAGCAAAAAAAGCTCAGAGAAAAGCTTACGTAATGCTAAATAAAATAAAAGAACTCATAGGATTTATTGTACATAATCAAGTTTAAAACTAATTAAATTTTTTTAATTTTTATTAAAATATATTTTATTATTCTAAAATATTTATCATATTTATTAAATAGTAGATTGGTTGTTTATATTTAGTGTATTGTAGTGATATTAAATAAGATTTTATATATTTTTATATAATTGTTTTGAGTATTAATAAAATATTTTATCTTAATTGTTTATTTGTTATTTAATTTTTCATTATTGTAATATTAAATTAATTTTGTTAAAATTTTATTTTTACAATAATTTGTGTTAAGAATTATTATATTTAATTGATTAATTATGAGAATTGTTTTGTTTTTAGAATAAAATGTTTTAATATATTTTGTATTATAGTATTTGATCTTTATAAAATGGATATTGTAATAAATTTATTGAATATATTGTATTGTAGTTTATTTAATTAAATTTGAGTGAACAATATTATAAAGAAATAATTTTGTTAATTAATAGTAGTTATGTGTTTTATATTAGATTTAATGATGGAAAATTAAAAAATTTATTAATATTTATAATGTTTATATATACTTTGTGTGATTATTTTTATATAAATTAGTTTATATTTTTTGGTTTTTTGTGATAAATTTTGTTTTGTTGAAAGATTGTATTTTGTTTAGTTTTTTAACTATATTAAAATAACGTGATCTTTTGTATGAAAATATGGCGTAATTTTTTATGCTACAGTTATTTACTAGTTTAGATTTGTATATTGATATTACTTTAGTTATTGCTTTAATATTTGTTTTTATTTATGAAATTATTAATGGATTTCATGATGCAGCTAATGCTGTAACTACTGTTATTTATACAAAAGCTTTGAAACCTAATTTAGCTGTTTTAATTTCTGGTGTATGTAATTTTTTTGGGGTTTTGTTTGGTGGATTAAGTGTAGCTTATTCTATTGTGCATTTATTGCCAATTGATTTTTTGTTAATGAAGATTAATTCTTTTCGCGGATTAGCTATGATATTTTCTATGCTTTTATCTGCAATTTTATGGAATTTAGGAACTTGGTATTTTGGTTTACCGGCTTCTAGTTCTCATACTCTTATTGGTTCTATTATTGGAGTGACTTTTATACATGCTTGGTTAACTAAAAATTCAATTTTGCAGGAATTGCATTTATCACATTTGATTGAAATTTTTTTGTCTTTAATTTTTTCTCCTTTAATTGGGTTTATTTTTTCTGCTGCTGTTCTTTTATTTTTGCGCTGTTGTTTTAATATTAATAATAGTAAGTTTCATTATATTCATTTAACACCGGAAGAAAGATGTCAAAGAGATGGTATTTCTAAACCCCCTATTTTTATACGAATTGGTTTAATTATTTCATCTGCTGGAGTAAGTTTTTCTCATGGATCTAATGATGGACAAAAAGGTATCGGTCTTATTATGTTAGTTTTGATGGGTATTGCTCCTGTAGAGTTTGTAGTTAATTTGAGTGCTAGCACTCAAGATATTTGTCGAACCAATGATGCTGTTGTAAATTTTTATAAGTATTGTATACAAAATTATGATATTTTTAATTTTCATGTTACAGATTTTAAAAAAGAATTAATATCTTTGAAAAAAAAAGATTGTTCTTTTTATACTATTTCTTTAGTTCCTGTTTCTTTGTTTTATTTTGATTTTTTTATTAATGACGAAAAAAATATTTTATTTACAAATTGTATAGAACAAAAGTTTGTTTTTGAGGATATGTTTAAAAAAAATTATTTATTAATAGAAAAACAATCTTTATATTATAATATATCTCGTATTATGTTTATTATTAATCATACTTTGTGTTTGTTAAAAAATTTAGATAATTATAATCAATTGGATTTTAATCAACGTATTTATATTCGTTATTTGTTGATTTCTATTTCTGATATTATTTCTAAAGTAGAAAAAATTCCTAATTTATCTGTTTTAGATAAGATTTTTTTATCTAATTTAAAAAAAGATTTATTAAATACAATAGAATATGCTCCAATTTGGATTGTTATTTCTGTAGCGTTGTCTCTGTCTTTAGGCACAATAATAGGATGGAAGCGAGTTGCAATTACAATTGGAGAAAGAATTGGGAAGAAAAGTATGACTTACGCACAGGGTTTGTTATCTCAAGTGATTTCAGCAATATCTATTGGAATAGCTAGTTATATAGGGAAACCAGTATCTACAACACATGTATTGTCATCCTCTATTGTTGGAACTATGTTGGTGCAGGGAAATGGTATTCGTGCAAAAACTATAAAAAATATTTTAATGGCATGGATACTAACCCTTCCTGTAACTATGTTTTTGTCTGGAAGTTTATATTTGTTTTTTCTTTTTGTTATTATTTTTTTAATTTGAGGTTTTTTGGAATTAATTTTTATAAGAAGTTTTTATATTTTGTGATTGTTTTATATTTTATTGATCAAATCAAAAAATTTTTTATTATTTTATATGGAGAATTTTATGAGATATGTTAAATATTTTTGGATGTTATGTTAAATGTTTATGATTTTAAATCAGTTTTATTAATTGTAATTCCGTATTGTTGTAGCATAGCGTCTATTTTGGGCTTTCTTCCTATAAATTTAGTAAATAGTATTAAAGGATTTTGTGATCCTCCTTGTGATAAGACATGTTTAATAAAAGATTTTCCCGTTTTTTTATTAAAAATTCCTTCTTTTTCAAATCTTGACCAGGCATCTGCGGATAATATGTTAGACCATAAATAACTATAATATCCTACAGAATATTCTCCTGAGAAGATATGACTAAATGTATTTGGAAATTGTATCCATTTAATATATGGTGTAATTGATGTTTTTTTGTGGATTTTTTTCAATATTTTTGAAATGTTTATATTTTTTTGTGGTTTATAATGTATAATAAAATCAAATAAGCATAATTTTAATTGATGTAAGATAAATAGTCCTGATTGGTATTTTCTTATTTTTTGTAATTTTTTTATTATATTTATTGGGAGTGGTTCTTTTGTGTTAAAGTGTCCAGAAATTAAAGTTATAGATTCTTTTTCCCAACAATAATTTTCCATAAGTTGGCTGCATGATTCTATGGCGTCTAATGGTATTCCATGTATCCCAGAGATATTTGGAATATCAATATGAGTTAGGATATGTTGTAATGCATGCCCGAATTCGTGAAATAATGTTATTACTTCATTATGGGTTAGTAGTGTGGGTGTTTCATTTACTGAAGGACTAAAATTACAAATAATATGTGCAATAGGTTTTTGTATTTTTTTGTTAGATTCGTTGCGCATTAGCCCAACGAATTCGCTCATCCATGCACCACTTCTTTTATTTTGTCTTGTGTATAAATCTAAATAAAAGCTTCCTTTAAATTCATTTTTTTCATCGAATATATCAAAAAAGGATACAGTTGGATTCCATGTTTTTATTGTTTTGTTTTGTATAATTAAAATTCCGAATATTCGATTTAGAATTTTAAATAAGCCTTGTAAAACTGTATTTATTGGAAAGTAGGAACGTAGTTTTTCTTCATTAATGGAAAATAAATGTTGTTTTTGTTTTTCGCTGTAAAATGTTATGTCCCATGGATATTTTGTATGATAATTAAAATGTTTTTTTGTGAAAGATTGTAGTTGTTTTAATTCTTTTTTACCTTTTTTTTTTGCATATTTTATTAATGTTGCAAAAAATTTTAAAAAATTTTTTGGGTTTTTAGCCATTTTTGTTTTTAATGAAAGATTTGCATATGTTGTATATCCTAGTAATTTTGCTAGATTATGTCGTAATTTTAAAATCTTTTTAATTATTGGGCCATTGTCCCATGTATTTTCATTAAAACCTATGTTGGATGCTCGAGTATTATAAGCATAATAGCATTCTTTTCTGAAGGATGAATTATTGCAATTTGTTAATATTGATAGATAAATCGGTAAATCTAGAGTTATTATCCATTCTGTTTTTTTATTTTTTGTTTCTTTGTTTTTTATGTTTTCTAATATGTCGTTTGGAATTCCGTCTAGTATTATTTTGTTAGTGATAATTTTATTCCATTTTACAGTTGAATCAAATACATTGTTATTGTACGATGTTTCTAATATAGATAGCTGAGTAATAATTTTTTCATATTGTTTTTGTTTTTTGATTGATAAATGTACTCCAGATAGTTTGAAATCACGGAGTATATTATTAATTGATTTTTTTTGTTCTGTGTTTAATTTTGAATAATATTTGTTTTGTTGCAAAGATAAATAGGATTTGTATAATTTTATATTGTGTCCTACCCAAATATTATATTTTGTAACAAGAGTTAAAGAGTGTTTATAGGCTTGTCGTAATTTTACGGTGTTTCGTACTGCATTTAAATGTTCTATAATGGACCATATTTTTATGAAATAATTATTTATTTCTTGCATAGGTTGACATAAGTTATCCCATGTAAATAAAGTTTTTTTAGAAGTAATTTTTTTTATTGAATCATGACAATATTTTATTATATGTTCAGTTGCTGGTATAATATGATCGTGTCTGATTTTAGAAAAAGGGGGTAAAGTGAAGGTTTTTAATAATGGATTGTTCATTCTGTTTTTGTATAAATCTTATAGTGTATTATTTATATTTTATTGAAATATATATGTACTACTAATGAAATTTTACAATATAATTTATGAAAATCAAATCATTTTATGTTTAAATTTTTGTGAAATTGATTTTTGTTGTTTCAATTTTAAAAAAGTTATTAAATTTTAGTTTTTATTTTTGATTTCAAAATTATTGGAGTAATTTGTATAAATTAACTATGTGTGAAAATTGGGAAATTTGTTATTGTGTGTTGCATAACAAAGATAATGTAAATAATTTTAGAAACAGTTTTTTTGAATTTTAGGAATTTTTTTATTTATTAAATGTATATTTTATGTTTTTGTAAAATTTGTGGCTAATTTTTGAATTGAATATTTGTAAGTATATTTCTGATTTTGTAATAAATACATTTTGTATGATTTTATTAAATTTTGAACAAAATTAAATGATGTTTAGAATTATTTTGATTAAGTTGATTTATGATATAGTTGGTATAATACGTTTCCTGTGATTTTTTTTTTGTATTTTTTCCAGATTTTTGGAATAGTTACGTTAGTGGAAGAATTGGCGTTTGTTTCAATGTAGATCCATGCGTTTTTTGATAAAATTTTTTTTTCTAATATTTTTATTGTTTTTTTTAATAATGTTTTTTTTTGAAATGGTGGATCAATAAATACTATATCAAATATTTTTTTTGTTTTTTTTAACCAAAATATGCTATTGGTTAGAATTGAGATTGCATTTTTTATTTTTAATGTTTGCAAATTTTTTATAGTATAATTTCTAATTATACTATTATTTTCTAATAAAAATGATATAGATGCTCCTCTGGAAATTGCTTCTAATCCTAATATTCCACTTCCTGCAAAACAATCTAGACAACGTGTTTTATAGATTATTGGGTTTAACCAATTAAATAGAGTTTCTCTTATTTGGTTTTTTGTTGGTCGTAATTTTGGTTGATTTTTTGGTAATATTAATGTTCTTCCTTTCCATTTTCCTGAAATAATTTTTATTTTTTTTTGGGATTTTTTTTTCATTTTATGAGATTTGTATAAAATTTAATGTTAAAAAATATTTTATTGTTTGTATCATTTGTAGTTTGTTTATTGTGATTATTTATATTTCATAAGATTGTTTTTTAGAATAAAATCTATTTTATAAATAATTCTACATAGAAAATTGTATTAAAAATTTTTATAAAATTTATTTTGTTTTCATAAATATTTGGTTAAATTTTTTGATTTTTGATTTTTTAAATAATATTAACAGTTTAATGTTTTATATTATATATTAAGTAAATATTTATTATTGGTTTTTGAATTTTGTAGATGTAGAGTATATGTTTATTACAATTGTTTTGCAAATTTGATTTTTTGTAATTGTGAAGTTGAATAATAATACATACTATTATTTATAAGGATAATTGAAAAATAAATTTTATTATTAATTTTTAGAAAATTATTTTGTATTAAATATTTGATGATATAGATTTAGAAAATGTATTTTATATATATGTATTATAATTTTGAGATAATAAAAATATTTTTTAAAAATTAAATTTTAAATTTGTATTTATATGAAATATTTTATTATAAAATTTGTGTATTATGGTTTATATAAATTTTCATTAGTTTCATGTTTTAATGAAACTAAATAGATTGTTATTTTAAAATTGTAATTATGATAACAAAATATTTAAAGAATTTATTGTTTTGATTTCAAAATTCTTTTGAATAAATAATTAACTTTTATAAAATTTTGATATTTATTTTAATTAAAACATTGTTTATGATATTTTTAAAAACATATAATTTTAATACGCACTATCAATATCTTAAAAAATTAAAAAAAATTCCTCAAAAAAGTGAGGATGTTGATATTTTGTTAAATCCGAAAGATTTTTTTCGTTCTGTTATGAGAATTATTAGTAATGCAAAAAAAAGAATTTATTTAACAACGTTATATTTAGAAAAAGATTTTAGTGGGGAAAAGGTGTTAGAAGAAATTTATCATATAAAATATATAAATTCTTCAATAGAAATTGCTATTTTAGTAGATTGGCACCGTGCTAAAAGAAATCGTGTTGGTAGTATTTTAGTAAATAATAATCGTAAAATTGTTACAAATCTTGATTGGTATTTAAGTATGGCAAAAAAATATTCTCATGTAGATGTTCCTGTATATGGGGTCCCTGTTAATATTTATGAAGCTTTAGGAGTATTTCATTTAAAAGGATTCATAGTTGATGATCAGGTGATATATACAGGTGCTAATTTAAATAATATGTATTTTCATCAATTTGACAAATATAGATGCGATCGGTATCAAATTATTCGCAATAAATATTTAGCTGATTCTTTTTTTGAATATATTAATAAAAGATTACTTTCTTCAAAGGTAGTGCATAGAATAAATTGTTTTTCTGATTGCACCAAAAAGTTAAAAATTAATAAAAATCGTATTAGAATGTTTCGTAAACATTTAAAAAATAGTCAATATTGTTATAAAGGAGTTTTAAATTCGAACACATTGTCTGTTATTCCATTAGTAGGGCTGGGGGAAAAGAATATTTTGAACGAAACAATTTATCATTTGATTGGTTCTACCAAAGCTATAATGACGTTATGTACTCCTTATTTTAATTTTCCAAAATTTTTATTTAAAAGTGTAATCAGTTTATTACATGATGGGAAAATAGTTGAAATTATTGTAGGGGATAAAAAAGCTAATGATTTTTATGTTTCTTCTAAAGAAAAATCTTTTGGAATATTAAGAATTATTCCTTATTTGTATGAAATGAATTTATGTAACTTTGTTGATCGATTACAAAAATATATTGATAATGGGCAATTATTAGTTAGGGTTTGGAAACACAAAAAAAATACTTATCACGTAAAAGGTATTTGGATAGATAATGTTTGGTATTTGTCTACTGGAAATAATTTTAATTCTAGAAGCTGGAGATTAGATTTAGAAAACGGAATATTGTTTTATGACCCCAACGGGGTATTACGTATTAAATATGAAAAAGAGCTTTTTTTGATTAGAAAAAATACTAAAATTATTAAGGATTCTTCTAATTTTGAAGGTATTCAAGACTATCCTATTAAAATAAGAAGGTTTATTTATCGTATATGCTATATTTATATAGCTAGATTGTTGAAAAAAATATTATAATTTTGAAAATTTTTGTAAATTAGGGAATTTTATGAATGATTTTTTGTATTAAATTTATTTTTGAAAATTGAAAATTATATTTTGTTTTTATAAGAAATTTTGTTTTATATATGAAAAATTTTGTTCTCAATGTGTATTGAATTTAGCTGTATTTATAATTAATATTTTAACTTACGTGGAAAATAAATATTGTTTATTAAAATATTTTAATTTTATAGAAAATAATTTATGATTGTTTTGTTTATAAGTAAATAAAATTTTATTTTTTAAATATTATTTTTGTACAAACGAGAATATGGAAATATATCTAGTTGGTGGTGCTGTTCGAGATACTTTATTAAAAATTCCTGTTGTTGAACGGGATTGGGTGGTAGTTGGATCCACTCCCCAAGAAATGTTAAAAAATGGATTTCAGCAGGTTGGTAGAGATTTTCCAGTTTTTTTACATCCAAATAACCATGAAGAGTATGCTTTAGCTAGGGTTGATCGTAAATATGGAAAGAGGCATATTGATTTTAATTGTATATCTAAAGATATTTCTTTAGAAGAAGATTTACAACGTAGAGATTTGACTATTAATGCTATTGCTCGCGATAAGTATGGGAATTTTATTGATCCATATAATGGAATAAATGATATTCGTCTTTGTAAATTGCGTCATGTTTCTAATGCATTTTGTGAAGATCCATTGCGTGTATTGCGTGTGGCGCGATTTGCTGCGCGCTTTTTTCATCTGGGTTTTTCTGTAGATTCGAAAACTTTATTATTAATGAAATTGATGTGTTGTGAATTAAAATGGATTTCTCCAGAAAGGGTTTGGAAAGAAACAGAGCAAGCTTTAGTGACTAAAAATCCTCATGTATTTTTTCAGGTATTACGGGATTGTGGTGCATTAGAAATTTTATTTCCAGAAATACATTCTTTATTTAGCATACCTACTTTGACAAGTTTACAAAAAGAAATTAATGTTGGGGTTCATACATTAGCGGTTATGTCTATTGTTTCAAAATTATCTTGCGACGCTGTAGTTCGATTTTCTGCACTGTGTCATGATTTTGGAAAAATTTTCACTTCTAAAAAATTTTGGCCTAATCATTTCGATCATGAAGTTTTAGGACAAAGAGTAATAGAAAAGTTTTGTACAAGATTAAGAATACCAAATATTTTTAAAAATTTTGCGAAAATTACAGCAAAATATCATGATTTTTTATACACTGTTAATAGAGTGACTTCTGAGAAGTTAATTCAGTTTTTTAATGATATTGATATTTGGCATCACAAAAAGAAACTAGAAAAATTAATTGTAGTTAGCGAAGCTAATCTTTTAGGAAACATTGGATGTAATGATTTTTATAAAGAAAAAATAAAGTTTTTAAGAAAAGCTTATGAAATAGCTAATTTAATTACGGCAAAAGAGATAATTCAAGAAGGTTTTACAGGAAAAAATATTTCCAATGTTTTAAATGCTAGAAGACAAGATGTATTAGGTAAATGGATAAATATTTATAATATTAAGAATTAGTTTTAAAATTTTATAATTTATCTTTTGTGTGAGTTGAGAATATTGATTTCATATTTTATGAATTATGTGGTTCAAGGTTATTGAATCTTATTTTTTAATTTTTGATAGGTTGTAATTGTATATATTGTTAATATTAGTATACTTTCTTGTTATTAGGTAGCTGACATTTTTGGCTTGTGGTATTGCGCTTGGTTTGCTTATCTTTAATTGTAACCAAGATAATTGAAATTTTTTTATTAGCATTGTTGCTATTTTTTCCGCTACATCTTCTATTAAATAGAAGTGTTTATTTTTCATGAATAACATGATAGTGTTCACTATATTTATATAGTTTATAAATTTTTTTGTATTATTTTTATTTTTTTTGGTATTATTTATTCTTATTTTTATGTCAATTGTTATTTTTTGTAAGTGTTTTTTTTCCCATTCATAAATTCCGATATATGATAATATTGTTAGTTTTTTTATAAATAAAATATCCATATGTTTTTTATGTTTTATTGATTTTATTTTAATATTTTTAAATTTTTCGTAAAGAAATTTTATTATATATTTGTATGAAATTTTTATTAAATTGGTTTGATAATTAGTTTTTTATTTAGATATTTAGGTATATATCTTTTATATTGTATTGTTTAATAGAAAAATTTTTAATTTTATAAGTTAGCTATGTAGATTTTATATTAATGAAATTTTTATATTTTTAAAAGTAATGTTGTGCATGAGTTTAAAATTTTATATAAATTTATAAGATTTATTTTTATTAATTTAGTTTATAGGTAGGAGGTCTTCTATTGACCAATTTGGTTGTACTAATATTTCTAAATTTGTTTTTTTGTGATTGTTTAATCGTAGAATTCCAGCGTAAGCGATCATTGCTCCATTGTCTGTGCAAAATTTAGTTGGTGTAATAAATATTTTTCCTTTTCTTTTTTTTATCATATTTTTTAGTTTTGTTCTGATTTTTTGATTTGCGCTTACTCCTCCAGAAATTAATAAATTATTGCATTTAGTTAAATTTAGCGCTCGATGGCATTTTATAATTAATGTTTCTACTATTGCGTTTTCGAATGCAAGAGCAATATTTGCTTTTGTTTGTTTGTTTTTTTTAGAATTGCGAATAACATTAGCTGCGAAAGTTTTTAGTCCAGAAAAACTGAATTCTAGTCCTTTTTTTTTAGTCATAGGTAATGGGAAAATATATTGTTTAGGAATCCCCTTTTTTGCTAATAAGGATAGTGATTTTCCTCCAGGATAGGGTAAATCTAGAAGTTTAGCGGTTTTATCAAACGCTTCTCCAATTGCGTCATCAACGGTTTCTCCCAATATTTTATATTTTCCAATTTTTTTAGCAAATATTAATTGAGTATGCCCACCAGATATTAATAATGCTACTAATGGAAAAGATAATGAAGGAGTTTTCAACATAGGAGATAAAAGATGTCCTTCCATATGGTGTATTGGGATAGCTGGTACTTTGCATATATAACTTAATGTGTTTCCGATTACAGATCCTACCATTAAAGAACCTATTAATCCAGGGCCAGCGGTATAAGAAATACCGTGAATATCTTTAATTGATAATTTTGTTTCTTGCAGGCAACGCTGAATAAGTGGTATTACCATTCTGGTATGTTCTCTAGCAGCTAGTTCTGGAACTATTCCCCCATATTTAGCGTGCAATTTTTGATGATTAAGTTTATTACTTAATAAACCTTTATGTTTATCAAATATTGCAATTCCGGTATCATCACAAGATGTTTCAATTCCTAAAATTAATGTCATATTTTGCTAATTTTTCATATTTATAATTTTGCTAAATTTGTTTTAGATTCTAAATATGGTGTTTGAATATTTTAAAGTTTGATAACAGATTATTTGTGTTTTAATAGAATTTGTATTGTTTTAAATATTGATTTTGTTTATTATATAAATTTACATAAATTGATTATCTTAATATTTGAAAAAAGTTTGATAGAAACTTTGTTATTATTTTATAGATAAGTTATGTTTTTGTACATTTAAGTTTGTTTTACAAATTTAGTTAATTTATATTATTTTTGCAATTTTATATTTTTGGTACATTAAGATGTTGTGATTGAGAAATTTATAAGAGTTAAGCGAAAGTTTATTTAAAAAAGATCATATTAGCAATAAATATTATGCTATGCAATATAATTTTTTGTTTGTTAATATTTTTAAGGAGAAAATGTATATGCCAATAATAAAAATAAGAGAAAATGAACCTTTTGATATAGCATTGCGTCGTTTTAAACGTTCTTGTGAAAAAGCCGGGATTTTGTCTGAGGTTCGTCGTAGAGAATTTTACGAAAAGCCAACTACTGAAAGAAAAAGAGCAAAAGAATCAGCAATTAAACGTTATGCAAAAAAGTCGGCTCGTGAAAATTTACGTCGTTTTCGATTATTTTAGTATTTATTAAAAGGATAATTTATAGTTAACAACGATAGTTTTAGCTTTTTGGGTAATGATTTTGTTGAATAATTATCTTGTGTGCTATGTTATGGTTATTTTTTGTTTATTAAATTTATTTTTTTAAATATAATTAAAAATTTTATGATAAAATATGCTTAAACGTATTTCTCGTATTTTTATTACAGATTTGTTGATTCACGTTAATATTGTTGATTTGATTAGTTCTCGTGTTAAATTAAAAAAAAAAGGAAGTAATTTTTATGCTCTTTGTCCTTTTCATTATGAAAAAAACCCTTCATTTTCTGTAAATCATAATAAGCAGTTTTATTATTGTTTTGGTTGTGGTGCGCATGGGAATGCTATTGATTTTATAATGTGTTATGATCAACTTAATTTTGTAGAATCTGTTGAAGAATTAGCTCTATTTTGCAATTTAGATGTACTTTATGAAGTTGATAAAAAAGTAGATTTCGATGAATATTATCAGCGTAAGAGTTTGTATAAAATCATGGATGAAATTGCTCGTTTTTATCAAAATTCTTTAAGAAAAGAAAAATTTTCATCTTTTTTATCTTGTTATTTACAAAAAAGAGGATTAGATAACGATATTATTAAACAGTTTTCTATTGGTTATTCTCCAATAGATAAAAAAAATAATGTTATTAAAGTTTTTGGTTCATCAAAAACTGGATTAAATTTGCTTATTGAATCTGGTATTGCTGTGGTTGATAACGACGGAAATGTTTATGATCGATTTCAAGGTAGAGTTATTTTTCCTATACAAGATGATAAAGGAAGAGTTGTTGCTTTTGGTGGAAGACGAATATTTTGTTCCGAAAAACCAAAATATTTGAATTCTCCTGAAACTAGAATTTTTCATAAGGCCAGGCATTTGTATGGTTTGTATCATGTTCGATTGTGTAAATTTTCTAAGTTATCTCGTATAATTGTTGTAGAAGGATATATGGATGTTTTAACATTAAGAAGATTTGGTATTAATTATGTAGTGGCATTATTAGGAACATCTATTACTTGCGAACAAATTCAACTTTTATATCGTTTTTCTGATCAGGTAATTTGTTGTTTTGATGGGGACTTTTCCGGACGTAGAGTTGCCTGGAATACTTTGGAAAAATCTTTATCGTATTTAGTGGATGGAAAGCAGATGAAATTTATGTTTTTACCAAATGGGGAGGACCCTGATAGTTTAATAAAAAAAATTGGAAAATGTAAATTTGAGAAATGTATTAGTTTTGCTGATCCTTTATCAAAATTTTTGTTTGAATATTTAATGCGTAAGATTGACTTAAGTACTCCTGATGGATTAGTTAAATTAGGGGAGTTAGCTCTTCCGTTAATAAATAAAATTCCTGGAAAGACGTTTCGTTTATATTTACGGAAACAATTAGGTTATAAATTAGGTATTATTGATGAATATTCATTAGAAAAATTTTTTTCTAATAATTCATCTATCAAACATGATGTTTCTAGTAAATGTATAAAATTTAAAAATATGCGTATGTTAATTAGTTTGTTAGTACAAAATCCTCAACTTTCTATTTTTGTTGTTTCCGTTCAAGGTATGAAAAAAATACCTCTTCCAGGTTTGTCTTTGTTTATAGAATTAATTCAAATTTGTAAGATTACACCTAGTTTAACTACTGGTCAATTGCTAGAGTATTATAGAGGTCGAGAATATTATTTTGAATTAAAGCGGCTTGCTGTGTGGGATAATATGATTCATAATAATGTAATAGAGGAGATATTTATTGATTTTTTGATACATTTGTATAATTTTGTTCTTGGGCATTATAGAGATGCTTTAATTGTTCAAGATCGCATTTCAGGTTTAACTAAAAAAAATCGTGAGTTGCTTTGGATTTTAAATAAAGTTTTATCTAAAAAAATTAATGATGTTTTTTCGTTGCATTAGATTTGTATTAGAAAATATATCATAAATATGATTCATGTATTGATTGTGCAGATTATGTTTTTATTAAAATGTAAATTTAAATATAGAAATTTAATTTTAATTAAGATATTGTATAATTTTATGTCTTTAAGTTGTTTTTGAAAACAGGTATTATTAATATGGAGCAGAATCCACAATCACAATTAAAATTGCTTATTACCCGCGGGAAAGAACAGGGGTATTTAACTTTTTCTGAGATTAATGATTATCTACCAAATGATATTGTGAATTCCGATCAAATTGAGGGGATTATTCAAATGATAAATGATATGGGAATTCAAGTTACAGAAGATGCACCTAACTCTGAAGATCTTTTATTAATTTCTGATGCTTCAAATGCAGATGAAGAATCTTTAGAAGTTGTTACTGCTCAAGTCTTGTCAAGTGTTGATTCTGAAATTAATTATACAACTGATCCGGTTCGTATGTATATGCGTGAAATGGGTTCTGTGGAATTATTAACTAGAGAAGGAGAAGTAGATATTGCAAAAAGAATAGAGGATGGAATTAATCAAGTGCAGCGTTCTCTATCTGAATTTCCCTTAGTGATTTTATACTTATTAGGACAGTATAAGCATGTTGTTTCTAATAAAATTCGTATATCAGATTTAGTTTTAGGTTTTTCTGATACTAATTTTAATGAGAATGTTATGAGTAATAGTAATTCAATTTCTACGGTATCTAGCACGTCACATATTAAATCTAAGATTTCTTTAGATAATGTTTGTAAAAATGAATGTGATGAAGAAAATAGTAATAATCGTGATGTAAATGAGGAGGATAATAATATTGTTGATTTAGAATTAGCAAAAAATAAATTTATGGAATTACAAAAACAATATTATGTTACTCATAAAATTATTCAGATGTATGGTAGAAAACATATTAAATCTTCTAGAGAAATTTTGAATCTATCTGATATTTTTAAACAATTTCGTTTAGCTCCAAAACAGTTTGATTATTTGGTAAATATCGTTCGAACTATAGTATGCCGTGTTAGAACACAGGAACGCTTTATTATGAAATTATGTGTTGATGTTAGTAAAATGCCGAAGAAAAAATTTATTTTTTTATTTTCTGGAAATGAATCTAGTGAATTTTGGTTTAAAAAAGCGTTATTAGAAAAGGAACCTTGGGCTGAAAATTTGCAAAATGTGGGAGAAGATGTATATTGTAGTTTGAATATATTACATGAAATTGAAAAAGAAACAGGTTTGAGTATTGAGCAAATCAAAGATATTAATCGTCGCATGTTGATTGGTGAAGCAAAAGCAAGGCGCGCTAAGAAGGAAATGGTGGAAGCGAATTTACGTTTGGTTATTTCTATTGCTAAAAAATATACAAATCGTGGTTTACAATTTTTAGATTTGATTCAAGAAGGAAATATTGGTTTGATGAAAGCAGTAGATAAATTTGAATATCGTAGAGGGTATAAATTTTCTACTTATGCAACATGGTGGATTCGCCAAGCTATTACCCGATCTATCGCAGATCAAGCACGTACTATTCGGATCCCTGTTCATATGATTGAAACTATAAATAAATTAAATCGTATTTCAAGAAAAATGTTGCAGGAAATTGGTCGTGAACCAACCCCAGAAGAATTGTCAGAACGTATGTTGATATCAGAAGATAAAATTAGAAAAATACTAAAAATTTCTAAGGAACCTATATCTATGGAAACCCCTATTGGGGATGATGAAGATTTACATTTAGGGGATTTTATTGAAGATGTTTCTTTGGAGTTGCCTTTAGATTCTGCGACTGCAGAGAGTTTACGTTCAGCAACACATTCTATTTTGTCAGGTCTTACCGCTAGAGAAGAAAAAGTATTGCGAATGCGTTTTGGTATAGACATGAATACTGATCATACGTTGGAAGAAGTAGGAAAACAATTTGATGTAACTCGCGAAAGGATTAGGCAAATTGAAGCTAAGGCACTGCGTAAATTGCGTCACCCTAGTCGTGCTGAAATATTACGTAGTTTTTTAGATGATTAATTGAGTTCATTCGATTTTATTGGTTTTGTTTATAAGTTGATACAGAATTTTGTAATATTTTTGCAGTTATATGAATTTATGCTATTTTTAATATGTATTTTAGATTTATTTTGATTATTTTGTGGCCCTTTAGCTCAGATGGTGAGAGCAGACGACTCATAATCGTTTGGTCGTTGGTTCAAATCCAACAAGGGCCATGTGTTTTTTTGATTTGTTATTTAAAATTTACTTTTGTATTTTGTTAATTTTGGTTTAATTTGTACAATTTATGTGCTATAATTATCTGTGGTGGTGCTAGTTCAATAACATGTTTATTTTATATAATACTTGTGTCAAATTTTATTTGAGTTTGTTTATTTTGTTTTTAGTTATATAATATTTTTATTCGTGTAGTGAGTTTTATATTTAATAAAAATTTTTTAATTTTGAAGTTTTGTTTTTATTCGTATAATGAAAGAAATTTTTTGGAGTTTGTGTTGTAGTTTTTATGTTTCATATTTTAATTTTATATAAATAAATTTGATGTTGTGATTTATTTTAATATACTGTAAGTTTTTTGAGGTTGTTTTCATATGGTTTTCTTATTTTTTTGTGATAAAATTGGTTTTATTGTTTTTTTATATTAATATGTATTTTTTTGTTATTATCAATTTTTATTTGTAGAAATTTGTTGAATTTTTATAAATAATTTTTTGGAATTATGAAAGTAAAGATTTTATAAAATGTAATTAATTACGTAATTATATTTATTTGTGGAATAGTTATTATGCAAAATCAAAGAATTAGAATTCGTTTAAAAGCATTTGATCATAGATTGATTGATAAATCAACCATAGAAATTGTTGAAACTGCTAAGAGAACTGGTGCACAAGTTCGAGGACCTATTCCTTTGCCTACCCGTAAGGAACGATTTACTATTTTGGTTTCTCCTCATGTTAATAAGGATGCTCGTGATCAATATGAGTTGCGAACTCATAAACGTTTAGTGGATATTGTTGAACCTACAGAAAGGACTGTCGATGCATTAATGCGTTTGGATTTAGCTGCTGGTGTTGATGTACAAATTAGTTTAGGTTAGTTTTGATTGGATATAAATATGCAATTATTTTTTTTGTACATAAGGAATTTTTTCATATGGATATTGATGGTCTCATTGGAAAAAAAGTAGGTATGACGCGTATTTTTACTGCAAAAGGTGTTTCTATACCTGTTACCGTCATTGAAATTAAAAATAATTATGTTACGCAAATAAAAAGTGCAAATAATGGTGATTATTACTTTGTTCAAGTTACAACTGGTTTAAAAAAAGATTGTTGTGTTACTAAATCGGAATTCGGTTATTTTAAAAAAATTGGTGTAAATGTTGGGGAAGGATTATGGGAATTTAAAGCAAAAAATATTGATGGAATTTTTGTTAAACAAAGCATTTCTGTAGAATTTTTTAGAAATATTAAAAAGGTTGATGTAATTGGTTTTTCTAAGGGAAAAGGTTTTTCTGGAACTGTTAAACGTTGGAATTTTAGTATGCAAGATGCTACTCATGGAAATTCATTGTCTCATCGTGTTCCCGGTTCTATTGGTCAAAATCAATCTCCCGGTAGAGTTTTTAAAGGAAAAAAAATGCCAGGACAGTTAGGTAATAAACGAGTTACTGTACAGAATTTGGATGTCATTCGTATTGATTTGAAGAATAATTTGTTGTTAGTAAAAGGGTCAATTCCTGGAAATATAAGATCTAATGTTATTGTTAAAGTAACCTCTAAGTTTTGTTTGTAGATTTTTCATATATAATAATGAATATGAAAATGACATATAAGGAAGAAAGATTTAATGAAATTTTTATTACAAGATACACAAAATATTATAGATATTTCTGAGAATGTTTTTTGTTGCGATTTTAATAATACTTTAGTTCATCAAGTTATTACATCTTATATGTTGACTGGAAGACAAGGAAGTAGGGCACAAAAAAGTCGGTCAGATGTGCGTGGTTCAGGAAGAAAACCATGGAGACAAAAAGGAACCGGTAGGGCTCGGGCTGGGAGTTTAAAGAGCCCGATTTGGAGATCTGGGGGGGTTACATTTGCTTTAAAAACAAAAAATTTTTTTCAGAAAGTAAATAAAAAGATGTATCGAGGAGCTTTAAGAAGTATTTTTTCAGAGTTGGTGCGGAAAAATCGTTTGATTATTTTTAAGGAATTTTCGATAGATAAACCAAAAACTAAATTGTTATTGAAAAAATTGCATTATACGGGATTGAAAAGTGTATTAATTTTGCTTATAAAGTTAGATTTGAATTTGTGTTTGGCTTCTCGTAATATACCAAGAGTTGATGTGCAAGAAATTAATAGTGTTAGTCCGGTTAGTTTGATTTCTTTTGATTTAGTTTTGTCAACAACAGATGTTATTAGAAAGATAGAGGGAATTTTAAATAATGTATGAAGAATGTTTAATAAGAATATTGCGTGTCCCGTATTTTTCTGAAAAATCGTCTTTTTTGATGAAGAAATATAATACTGTTGTTTTTAAAGTAAGAAAAGATGCAACAAAGATAATGATTAAAAAATTAATTCGTAAAGTTTTTGGTATTGAAGTTATGAATGTTCACATTATTAATGTTAAGATTAAAAATAAATATTCTGGTAAAAAAAAGAAATTTTGTAGAAGATCGTGGAAAAAAGCTTATATTGTTTTGAAAAAAGGACAAGGGTTAAAATTTATAAGTAATAATATAGAATCTTTGTAAAATTATGTTATCCTAAAATAGGAGTGCGATAAGTAAAAGTGGGTATTATAAAATATAGACCAACTTCTCCTGGACGTAGACATGCGGTGAAGGTGGTTAATAATTTATATAAAGGAAAGCCTTATTTTCGTTTAGTGAAGTTCTTAAATAAATCAGGTGGTCGTAATAATTATGGACGTATTACTGTTCGTCATATTGGTGGTGGACATAAAAGACTTTATCGTTTTATTGATTTTAAAAGAAATAAAGATAATGTTATTGGAGTAATTCAGAGAATAGAATACGATCCAAATCGTTCTGCAAATATTGCGTTGGTTTTATATAAAGATGGAGAATTTCGTTATATCATTTCACCGAAAGGTTTAAATGTTGGAGCTGAAATTCAGTCTGGTATTCATATTCCAATAAAACTTGGAAATAGTTTGCCGATGTGTAATATTCCAATTGGTTCGTTTATACATAATATAGAGATGAAGCTTGGAAAAGGGGGGCAATTGGCTCGTTCTGCTGGATCGTACGCGCAAATTATTGCTAAGGATAATTTGTATGTAACATTAAGGTTACGATCTAATGAAGTTAGGAAAATATATTCTTTATGCCGAGCTACATTGGGGGAAGTTGGTAATTCTGAACATATGTTGCGTGTTTTTGGAAAAGCTGGTGTAAGTCGCCGACTTGGGATACGTCCTACAGTACGGGGAACTGCGATGAATCCAATAGATCATCCACATGGGGGCGGAGAAGGTCGTAATTTTGGAAAACATCCTGTAACCCCTTGGGGAATTTCTACCAAAGGTAAAAAAACTAGGAATAATAAAAGAACAGAAAGATTTATTATTAGACACAATTGAGTTTAAAAATATTAAGAGGAAATTATAAAATTTATGCCGCGTTCTTTAAAAAAAGGCCCTTTTATTGATGCACATTTGTTACAAAAGGTATTAAAAGCAGTTAAAAATAATGATAAAAGCCCTATTCGTACTTGGTCTCGTCGTTCTACGATTTTTCCTATTATGATTGGGCTGACTATTTCCGTGCATAATGGTAGAAAACATGTTCCAGTTTTTATTGTTGATGAGATGATTGGTCATAAGTTAGGGGAGTTTGCGCCAACTCGTACATATCGAGGACATGTTGGGGAAAAAAAAATTAAGAAAAATCAGTAGATTATATACGTGTGAATATGTGTGTTTAAATATTTTATATAAAAGAAAAAAATTATAGGTTTTATATGGAAAGTATGGCCAGACATTGTTATGCTAGGTCTTCTCCCCAAAAAGTTCGTATAGTGGCAAATTCTCTTCGAGGGAAGAGCGCGATGCAGGTATTAAAATTATTGGCTTATTCTAAAAAAAAAGCTGCATTTTTAATTAAAAAAGTTTTGAAATCTGCAGTGGCGAATGCTGAACATAATAATGGAGTAGATGTAAATTCTCTGAAAATTTCTAGAATTTATGTTGATGGAGGTCCAAGTATGAAGCGGGTTTTTCCCCGAGCTAAAGGAAAAGCAGATCGTATTCTGAAACGAACCAGTCATATTACTATTTTGGTTTCAGATGAATGAAAAAAGTTTATATTTATAATTATTAATTAATGGAGTTTTACTCAGAATGGGACAAAAAGTACATCCTGTTGGTATGCGACTTGGTATTATTAATACGTGGAGTTCTATATGGTATTCTGGTACTAAGGGTTTTGCAGATAATTTGGAAAATGATTTTAAAGTTCGTTTATTTTTAAGTAGACACTTAGTTAAAGCGTCAGTTTCTCGTATATTGATTGAGCGATTATCCAAAAGTATATGTATTGCGATTTATACCGCTAGACCAGGTATTATTATTGGGAAAAAAGGGGAGGATATTGAGAAGTTGCGTAACAGCATATTAAGAATTACGAATGTTCCTTCTAAAATCAATATAATTGAAATCCGAAAACCTGAGTTGGATGCTAAATTAGTTGCTGATAGTATTGTATCTCAGTTAGAACGTCGTGTTATGTTTCGCCGCGCGATGAAACGATCTGTTCAAAACGCTATTCGTGTTGGAGCGCAAGGAATTAAAGTTGAAATTAGTGGTAGATTAGGTGGTGTAGAGATTGCTAGAACGGAATGGTATCGAGAAGGTCGAGTTCCCTTGCATACTTTTCGCGCGGATATAGATTATAGTTTTTCAGCAGCTCATACTTCTTACGGGGTAATTGGGGTAAAAGTTTGGATTTTTAAAGGCGAGATATTTAATCGTGTTTCGTCAATTTTTACAAAAAAGGAGTTGTTTACGAAATCTAAAAAACAAAGAAAAGTAAACAAAAAAGGGAGACGTTGATGTTGCAACCAAAGCGTACGAAATTTAGAAAAATGCATAAAGGTAGGAATCGTGGTTTAACTGTGGATTCAAAAATTAATTTTGGAGCGTTTGGTTTAAGAGCTATAACTAGGGGTTTTTTGACTGCTAGACAAATTGAAGCGGCTCGTCGTGCTATGACTAGGTTTGTTAAAAGACAAGGGAAAGTTTGGGTTTGTGTTTTTCCAGATAAACCAATTACTGAAAAACCTTTAGAAGTTAGAATGGGTAAAGGGAAAGGTAATGTTGAGTATTGGGTAGCTGTGGTTCATCCTGGAAAAATTTTATATGAAATAGATGGTGTATCAAGTAAATATTCAAGAAAAGCTTTTAAATTAGCTTCTTCAAAATTGCCGATTAAAACTTCTTTTGTAGAGAGGTGAGTGTTATGAATTTGAAAATAAAAAAGTTTAATAAAAGAAGTAAACAAGAATTATATTCTAAATTGTTTGAATTATTGCGAGAAGAATTTAATTTTCGTGTAAAGCGTGTTGTGTATCCTAAAACTGTAAAAGGGACTCATTTTTTAAAGAATGTTCGTCGTGATATTGCAATCATAAAAATGTTATTAGATCAAGATGTTGGAAGCGTGTATGATGCGTAAAAAAGGTCGTGTTTTACTAGGAAAAGTGTTAATTAATAAGATGGAAAAATCTGTTGTAGTTATCATTGAGAATGTTGTTAAACATTCTTTATATGGTAAATTTGTTAAACGTACTACAAAATTTTATGTTCATGATGAAAATAATATATGTAATATTAATGATATTGTTGAGATTAGAGAATGTCGACCGATTTCTAAAATGAAATCTTGGTTATTAGTTCGGATTGTGAATAAAGCAATTTTGTGAAGTTATATTTATTAATTTAAAGATATTTTTGTAAATTTGATTTATAGTAATTATGTTATCTTGTCTTGTAATATTGTTGCTTTTATTATAGAATTGTTTTTGTACGTAATATTTTGAAAAACTTGGTTTTTTATATTTTTATTTTAGGAAAGCGAGATTATTAATAATTTAATTATTTTGTGTGTTAGAAATTTATGATTCAAGAACGGAGTGTATTGTTTGTAGCTGATAATTCTGGTGCACGTCGCGTCATGTGCATTAAAGTGTTAGGTGGTTCACGACGTCGTTATGCAAATATTAGCGATATTATTAAGGTATCTGTTAAAGACGTGGTTTCTAGAGGAAAGATAAAGAAGGGAGATGTTCTAAAAGCGGTGATAGTTCGAACTAAAAAGGGTATTAGAAGATTTGATGGTTCTCTTATTCGCTTTGATAAAAATGCTTGTGTGTTGTTAGAAAATAATGATCAACCTGTAGGTACTCGTATTTTTGGTCCAGTTACTAGAGAATTGCGTGTAGAAAAATTTATGAAAATTGTTTCATTAGCTTCTGAAGTTATTTAAATGTTGTCACAGGGAGTGTTATAAGTGAGTAATAAAATTCGAAAAAATGATATTGTTGTTGTATTATCTGGAAAAGATAAAGGAAAACGAGGAAAAGTGAAGTGTGTATTTTTATCGTTAGGAAAAGCAATTGTTAGTGATATTAATTTAGTTAAAAAACATCAAAAATCGATTCCGTCTGCAAATCAACCCGGTGGAATTGTTTGTAAAGAATCATTGATACATTTATCTAATCTGGCATTATTTAATAGCGATACTGATCAGTCTGATAGGGTAGGTTTTGTGTTTATAAAAAATAGGAAATTTCGTTTTTTTAAATCTAATGGGAAAATTATTTAAAAGTGGAATTTTTTGTGAGAGGTTATATTGTATATTTATGAATTCGCAAAGTTATTATAAAAGTATAGTAGTGAATCAATTATTAAAGGAATTTAAATATCGATCTTTTATGCAGGTTCCGAATTTTGAAAAAATTACTTTGAATATGGGATTAGGAGAAAGTGCTTCAGATAAAAAGTTATTGAATGATGCTGTATCTGATTTAAGTTTAATATCTGGGCAAAAGCCTATTTTTACTAAGGTAAGAAAGTCTGTTTCTAATTTTAAAATTAGAAAGGGATTTCCTATTGGATGCAAAGTTACTTTACGCAGTAAACGTATGTGGGAATTTTTTGATCGATTAATATTTATTGCTATACCGCGTATTCGTGATTTTAGGGGGTTTTCTTCAAAATCTTTTGATGGGTACGGAAATTATAATATAGGTGTATGTGAACAGATTATTTTTCCTGAAATTCGTTATGACAAGGTTGGTTGTATTCGAGGTATGGATATCGCAATTACAACTACTGCTAAATCTAATAGGGAAGGTTATTTTTTGTTAAAATTATTAAATTTTCCTTTTCGAAATAATTAAGAGAGATGTTATATGGCTAAAAAATCTATGAGAGAACGTGAATATAAAAGAATAAAATTAGCTAAAAGATTTTTTTTGAAGCGTATCAATTTAAAGAATGTTATTTCTAATTTAAATATTTCTGAAAAAGATCGTTGGGATGCAATGATTAAGTTGCAAAAGTTACCCCGAGATTCTAGTCCATCTAGACAAAGAAATCGATGTAGGATAACCGGTAGGCCACATGCTTTTCTTAGAAAATTTGGTTTAAGTAGAATGAAAGTTCGAGAATCTGCTATGCGGGGGGAAATTCCTGGATTAAGAAAAGCTAGTTGGTAAATATGTAGTATTTTAGATGGAATTAGAAATAGTATTTAAAATAAAAAATATGTAAGGAAGATATTAATGAGTATGCAAGATCCTATTTCAGATATGTTAACTTGTATTCGAAATGGAAATAGGAAAAATAAAAGAATGGTCTTTGTTCCTTCATCAAAATTTAAAATAAAAATTTCCGATGTATTACAATCTGAAGGATTTATAAAAAAATATCAGGTTCAACATAAAAAGAAATCTGTTTTGATTATCTTTCTTAAATATTTTAAAAATGAACCTGTGATAGAAACTATAAAACGTGTTAGTCGTCCTGGTTTGCGTGTGTATAAAAAAAATAAATTTCTTCCAACTGTTATGGGGGGTATGGGTATTGCTATTATTTCTACATCCAAGGGAATTATGACGGATCGTTTAGCAAAAAATATGGGTATAGGCGGAGAGGTTATTTGTTATGTTTCTTAATAAAAGAAATAAAAATTTTAAAAGGGGATTAGAATGTCTCATTTAACTATGTCTGATCTTTATGTACCTGAAGGAGTTACAGTGATGTTTTCTGGTAAAAATATTTTAATAAAAGGGAAATTTGGGGAATTGAAAAGTAAAGTTCATGATGATATTAATGTGGATTATCAAGATAATTATTTGATTTTTTCTTCGCGTAAGAAACGTGTTAATTCCAGATCATTAATTGGAACGACTCGTTCTTTGCTTAATAATATGTTAATTGGTGTTACAAATCGATTTAGAAAAACCCTACAATTAGTAGGGATAGGATATCGTTTTTTTATAAAAAAAGATAATGTTGTAGATTTGTTTTTAGGATTTTCACATGTAATTCATTATAAATTACCAGAGGGTATTTCGATAAAAAGTTCTGTTCAGAATGAGATTATTGTGATAGGAATTGATAAGCATTTGGTTGGTAAAACAGCTTCGGATATTCGATCTTGCCGTCCTCCAGAAAGATATAAAGGAAAGGGTATTCGTTATTTAAATGAAGTTGTATTAATAAAAGAAGCTAAGAAAAAATAATTAGGAGAATATTGTTTATCAATGGTTATTTATAAAGTAATGTCTCGTTTTCGTAGATGTATGAAATTGAGAGATAAATTAAAAAAATTAGGTTCAGTTAGATTAGTTGTACATCGTACTTCTAGACATATTTATGCACAGATTGTTGCAGAAAATAATGCAAAAATTTTAGTATCTGCCTCTACGTTGGAAAAAGAAATAAAGCGCAAGATAACTGGATATACTGGAAATAAAAATGCAGCTTCTATTGTAGGAGAAGTTATCGCGAAGAGAGCACTAAATTTTGGTGTAAAAAAAATTTCTTTTGATCGATCTGGATTTAAATATCATGGAAGGATTCAAATGTTAGCAATGTCTGCTAGGAAGTTTGGTCTTGATTTTTAATTTTTTTTGTAAAATAAAGAGGATATAAAATGGCATTTGTTTCTGGAAAGCAAATTTCTGCTGAATTAAAAGAAAAGTTAATTTCAGTAAATCGTGTTTCTAAAACGGTTAAAGGAGGTCGAGTTTTTAGTTTTACTGCTTTAACTGTTGTTGGTAATGGGGTAGGAAAAGTTGGTTTAGGATATGGTAAGGCGCGTGAAGTTCCATCGGCTATTCAAAAAGCTATGGAAAGAGCTCGCCGAAATATGATTTGTATTATTCTTAATAATAATACAATACAATATCCAGTTTATGGGGTACATGTTAAATCTCGTATATTTATGAAACCCGCACATGAAGGTACTGGAATAATTGCCGGGGGAGCAATGCGAGCTATTTTAGAAGTTACTGGAATACGAAATGTATTGGCGAAAACTTATGGTTCTACTAATCCAATTAATGTTGTTCGCGCTACTATGAATGCACTTAGCAGTATGAAATCTTTATCTATGATTGCAGCAAAACGTGGAAAATCCCCGAAAGATATACTAAATTAGAAATGTGTGTAATTGAGACAAAATAATATGAAAAAAATGATTAAAGTTATTCAGATTCGTAGTTCTATTGGTGTATCAAAAAAACATAAGGCAGTTTTATTTGGATTAGGTTTACGACATATTGGTCATATTGTTTATAGAAAAGATACGAAGTCTGTTCGCGGAATGATTAAAATAATATTTTATATGGTAAAAATTGAAGAGTGTTGATTTTATATGGTTCATTTAAATAATTTGTCTGTATCCAAAAATAGAAAATATTGTAGGAAACGTTTTGGTCGTGGTGTTGGGTCTGGAATAGGAAAAACATGTGGAAGAGGACATAAAGGGCAAAATTCTCGTTCTGGAACTAGTGTATGTAGAAGATTTGAAGGGGGACAGACGCCATTTTATCGTCGACTTCCTAAATTTGGATTTATTTCAAAAAAATTTATGTTAACTAAAGAAATTCGTTTTTCTGATTTGAATAATGTAAAAGAAAATATTATTGACCTTGATGTATTGAAATCATATAAAATAATTAAGAAAAAGATTTTATATTGTAAATTGATATTATCTGGGAAGATTAGCCGAGCATTTATAATTAGAGGATTAAAAGTGTCTAAGGGAGCTCGTATTGCAATAGAAAATTTTGGCGGCGAAATTAAGGATGAGTAAAGATTATGTTTAATAATAAATATAAAAAATTTGGATTAAATTTTCAGAGCCCAAAAGATGGGATGGATGAATTAAAACGCAGATTATTTTTTGTTATTTTAGCACTTATTATTTTTCGGGTTGGTTCTTTTATTCCTATTCCAGGAATTGATACTATTAAGCTTTCAAAATTTCTTGAGTATCAACATGGTACAGTAGTTGATATGTTTAATATGTTTTCGGGAGGAGCTTTGAGTCGGGCTTCTATTTTTTCTTTGGGTATTATACCATATATTTCAGCGTCTATTGTTGTTCAATTATTGACTGTTGTTCATCCGAAGTTAATTGAAATTAAAAAGGAAGGCGGAGAGTATAGTAAAAAAAAAATTAATCAATATACAAGTTATTTTACTTTATTTTTATGTATTTTCCAATCTATTGGTATTGCTATTGTTTTACCTAAAATGTCTGCTATGAAAGAATTGATAATAAATCCAGGTTTTATTTTTTATATAACGACAGTAATTAGTTTGGTAAGTGGAACAATATTTTTAATGTGGTTGTGTGGACAAATTACTGAGAAAGGAATTGGTAATGGTGTTTCTATTATTATTTTTTCTGGCATTTTAGCAGGATTTCCTTCTGCTATTGGGGAAACTATAGAACAAAGTAGAAAAGGGGACTTACATTATTTATTATTATTGTTAATAATATTGTTTATGTTTATGGTTACATTTTTTGTTGTTTTTGTTGAACGAGGACAACGCCATATTATTGTGAATTATGCTAAGAGACAACAAGGAAGGAGAATGTATTCAGCGCATAGCACACATCTTCCGTTAAAAATAAATATGGCCGGAGTTATACCTGCAGTTTTTGCATCTAGTATTATTTTGTTTCTAACGACAATTTTATCTTGGTTTAGTAATATTGCAAAATGGAAATGGTTAAGTATTATTTCATTAAATTTGCAACCCAATCGACCTTTTTATATTTTATTGTATGTGATTTCAATTATATTTTTTTGTTTTTTTTATACAGCATTGGTTTTTAATCCCCGTGAAACAGCTGATAATTTAAAAAGATCAGGAGCATTTATATCTGGTATACGCCCGGGTGAGAAAACAGCACAATATATCAATAAAATAATGACAAAATTAACTTTAATTGGATCTATTTATATTGTTTTTGTCTGTCTGATACCTGAGTTTATGAGGATTGTGATGAGTGTTCCTTTTTATTTTGGGGGAACATCTTTATTAATTGTGGTTGTTGTTGTGATAGATTTTATTATTCAAATTCAAAATTTGGTTATGTCAAGTCAATATGAAACATTATTAAAGAAAGTAAATTTTAAAAAAAATTAATTTTTAAATTTGTATTTAATAGAATAATTGGATTATATAAAAAATGAGAGTTCGTGCTTCTATAAAAAAATTGTGCAGACATTGTATAATTGTTAAACGTCATGGTGTTGTTCGTGTGATTTGTGTTAATAATCCAAGACATAAGCAACGTCAGGGATAATTTTATTTTTATTGTATTTTGTGATATGCGTTAAATATTAAAATTTATATTTTTATAAATTTATTATATTTTATAAAATTTTGAATAGATTTTTATTTATTCATATGTTTTAAGTTTGGGTTTTTTATTAGAAATATGAGGTGAGGTTGTGGTTCGTATAGTTGGTGTTAATATTCCAGAAAATAAAAGTGTTATTATCGCATTAACTTCAATTTATGGTATTGGAAAGATCCGTTCTAGGAGAATTTGTTTTAGTTTGGGTATTGATGATACTTTAAAAATTAATAAATTGTCTGACAAACAAATTGATTTATTACGTAGTGCAGTTAGCAAATTTGTTGTCGAAGGAGATTTGCGAAGGAAAGTTTCATTAAGTATTAAGCGTTTAATAGATATTGGGGTTTATCGAGGGCTGCGTCATAAAAGAAATCTTCCTGTTCGGGGTCAACGAACTAAAACTAACGCCCGTACTAGAAAGGGTCCTCGTAAATCTATTAATAAATAAAATACAAATTGAAGAGTTATAAATTATGGTTAAGAGTACATCTTCTCGATCACTCCGTAAGCGAGTCAGGAAGAAAATTTTGGATGGAGTTGCACATATTCATGCATCTTTTAATAATACCATTATAACTATTACTGATTTACAAGGAAATACATTGGGTTGGGCTACATCTGGTAATTCTGGTTTTAAAGGATCTAGGAAATCTACTCCTTTTGCTGCCCAAGTTGCGGTTGAACGTTGTGTTGAATTAGTAAAAGATTATAATATTAAAAATCTTGAAGTAATAGTTAAAGGACCAGGACCTGGTAGAGAATCTAGCATTCGCGCGTTAAATTCTGCTGGTTTTCGTATTATGAATATTATTGATGTTACTCCTATCCCGCATAACGGATGTCGTCCTCCAAAAAAACGCCGCGTTTGATTAAATAAAATTATGTTTCATAATATAAAATGAAGATTTTTAGGAGTTAATTATTTTATGGCAAGATATTTAGGTCCAAGATTGCGATTATGTCGTAGAGAAGGAACAGATCTTTTTTTAAAATCAGGTATTCGTTCTATTGATTCTAAGTGTAAGATTGATCAATTTCCGGGTCAAAAAAAAAATTATAAATCTCGTTTATCTGATTATGGTATGCAATTGCGCGAAAAACAAAAAGTTAGACGAATATATGGAGTTATGGAACGACAGTTTAGAAAATATTATAATCATGCAGTTCGTTCTAAAGGTAATACCGGTGAAAATCTTTTACGGTTATTAGAATGTCGTTTAGATAATATTGTGTATCGTATGAATTTTGGATCCACTCGATCTGAATCTCGTCAATTAGTGAGTCATAAAGCAATTATGGTAAATAATCGTATTGTTAATATTCCTTCGTATTCTGTTCAAGTCAATGATGTTGTTTGTGTTTTCGAAAACGCTAGAAAACAGCTTCGTGTTCAAGTTGCATTGTCATTAGCAGAAAAACGAGAAAATTTAACATGGATTGAAGTTGATAATGCAAAAATGCAAGGAACATTAAAATATATTCCAAATCGTTGCGATTTTTTTTCAGGTATTGATGAACATTTAATTGTGGAACTTTATTCTAAATAAATGTTTTTAATATTTTATATTTTCGAGTTTAAGGATGTAAATAAAATGTGGAGTTCTACTGTAAAATTTTTAAAACCTCGTTTGGTTAATATTGAGAAAATTAGTTTCACACACGCCAAAGTAATTCTCGAACCTTTAGAACGGGGGTTTGGGCATACTTTAGGTAATGCTTTGCGTCGTATTTTATTGTCCTCGATACCCGGATATTCTGTGACAGAAGTGGAAATTGAAGGCATATTACACGAATATAGTACAAAAGAGGGTGTTAAGGAAGATATTTTAGATATTTTACTTAATTTAAAAAAATTAGCTATAAAATCTCATAGTAAATTACGGGATAGTTTTATATTGAAATTGAGTAAAACTGGGATTGGTCCAGTTTTTTTTGGTGATATTTCTCGTGATGATGATATAGAAATTGTTAATTCCGATTATATTTTATGCAATTTAACAAATGATAGTGTGTTTTTGAATATGTCTATCAGAGTGCAATTAGGATGTGGGTATGTTCCCGCTACTTCAAAAATTCGTTCTAATTTAATAAATAATAATAATGATCATCGTTCTATTAACTGTTTGTTAGTTGATGCGCATTATACGCCTATTGATCGAGTGAATTATATTGTAGAAGCAGCTCGTGTAGAACAGCGTACTGACTTAGATAGATTGGTTATTGATATAGAAACTAATGGAACAATTGACCCTGAAGAAGCTATCCGTTGTGCAGCAACTATTTTATCTGAACAATTGGAGGCATTTGTTGATTTTCGTAGTATTCATAAGCCTGAAATTGAAGAAGAAAAACCAGAATTTGATCCTATTTTATTGCGACCTGTGGATGATTTAGAGTTAACTGTTCGTTCTGCTAATTGTTTAAAAGCGGAAAGTATTCATTATATTGGCGATCTTATACAACGAACGGAGGTTGAATTGTTAAAAACTCCTAATTTAGGAAAAAAATCTCTTACTGAAATTAAAGATGTATTAGCTTCTAAAAAATTGTCCTTAGGTACATTTCTTGATAATTGGCCTCCAATTGATATTAAAAAATAAAATGAAATTTTGTTATATGTGTATTTTATGTTTTATTTTAGTAAGTAATTATTTTGTTTTTATTTCTATTTGAATAATAAATATAGGATTGGAGATAGGTATGGGAATTGTTTATCACGGTGCACGTTGCAGAAGATTAAATCGAAGTATTAATCATCGTTGTTCTATGTTTAGAAATATGGCAGTTTCTTTATTGTTTTATGAAAAAATTAAAACTACTTTGCCTAAAGCTAAAGAATTACGTCGTGTTGTTGAACCGTTAATTACATTATCTAAAATAGATAGTATTGCAAATCGTCGTAGAGTTTTTTCTTATGTTCGCAATGATAAAATTGTAAGAAAGTTATTTAATGAATTTAGAGTTAGATTTATGGATCGTCCTGGAGGATATATTTGTATTTTTAAATACGGGTTTCGCTTTGGAGATAAAGCCCCGATTGCTTTAGTTAAATTAGTAGAAGAAAATGAGTAATTTCTTAAAAAAAATTCCCCGACAAGGGAATCGGGGAAAATAAAATAAGCGAAAATGATCTTTTTTTTATAATACAGGAAAGAAAGGGTATTACATCATTCCTCCCATTCCACCCATTCCGCCACTTGCTGCACTTGGACCACTATTTATGTCATTTTTTTCTTCTTTTGGAAGATCAGTGATCATACATTCAGTGGTAATCATAAGTCCAGCAATAGAAGCTGCATATTGTAATGCTGATCTGGTAACTTTAGTTGGATCTAAGATACCCATTTCAATCATATTTCCGTATTGCTCTGTTGCAGCGTTGTACCCAGTGTTTCCTTCGCTACTTCTAACTGTATTAGCAATAACAGATGGTTCTTCTCCTGCGTTGGCTACTATTTGACGAAGAGGAGCTTCCATTGCTCTTCTAGCAACTTTAATCCCAACATTTTGATCCTCATTGTCTCCTTTTAAATTCATTATACTATTTGCAACTCGTATCAACGCAACACCACCTCCAGCTACTACTCCTTCTTCTACTGCTGCTCTAGTGGAATGTAGAGCATCTTCTACTCTTGCTTTTTTTTCTTTCATCTCAACTTCTGTTGCAGCACCTACTTTAATTACTGCTACTCCACCAGCTAGTTTAGCGACACGTTCTTGCAATTTTTCTCGATCATAATCAGAGGTTGCTTCATCTTTTTGTTGATTTATTTGGGCAACTCGACTATTGATAGCGGATTTGTTTCCAACTCCATCAATAATGGTGGTTGTATCTTTGGTAATAAGAACACGCTTAGCTTGTCCCATATCTTCTAAAGTTGCTTTTTCTAATTCTAAACCAATTTCCTCAGAAATTACTGTACCAGCTGTTAATATACCGATATCTTGCATCATGGCTTTTCTTCTATCTCCGAAACCTGGCGCTTTAACAGCAGCGACTTTTACCACTCCTCGCATAGTATTTACTACTAATGTAGCGAGAGCTTCCCCCTCTACATCTTCAGCGATGATTAGTAATGGTTTGTTGGATTTAGCCACGGATTCTAGTATCGGAAGCATTTCTCTGATGTTTGATATTTTTTTATCTGCTAGTAATATATATGGGTTTTCTAATTCAACTACTCCGCTTTCTTGTTTATTAATGAAGTAAGGTGATAAATAACCTCTATCAAATTGCATACCTTCTACGACATCTAATTCATCTTGCAATCCAGATCCTTCTTCAACAGTTATTACACCTTCTTTTCCTACTTTTTCCATTGCTTCAGCAATTAATTTACCAACTGTTTCATCAGAATTCGCAGAAATAGTTCCAACTTGAGCAATTGCTTTTGAGTCAGAACAAGGAACTGATAGTTTCTTTAGTTCTTTTACTGCTCCGATAACTGCTTTATCTATTCCTCTTTTTAGATCCATTGGATTCATTCCTGCAGCAACAGCTTTTAATCCTTCGTTGACAATGGCTTGAGCGAGTACAGTAGCTGTAGTAGTACCATCTCCAGCAGTATCATTAGCTTTTGAGGCAACTTCTTTCACCATTTGCGCGCCCATATTTTCGAATTTGTCTTCTAATTCAATTTCTCTAGCAACAGATACACCATCTTTAGTAATCATAGGGGCTCCAAAAGATTTGTCTAATACTACGTTTCGACCTTTTGGTCCTAATGTAACTTTCACCGCATCCGCTAACACATTCACACCGCGTAGCATCTTTATGCGACTGTCGCTACCGAATTTTACGTCTTTAGCTGTCATTTCAATTTTCCTATATAAAATTAGTTTGTGAAATAATAAAATTATAATGGATTTTATTTCTCAACGATAGCTAAAATGTCGCTTTCAGACATGATTAGCACTTCTTCGTTGTCAATTTTTTCTGTTTTTACTCCATACCCATCATTAAAAATGATAGTATCACCAATTTTTACATCTAGTGGCTTTATTTTTCCATTATCTAAAATACGGCCACAACCTACCGCTAGTACTTCACCGCGAGTAGATTTTCCTGCTGCAGAACCAGTCAAAACTATACCACCTGCAGATTTAGCTTCAACTTCTTTTCGTTTAACAATAACTCGATCATGTAATGGACGAATCTTCATAAATTCACTCCCTAAAATTGATAAAGTTTACATCGGTTGTGGTGTACGAGAAAACTTAATCTTTTTGTATTTGACAGACTTACCGCGGTAAACTTATTTATTTTCGGCTTAATAAAATGAAACTTAAATTCAAGCTTGATTTCTTTTGGAATTTGTAGAGAATTCAAGCAGTATCAATCTAAAGATGGGGGCATTCGATTAGGTTTCAAGAGGAAAATAGATTTTTTTTGTGTGTATGAGTTAAATATTTGTACGAATTTTTTGAATTTTAATATCTTTTTTTATGTTATTTACTTTTATATTAAAATTGTTTAGTGTAATGAGTTGGTTTATTTTTTAGGGGTAGTATTAATGAGGTTTGCTTTATCAGTTCGTGTGTGAAATTTTTCTATAAAGGTACATTTTTGAGTGGTTTTAATATTTTATATACTGTAATTTTTTGAGTTTTAGGAGAGATTTTTTAAAATTTTATTTTGTATGTGAAGATTTATTAGATTTGTTTATGTGGTTTTTACAGACATGTCATTCGTTCGATTTCTTTATTATTTATAAAAGTATGTTTTGGTTGTTTTTTATAATATGATGTAGTTGTATATTCGAAATTTACGTTTTGTTTTTTATGTTTGACATTATTTTTGTATTTTATAAATTTTTGTTTTTGTTATAGTTTTACATTCAATATTTTAACATTGATTTTTGTTTTTGAATTTATGTTGAGTTTGCTTTTTTAATTTTTTGGATTTGTTTTGTATATTATGTGGTTTATATTTTTTATGTTTTATGTATTATTTTCCTATATAGATGGACATTATTTTTAGATTTGGGTTTTTATGAAGTTTTGAGTTAGTTGTTTATGCAGGTATTGTATTTTGTTTACTCTATATTTTGGGTGTGTTCTAGTATTTTTTCAATGAACATTTTTAATTCAATAGATGAATTTATTATGTAAATATTTGTATTTTTTTTCAATATTCTGTGTAGTTCTCTTTCGCATTCTTGTAGTATAAAATTTAAATATTTTCCAACGTTTGTATCTTTACGAAGATTCTGTTGGATTTTGTTTATGTGTATTTCTAATCGGTCTAGTTCTTTTGTTATATCGATATTGTGAAGAAATGTAGTGATTGTTTCTTCTTCCGGTGTTATTGAATTTGTATTAATTTCTGTATTGTTTATTTTTTTTAGTATGTCTTGTTTGTTTGACATTATTACGAAAGGGAGTTCTGTTCGAATTTTTTGGATTTTATTGATCATTTTGTTGAGAAGTGTTGTAATTTCTTTTTTTATTATTTCTCCTTCAATTATTTTTTTTTTTATGAAATTATTTATTGCTTCTTCAAATGATGAAAGTAGTTTTTTTGCATCGATTGGATTGAAATTTTTTTTTGTTATTATTCCTGGCCATTTAAGGATAGAGAGTATGTCTGTATATCCTTCTTTGTTTTTTTGCTTTATCCATCTTATAGATTTTATTAGTTGTTTAGCTAAGTTTTTATTTAAATATAGTTGATTTTTTTTTTGTTGATTTTGTATTTTTTCAAAAAATAAATTGCATTCAATTTTTCCTCTTGAAATTTTGGAATAGATTTGTTTGTAAATTTTTGTTTTTAGGTGATAGAATTTTTGAGGTAGATTAATTTGTATTTCCAAAAAACGTTGACTAGTGGAACATATTTTCCATGAAGCTTTCCAAGATTGATTTTGAATTTTATGTGTTAAAAATGCATTCATATTAGCGATCATCTTTAATTTTTCCGAAAATTATTTTATAGATTTAATTTTTCGTTAATTTTTTGTAGAATAAAATATTTTAATTAGTAGCATGTTTGTAGTTTTTATTATAGATGATTGAAGTTATCTATTGCAATATTGGTTTGAATAATTTTCCGTTTGAAATATGGTATTGTTTGAACATAGGTTTTATTTATGGAGTTTTTTAGCTATCAATGATGTATTTTTTTATTGTTTGTTTTGATATGTTTATTTTTTTGATCTAACTTTATGAGATAGCATGTTGTTGAAGTTAAGAAAGAAATTTGTTTTATTATTTAATAAGATTATCTGGTTCGTTTTTTCAATTAAAACCTTATTTTATTTTTGTTGTTTTATATTGTTTTTTAAGTGTTAGAATTAATTTGATTTTGTAGGATAACTTTTTATTTATTTTAAGTAATAGGGTTTTATTTTCATTTGATATATTTGGATAAAAGCGCGATTATTTCTTGTTCTATAATTTGATTTTATTAAGTGTTTTAATGGTCTGTTTTGTTGTATCTTAAGGTAGTCTTTGAATGTTTAATTTTTGGAGAATTTTTCAGACGAAAAGTAAAATACGTATAGATTTTAATGTATATTGTGTTTTTTATTTTAAAATTATTATATTAAATTTTTTAGAAAATTTGTTTGTGGATTTCAATAGTGCTAATTTTTTTGTGGGGTTAATAAAGTAAGAATAGGTATATAAAGTGTTTTAAAGGTGCGAATATTGATTTAATTTTGTTAGAAATACAATAAAGGACATTTTAAGGACCCCTAGTGATCCGTTTTATACAAGTATTGATTTAATTTTTTATGAAATATTTAATTATTCCGTATATTTATTAATCAAAACTATTATTCCATTAAACATAGCGCTGAATCCTTTGATTAAGTAAATATTTATACAATGAAACTTATATGATAAAAAACAACTGCGTAATTTTTCTATTGTGAGATGTAATAATAAGTTTGGAATTGGAAGTAGAAACCTTAGGAGATTTTGTTCTAATATACATATCAGCTTATGGGTATTGAACTTGCAAATTTTTGTTACTCCGCAGTAATATAAAAGGATATATTATTTATTAGCATATTAATTGAGTCGTAATGGATTAATGAATTGGGAATAAACTTCTTTATATTGTTTTGGTAATTAACAAAAAAATTTTAAGTAAATTTTTGGTATATTGTTTCGTAGCCGATTTTATACATAGCTTTTTTACATAAAAACAGGTTATTTATTTGTTATTAGACGATAAAATTAGTTTTGATTCGGATGGTTTTAGATAAAGATTAGTAATACCATTTTTGTATGTAAGAGTATTGAATATTTTAGGGGAGTTTCGTACAGATAGAATAAGTATATTGTGTTAAGTTTTTGCATTGTTTTTAGTGATATTTTAGTTCTATTTTTATATATTTTCATAGGACAATATTAGTATTGTAATGCTTTTTTTCGAAAGATATTTAGAAATAATAACAAACATAATTGTAGATATTGTGATTAAATTTAAAATGTAAAATTGTTTTTATTTCTATTTTTTTGGTTTTTTGTTGTCTGTTTGATTTATATCTGTAATTATCGTAGAGACGATAATGATAATATTGCCATTTTATTATTTAAATAGAAATTTTTCGATAAGAAGTAAAATGTTATCAATTTTTCAAATTTTATTCCTCTTGTTTATAATGTTTGAAATTCAACACAATTATTGATAATAGAGAAAGAAGTATTGTTTAGATTAATTTGTTGTTCGATTTATTTTAGAAATTTGTTTTTTCATGATTTTGTAATGAGAAAGTTTCGCATTAAACTTTGATGTATGCAATTTGGCATATAGGATTTTAAGATATATAATTGTTTTTATCGGTCTGTTTATTCAACTTTGTGTTTCACAGAATATTTAAATTCATAATCTTTTAGATTTGTTCTTTGTTTGTTGTATATTTATTAACTTTAAATTTTTTGGAAATGCGGGTTTTTAGTTGAATAGTGTTAGATATGTTATGATATTTAAGTGACTTTCTGATGGTTTTTGTAATGTGTTTGTTGATTTTTTTTGTTTCTCTGGTTGGATTATTTATCCATTGAATGACTTGATTTCAGAATTTTTGCATGATTTATAATTTTTATTAAGAAATGTTTTGTATTATTTAATTATGAGAGAGTGATTTTTTATAAGTTCGTTTTGTTCGATATTAATTTCAAAGTTAAATTTTACATAATTTTATTTTTACTGTTTGTTATATAATTGTTAAAAAGTCGAATTTTTTGAATTTTATTTTTGAAGTTTACAGTTTTTATTTTATTTATTTTTGGTGTTTTTGTTTTGATGGATGTTTTTGGTTATGTTTGTATTTTATAGATTTTGTAAATAGGATTTTATTTTTCTTAATTTTTATGAAATTTTATGTAAAATCCTTGACAAATCGTGATTGTTATGTTAAAAATTAGGGTTTAATTTGAGTTACATAAATTATTACTCTATTCTTTATAAAACATGATATATTGAAGTTAAATGGCGACGATCAATCAATTAGTTCGAAAACCCAGGACAAAGAAAATTGTAAAAAGTAATGTTCCGGCATTGGGGGGGTGTCCACAGAGACGCGGGGTTTGTGTTCGAGTGTATACTGTAACTCCAAAAAAACCAAATTCTGCTTTGCGTAAAGTTTGTCGAGTTCGTTTGACTAATGGTTTTGAGGTAACTTCTTACATTGGTGGGGAAGGGCATAATTTACAAGAGCATTCAGTAATCTTAATTCGTGGAGGTCGTGTTAAAGATTTGCCCGGGGTTCGTTATCACGTTGTTCGTGGAGCTCTTGATTGTTCTGGAGTTAAGAATAGAAAAAATGGTCGTTCTAAATATGGAACAAAAAAGATAAAGGTTTAGTATATAGTTTATGTTTGTTTCATATTTTTGTGTTATTGAGTTTGAGTGTTTTGTGTTATTTAAATAAAAAAAGAATTTTTTGTATTTAGAGTTTTTTATATTATATTGAATTGGATATTTAATTATGTCTCGTCATCGTATTAATAGTCATAAAAAGATTGTTCCTGATCCAAAATTTGGATCTGATTTATTAGCTAAGTTTATTAACATTTTAATGGTAGATGGAAAGAAATCTGTTTCTGAATCCATTGTATATTCATCATTAGATGATTTGTCGAAATGTTTTCCAGGACGTGATCCGTTAAAAATTTTTGAAAATGCTATAGAAAATGTTGCACCAGTTGTTGAGGTGAAATCGAGACGTGTTGGTGGATCTACTTATCAAGTTCCTGTTGAAGTTAGATCTGTTCGCAGGAATGCTTTGGCTATGCGTTGGATTATAAACGCTGCTAGAAAACGTAATGATAAATGTATGTATATTCGTTTGTTTAACGAGTTGCGCGATGCCTCGGAATTTAAAGGTTTTGCTATAAAAAAAAAAGAAGAAATTCATAAATTAGCTGATTCAAATAAGGCATTTGCCCATTATCGATGGTGATGTGAAATGAGTGTGTGTTTTTTTTAGCGGATTGAGTTTTGTGTATTTGTTAAAAATTAAGTTTATTTTTGTTTATAATTTTTTTATTTTCATATTTAATTCGGGATATTTTTAACTGAATTATGTAATCGATATTTTAATTGAATAAGTTTTAAAAAGGTTTTATGGTTCGTATAACACCTATCGAATATTATCGCAATATTGGTATTAGCGCGCATATAGATGCTGGTAAAACCACTACTACTGAAAGAATTTTGTTTTATACTGGTGTAAATCATAAAATTGGGGAAGTACATCACGGTTTAGCTACTATGGATTGGATGATCCAAGAACAGGAAAGGGGTATTACTATTACTTCTGCAGCGACAACTTGTTTTTGGTCTGGTATGTTTAGACAATTTGGTACGCATAGAATTAATATAATTGATACTCCGGGTCATGTTGATTTTACTATAGAAGTTGAACGTTCTATGCGCATTCTTGATGGAGTAGTCATGGTGTACTGTGCTGTAGGGGGTGTTCAACCCCAATCTGAGACTGTGTGGCGTCAGGCTAATAAGTATAATATACCCAGAATTGCATTTGTTAATAAAATGGATAGAGTAGGAGCAGATTATTTTCATGTTATAGAACAATTGAGAACTCGTTTGTTTGCTAATCCTGTTCCTATTCATTTAGCTATTGGTTCTGAAGAAAATTTTATAGGAATTGTTGATTTGATAAAAATGCGAGCTGTTTATTGGAAGGAAGATCAAGGAGTAACTTTTTTTTATGAAAGTATTCCTGATAATCTAATGAAATTAGCTAATAAATGGAGAAAATATTTAATAGAATCAGCTGTTGAGTATTCCGAGAAGTTGATGGATAAGTATTTGAATGGAATAGAATTGAATGAAAAAGAAATTAAATTTGGTTTGCGAGGACGAGTATTAAAAAATGAAATTGTTTTGGTTACTTGTGGATCAGCTTTTAAAAACAAAGGAATACAGAGTGTTTTGGATGCTATAGTGGAATATTTACCATCCCCAATAGATGTTATGATTAAAAATAAGAAAAATATTTCTACTCTACATAGAGTAAGTGATGATCAACCTTTTTCCGCTTTAGTATTCAAGATTGCTACTGATCCATTCGTTGGAAATTTAACATTTTTTAGGGTGTATTCTGGTGTTATAAGTTCAGGGGATGTAGTGTTAAATTCTGTAAAAGATAAACGAGAGCGTATTGGTCGTATTGTCCAAATGCATGCAAATAAACGAGAAGAAATTAAGGAAGTACGAGCAGGAGATATCGCATCTGCAATTGGATTAAAAGATATTACTACCGGAGATACATTGTGTGATCCAGCTCATCCTGTTATTTTAGAAAAAATAGATTTTCCTAATCCAGTTATTTCTGTTTCTCTTGAAGCAAAAACTAAAATTGATCAAGAAAAAATGAGCATGTCGTTAAATAAATTATCTCAGGAAGATCCATCTTTTCATGTAGCTGTTGATAAAGAAACTAACCAAACTATTATTTCTGGGATGGGAGAATTACATCTTGAAATTTTAGTTGATCGTATGCGTAGAGAATTTGGGGTGAAAGCAAGTATTGGAAAACCCCGGGTTGCTTATAGAGAAACAATTTGTAAATCTGTAGAGCAAGAAGGAAAATTTATCCGACAATCTGGAGGAAGAGGTCAATTTGGTCACATTTGGCTTCGTATTGAACCAATACCAGATGGGGATAATAGGGAATATGAATTTTTAAATAAAATAGTTGGAGGTGTTGTTCCTAAGGAATATATTCCTGCTGTAAATAAAGGTATACAGGATCAGATGAAACAAGGGGTGTTGGCTGGTTATCCTATAGTTAATATCCGCGTTACAGCTTTCAATGGTTCATATCATGAGGTGGACTCTTCTGAGTTGGCATTTAAAATTGCTGCATCTATAGCTTTTAGAGAAGGTTTTATGAGGGCTAATCCAATCTTGTTAGAACCTATTATGAAAGTTGTAGTAGAAACTCCAGCAGAATATATGGGTGAGGTTATTGGTGATTTAAGTCGTAGACGTGGTGTAATTATTAGTATGAAGGAAGTTATGAGCATTGGGAGTATTATTTGTGCAGATGTTCCTTTGTCTGAGATGTTTGGTTATGCTACTGACCTCCGATCAAAAACTCAAGGTAGAGCTTTTTATTCTATGGAATTTTCTCAATATAATGAAATACCAAATAATATATCAAATGAGATAATTGAGTCTCGTAGTGTAAAATAAATACAGTCACTGTACGGTTACAGTGTAAGGAAATATAGTCGTGTCTAAAGAAAGATTTCAACGTACAAAAACTCATATTAATGTTGGTACTATTGGTCATGTTGATCATGGAAAAACTACTTTAACTGCAGCTATGAGTAGTGTGTTGGCTAAGATTTATGGCGGTGATGTTTGTACATTTGATCAGATTGATAACGCACCAGAAGAAAAAGCTAGAGGAATTACTATTAATACATCTCATGTAGAATATGATACTGCTCTACGTCATTATGCGCATGTTGATTGTCCCGGTCATGCTGATTATATAAAAAATATGATAACTGGAGCTGCACAAATGGATGGTGCTATTTTAGTTGTTGCTGCAACTGATGGTGCTATGCCCCAAACTAGAGAACATATTCTTTTAGCAAGACAAGTGGGGGTTCCTCATATTATTGTTTTTATTAATAAATGTGATATGGTAGAAGATGAAGAATTATTGGATTTAGTAGAAATGGAAGTTAGGGAATTGTTGTCTAGATATGATTTTCCAGGTGATAGCACACCAGTAGTTCGTGGCTCTGCATTGCAAGCATTAGAGGGAAATGAGTTTTGGGAAAAGAAAATTATTGATTTATCTGAATTATTAGATAATTATATTAAAGAACCGAATCGTATTATTGATCAGCCATTTTTACTTCCTATTGAGGATGTATTTTCTATTTCTGGCCGGGGTACAGTTGTAACTGGTCGTATAGAACGCGGTATTATAAAAATAGGAGAAGAAGTAGAGATTATTGGAATTAAAGATACAGTTAAAACTATTTGTACTGGTGTTGAAATGTTTAGAAAATTATTAGATGAAGGAAGAGCTGGGGAAAATGTGGGGGTTTTGCTACGGGGTGTGAAACGAGAAGATGTAGAGCGGGGCCAAGTTTTAGCTAAGCCTGGTTCTATTAAACCGTATATTGATTTTGAATCTGAGGTATATATTTTAACAAAAGAAGAAGGAGGGCGTCATACTCCATTTTTTAATGGATATCGTCCACAATTTTATTTTCGTACAACTGATGTTACTGGTAATATTAAGTTACCAAAATCAATTGAAATGGTTATGCCTGGTGATAATGTTAAAATGTCTATAAAACTAATCGCTCCTATTGCCATGGATTATGGTTTGCGATTTGCGATTCGTGAAGGAGGGCATACTGTTGGGGCTGGGGTTGTTTCTAAAATTATATCTTAGATATAATTTTATTTGATTATTATTAGGTAAATGAGATCAAAGTTGTTTTTTAATATTGTGTAGTGTTGTAATTTTATTTTTAATTGTTTTTATTATAAAATATTGTTCAGGGCATCTTTTGATGCCCTTTTAAATTGATGTTTTAGGTGTTAAAATAATATTTTTGTTTTGTGCACTAAATTGTATAAATTGTAAATTGGTTATTCATTTTGTGGAATATGAATTTTAATTTAGATTAATTTATTAAATTTTAAATTTTGTTGTTCTATAAATAAAAGTTTGATTTAAAATTTAAATAATATGAATTTAAAAATAAGAGTAAGGTTTTTATGAAAAATAATAACGAATGCTTAAAAAAATTTTTGTCTTTTGAAATATTGAAATGGACGATAGTTTTTGTTTTGTTATTTTTTTTAATTTTTTGCAATTATATGTTTTTTGGTGTTGATTTATTATACAAAATTTTATTTTTTACACTTTTTTTTGTTATAATTAGTATTATTATGTTAAAAACAAAAAAAGGGAGAGACAGTTTTATGTTTTTTAGAAAATCTTGTTATGAAATACGTAAAATTATTTGGCCAAGTAAAAAAGAAGTGTTACAAACTACGTTTATTGTTATAGTGGCAACTTCTGTTATTTCGGTGATTTTGTGGGGATTAGATTCAATTTTAGTTTTTTTAGTATCATTTATAACTCAGTTAAGGTTTTAAAAATATGATTGTAAATGTTCAAAAAAAGCGTTGGTATGTCGTTCAAGTGTTTTCTGGTTTTGAAAATCGTGTAGTTCAATCTCTTTATGAACGTATTAAATTATATAAAGTTGAGGAATTTTTTGGGAAGGTTATAGTTCCTACTGAATCAGTTGTTGAAATACGATTTGGTCGTAGGTGTAAAAGCGAGAGAAAATTTTTTCCAGGTTATGTTTTGATTAATATGATTGTAAACGATTTTACTTGGCATTTTATTCGTAATATTCCAAAAATTTTGGGTTTTGTTGGTGGTACTTCAGATCGTCCTGTACCAATGACTGAAAAAGAAGTTAATGTAATTATGAATCGTTTGCAAAGATTTGGTGATAAGCCTAGGCCTAAGAGATTATTTGAGCCTGGTGAGTTGATTCGTGTGAATGATGGCCCTTTTTCCGATTTTCATGGAACAGTAGAAGAGGTGGATTACGATAAAAATCGTTTAAAAGTTTCTGTTTTGATTTTTGGTCGTTCCACTCCTGTGGAATTAGATTTTAGGCAAGTGGAAAAAGGGTGAGATTATTGGATAAATGGGGTCAAATATTTTTTAAATAATGTGTTTTGTATAATTTGATAAATAAATAGAAATATATAATTATGAATATATTAAAGAAAATACAATCTTATGTAAAGTTACAAATTCCAGCTGGAATGGCAAATCCCAGCCCACCTATTGGTCCTGCGTTGGGTCAACGAGGAGTGAATATTATGGAATTTTGTAAAAGTTTTAATGAAAAAACTAAAAATATTGAAAAAGGTATGCCAATCCCTGTAATTATTACTGTTTATGTTGATCGTTCTTTTCAATTTATATTAAAGACTCCTCCGGCTTCTATATTATTAAAAAAGGTTTTGGGTATTAAATCTGGATCTAGTAATCAAATTAAAGATAAAGTTGGTACAGTTACCATGGATCAAATTTTTGAGATTGCTAAAATTAAAATGAATGATATGACGGGATCTAGTATAGAGGCTGTGTCTCGTTCTATTCAAGGAACTGCTTTATCTATGGGTATTGTGGTAAAAAAATTTTGATTTTAAATTTCTTTAATGTTTTGTTATTTATGTTAAAATTAATCATATTTTACTAAAATAATGTAAAAGTTTTTTATAACAATTTGTTTTTAATATTTTTTATTGTTTTATGGTTTTTGGTTATGAATGAATTTTGATGGGGAATGTAGGTTTACTCAAAGTGTTTTTAGAAAATTACAGTGGTATCTAAGTGATATTTATGATTTATAAATTATTAAATTGTTATATAAATTATGTATGTTTTGAAAATTTAATTTTATATTTATTTGTAAAATATTATGTATAAAAATATAAAATATTTAGAAAGTATATTTTAATTGTATATTTTTAATTTTTTGTATATATGTATTTGTTTTTTGCAAAATGAAGTTTATTAATCATATTTTTAGAAATTATGTAAAATTTTTCGGTGTAGATTGATTTAAAGTTTTATTATTAATAATTATATATTAAATTTAGTTTTTTATATACGGGTATGTGTATTTTAATTTTAAAATTATATGTATAAGTAAATTAGGTGGTTTAATAAATTTTAATTTTTATATATTTATAAAAATTTTATATTTAGAATATTGTATTTATATGTTTGTTAAATTTTTAATTTGGTATGTATAATGTTATTACGGAAATAGTTTTATGATTAATTTTAGAAAAATTTTAATGATTATATTGTAGGTATAAAAATTTATATTTTAAAAGAAAATATATAAATAAAAACAATGGAATAAGAATATGTATTTTATATATGATAATATAATGGATTATATGTTATTCTTAGATGTTTTAATGTTTGTTGTAGTATATTTTATGATTTGTAAGTATATTTGTTATTTAACAAAATTATTTTTGCTAAACTAAATGAAATTGTTTTAGTTTTTTAAAATTTATTTTAGTTAAAAAATTTTGTTTCATTTTAAAGGAAGATCTTATATGTCTTTAAATATTGAAAAAAAAAAATTAATTGTATCGGAAATTAAGGATATAGTAAATCGTTCAATATCTATTGTGATTGCTGATTTCAGCGGTGTTACCGCAAATGGGATTAATAGATTACGTAAAATTAGTCGTGATTGTTCTGGAATTTATATCAAAGTTATTAGTAATTCTTTATTTTGTCGTATTATTAAAGATACTCACTTTGATTGTTTACAAAGTGTAATTTCTGGTCCAATTTTGGTGGGGTTTTCTCTTTATGACCCAGGAAAGATTTCTCGGTTATTTTTAGAATATTGTAATAGTGATAAAAATTTTAAAATTGTAGCAGCTTCTTTTGAGAAAAAAATTATTTTATCTTCTAATATTGATCTGTTAGCTAATTTGCCAACTCGTAAGGAAGGAATATTATATATGTTATTTGTTATGAGAGAAATTGCATTAGGAAAAATTGTTAGAATATTATATCTTTTATGTGATAGAAATTTTTCTTGATTTTAATTATATAAGAGATTTTTCTATTCTATTTTGTAGTGTTTTATGTAAAAAGTAGAAAAAATTTTGTACAATCAATTAAACTTTGAGAATATTTAATATGTTGATTACTAAAGAAGAAATTATTAGTGCAATTAGCAAAATGTCCGTAATGGATATAATGGAATTAGTTCGTATGATAGAAAAGAAATTTGATGTTTCTTTTTCTAAATCTACTATAACTTCTTCTAGCATTCCTGAGAAAAATGTTGTAGAGGAAAAAACTGAATTTGATGTTATTTTAAATAATATTGGACCTAACAAAGTTTCTGTAATTAAAGTTGTTCGAAGTGCTGTTGGTGTTGGGTTGAAAGAAGCGAAGGATTTGGTAGAATCTTTTCCAGTTATTATCAAAAAAGGTGTATTAAAAGATCATGCCAATGATTTAAAAAAAATGTTAGAGGAAGTTGGTGCATCTATTGAATTAAAATAGATAGTATTGCATACTAATGTTAATATTTTAGCTTCACTGTGATAGAAGTTTAAGAGAATGTTTAAATATTTTTTAAATGTTTCTACTAAAGATAAGTGTATTATTAAACTGATTTTGTTTGTTGTGTTATTTATCTTATTTTGTAGTAATTATGATAAAGTAGAAAGTTTGTATAATTTTATGTTAGGTAGTTTATTAATTTTATTAGATAAGGATTTTTTATGTTTCGTTCTTATACTGAAAGAAAACGTTTTCGTAAAGATTTTAGGAAACGATCAGAAGTTTTAAACGTACCTTGTCTTCTTTCTATTCAGATTGATTCATTTCAAAAATTTATTGGAAAAAATGAACAAGGTGAATGTGGTTTAGAATTGTCTTTGCTTTCTGTTTTTCCGATAAAAAGTTATAGTGGGTATTGTGAATTACAATATGTAAGCTATCGATTAGAAAAATCTGTTTTCAGTATTCAAGAATGTCAAAATCGTGGTATGACATATTCTGCATCATTAAGAGTAAAATTACGTCTTATTATTTATGAAAAGGAATTTTCTAATAATACAGTTAAAAATATTAAAGAGCAAGAAGTATATATGGGCGAGATTCCTCTTATGACCAAGAATGGAACTTTTATTGTTAATGGAACTGAAAGAGTTGTTGTATCTCAATTACATAGAAGTCCTGGTGTTTTTTTTGATAGTGATAAAGGAAAAACTCATTCTTCTGGAAAAATTTTATATAATGCTCGTATTATTCCTTATCGTGGATCTTGGTTAGATTTTGAATTTGATTCAAAAGATAATTTATTTATTCGTATAGATCGTCGAAGAAAATTACCCGTAACTATTTTGTTGCGCGCGTTAAATTATAATGTTGAGCAAATTTTAGATATGTTTTTTAATAAAGTTATTTATGAAATATCTGATAATTATGAAATAAAAATGCGATTTTTAGTTGAACATTTTTTGGGAGAAATTGCTTTATTTGATATTAAATATAATAATATTATTTATATAAAAAAAGGTTGTCGTATTACTTCTATGTATACGGATAAATTAAAACAGGATAATGTTCAATATATTGAAGTTCCTATAGAATATCTTGTTGGAAAAACAGTTATAAAAGATTATGTTGATAAGAAAACAAATGAAATAATTGTTTATGCTAATACAAAATTGTCTATAGAATTGTTAGATAAGTTAAAATTATCCGGATATAGAATTATCGAAACGATATTTACTAATGATTCTGATCATGGTCCTTATATATCTGAAACTTTGCGAATTGATCCAACTAAAGATCGTTTTGGTGCATTATCAGAAATTTATCGCGTAATGCGACCAGGGGAACCACCAACTCGTGAAACTTCAGAAGGTTTATTTAAAAATTTATTTTTTTCTGAGGATCGTTATGATTTGTCTTTAGTGGGTCGTATAAAATTTAATAATTCTTTTCCAAATCAAAATAATGTAGATCGAACTATTTTGACTAAAAATGACATAATTAATGTTGTTAAAAAACTTATATCTATTCGAAATGGAAAAAGTAATGTTGATGATATAGATCATCTTGGAAATCGTAGGGTTCGTTCAGTAGGAGAAATGGTAGAAAATCAGTTTAAATTGGGATTAGCACGTGTTGAAAGATCGGTGAAAGAACGACTTTCTATTGGGGATGTAGATGATTTGATGCCCCAGGATATGATCAATTCTAAACAAATTTCTGCTATTTTAAAGGAATTTTTTAGTTTGAGTCAGTTATCTCAATTTATGGATCAAAATAATCCATTATCTGAAATAACTCATAAGCGTCGTATTTCTGCATTAGGACCAGGAGGATTGACACGTGAACGCGCTGGTTTTGAAGTTCGTGATGTACATCCTACACATTATGGCCGAGTTTGTCCCATTGAAACACCAGAAGGACCTAATATTGGATTGATTAATTCGTTATCTGTGTATGCTAGAACTAATAAATATGGTTTTTTAGAAACACCATATCGTTTAGTTGTACAGAGTGTTGTAACTAATGATATCCATTATTTAACAGCAAATGAAGAGGAAGATTTTATTATTGCACAAGCTAACACCAATATTGATGAGAATGGTTGTTTTATTGATGATTTTATAACTTGCAGAAATAAAGGGGAAGCAGGTTTATTTCATCGTAATCAAATTAATTATATGGATGTTTCTGCACAGCAAGTGGTTTCTGTGGGTGCGTCATTAATTCCGTTTTTGGAGCATGATGATGCCAATCGCGCTTTGATGGGGGCAAATATGCAAAGACAAGCGATTCCTACATTGTATTCTGATAAACCGTTAGTTGGTACTGGTATGGAGCGTGTTGTTGCAATAGATTCTGGAGTTGTAGTTGTGGCAAAAAGAAGTGGTATTGTTCAATATGTTGATGCGTCTCGCATTGTTATTGATGTGGAAGAAAATGAAACTCGTTTTGATGAAGCAGGGATTGATGTGTACAATTTAAATAAATATATTCGTTCTAATCAAAATACTTGTATTAATCAAAAGCCTTGTGTTTCTTTGGGTGAGAAAATAAACAAAGGAGATGTTTTGGCAGATGGAACTGCTACGGATTTGGGGGAATTAGCTTTAGGACAAAATATGCGTATTGCATTTATGCCGTGGAATGGGTATAACTTTGAAGATTCTATTTTAATTTCTGAACGAGTTGTGCAAGAAGATAGATTTACCACTATACATATTCAAGAATTGATTTGTATTGCTCGTGATACTAAATTAGGATCTGAAGAAGTTACTTCTGATATTCCTAATGTAAGTGAATCAGCTCTTTCTAAACTTGATATGTCTGGAATTGTTTATATTGGCGCAGAAGTATCTGGCGGAGATATTTTGGTTGGAAAAGTTACTCCTAAAGGTGAAACACAATTAACTCCAGAAGAAAAATTGCTTAGAGCAATTTTTGGGGAAAAAGCTTCTGATGTTAAAGATTCGTCTTTGCGAGTTCCAAATGGAATTTCTGGTACTGTAATTGATGTTCAAATTTTCACTAGAGATGGAATTAAGAAGGATAAGCGTTCTCTTGAAATGGAGGAGGCGCGTTTTAATCGAGAAAAAGCAGAATTAATTGAAGAGTTGAAAATTTTTGAACTTGCTCTTTTTAAGAGAATTTGTTGTTTTTTGATGCGTTGTGGTATTAAAGAGGAAGAATTGAATAATTTGTCATATGAACGTTGTGTAAAAATAAAATTGGTTAATATAGATGAGAATAATAAATTTAAAAAATTGATTAAACAGTACAATAGACTTAATCAGGAATTTAATAAAAAAATAGAAATTAAACGTAAAAAAATTATTCAAGGAGATGATTTAGCACCCGGCATTTTGAAAATTGTTAAAATTTATTTAGCAGTTAAAAGAAAAGTACAGCCTGGTGATAAGATGGCTGGTAGACATGGGAATAAAGGAGTGATTTCTAAAATTAATCCAGTTGAGGATATGCCGTATGATAAAAACGGTGTTCCAGTAGATATAGTATTAAATCCATTAGGTGTTCCTTCTAGAATGAATATTGGACAAATTTTAGAAACTCATTTAGGTATGGCTTCCAAAGGTATTGGAGATAAGATTAATAAATTTCTTAAACAGAATAAAAAAATAAAAAGAATTAGGAAATTTATTCAGAAAGTTTATGATGTGGGAAATAATATTCGCCAAAAAATTGATCTTAATATGTTATCTGATGAAGAATTTTTGCACTTAGCAAATAATTTGAAAAATGGTGTTCCAATTTCTACCCCTGTTTTCGACGGAGCTACAGAAAGGGAAATAAAAGAATTTTTAAAATTAGCAGATTTACCTACTTCTGGTCAAATTACTTTATTTGACGGTTGTACGGGGGAGAAGTTTGAAAGAAAAGTAACTGTAGGTTATATGTATATGTTAAAGTTAAATCATTTGGTTGATGATAAAATGCACGCGCGTTCTACTGGTTCTTATAGTTTAGTCACACAGCAGCCATTGGGTGGAAAAGCACAATTTGGTGGACAGAGATTTGGGGAGATGGAGGTGTGGGCTTTGGAAGCATATGGGGCGGCATATACGTTACAGGAAATGTTAACTATTAAATCAGACGATGTGAGTGGAAGAACTAAAATGTATAAAAATATTGTAGATGGAAATCATATAATGGAACCTGGTATGCCTGAATCTTTTAATGTATTGTTAAAAGAGATTCGTTCTTTAGGTATTAATATTGAATTAGAAGAAGAAATTTGTTGAATTTAATATGTTTTTTAAAATAATGTTTGATATAAAAGATATTTTTTTGTTGTATTTTATGTATTTAGGAGAGCTAATTTGTGAAGAATTTATTTAATTTTTTAAAAAAACAACCTAGTAAAATTGAAGAGTTCGATGCAATAAAAATTTTATTGGCTTCTCCAGATATGATTCGTTCTTGGTCCTTTGGTGAAGTTAAAAAACCAGAAACAATTAATTATAGAACGTTTAAACCAGAGAGAGATGGTTTATTTTGTGCAAGAATTTTTGGACCGGTTAAAGATTATGAGTGTTTATGCGGAAAATATAAACGTTTAAAACATAGAGGTGTTGTTTGCGAAAAATGTGGAGTAGAGGTAACACATTCTAAAGTTCGTCGTGAGAGAATGGGGCATATAGAATTAGCTTCTCCTACAGCACATATTTGGTTTTTGAAATCTTTACCTTCTCGTATTGGATTAATTTTGGATATGCCTTTACGGGATGTTGAGCGAGTTTTGTATTTTGAATCTTATGTTGTTATTGAAAACGGAATGACAAATCTTACATGTTGCAAACTTTTAACTGAAGAGCAATATTTGGATGCTTTAGAAGAATTTGGAGATGAATTTGATGCGAAAATGGGCGCTGAAGCAATTCAATATCTTTTGAGAAAAATGAATTTAAAAGAAAAATGTTTCCAATTATATCAAGAATTAGAAGAAGTAAATTCTGAAAGCAAGAAAAAAAAGATAACTAAAAGAATTAAATTATTAGAATCTTTTATTCAATCTAAAAATAATCCTGAATGGATGATTCTAACTGTGTTACCAGTTTTGCCACCTGATTTACGTCCTTTAGTTCCATTGGATGGAGGGAGATTCGCAACATCTGATCTGAATGATTTATATAGAAGAGTAATTAATAGAAATAATCGTTTAAAACGTTTGTTAGATTTATCAGCTCCAGATATTATTATAAGAAATGAAAAAAGAATGCTTCAGGAAGCAGTGGATGCATTATTGGATAACGGAAGACGTAATAGAGTTATTACCGGATCTGGAAAAAGACCATTAAAATCATTAGCTGATATGATTAAAGGGAAACAAGGTCGTTTTAGGCAGAATTTATTAGGTAAGCGAGTTGATTATTCTGGTCGTTCAGTTATTACTGTTGGTCCATATTTGCATTTGCATCAGTGTGGTTTACCAAAAAAAATGGGTTTAGAGTTATTTAAACCTTTTATTTATGGAAAGTTAGAATTACATGGTTTAGCTACGACAATTAAATCTGCAAAAAGAATGGTTGAAAATGAAGATTCGGTAGTATGGGATATGTTAGAAGAGGTAATTCGCGAACATCCTGTTATGTTAAATCGAGCTCCAACATTACATAGATTAGGAATACAAGCTTTTGAGCCAGTATTGGTTGAAGGAAAAGCAATTCAATTACATCCATTAGTGTGCGCTGCATATAATGCAGATTTTGATGGTGATCAGATGGCTGTTCATATTCCTTTAACATTAGAGGCACAATTGGAAGCGAAAGAATTGATGATGTCTACTAATAATATTTTGTCTCCTGCTAATGGAGAACCTATTATTGTTCCTTCGCAAGATATGGTTCTTGGTTTGTATTATATGACTAGAAATCGTATTAATAGTAAAGGGGAAGGTATGGTATTAACTGGACCAGAGGAAGCAGAACATGTGTATAAGGCTGGTATTGCGGAATTACATGCATCAGTTAAAGTCCGAATAGATGAGTATGAACTTAATTCTGAAAGAAAATTTGTTAAATCTACGAAACTTATTGATACAACTATAGGCAGAGCTATTTTATGGATGATTGTTCCAAAAGGTTTATCTTATTCATTGGTAAATAAAATAGTAGGAAAAAAAGCTATTTCTCATATGTTAAATACTTGTTATCGAGTTTTAGGGTTGAAAGAAACTGTTATTTTTTCTGATCAAATTATGTATACTGGTTTTGCTTATGCTACTAAATCTGGATCTTCGGTGGGAATAGATGATATGGTAATTCCTGAAAGTAAGGATAATATAATTTTCGATGCTGAGAACGAAGTATCTGAAATTCAAAATCAATTTCTTTCAGGATTAGTAACTTCTTCTGAAAGGTATAACAAAGTCATAGATATATGGGCAAAAGCTAATGACCGTGTGGCTAGCGCTATGATGGACAATTTATCTAGCGAAGTTGTTAGTAGATCGAACGGGGAAAAGGAGAAACAGCTTTCGTTTAACAATATTTTTGTTATGGCGGATTCTGGCGCTCGAGGTTCAGCTGCACAAATTAGGCAACTCGCTGGCATGCGAGGTTTAATGGCCAAGCCTGATGGTTCTATTATTGAAACTCCTATTACTGCTAATTTTCGTGAAGGGTTGAGTGTTTTACAATATTTTATTTCCACTCATGGAGCAAGAAAAGGTTTAGCAGATACAGCATTAAAAACTGCTAATTCTGGATATCTAACTCGTCGCCTTGTTGATGTTGCACAAGATTTAGTAGTTACGGAAGATGATTGTGAAACTATTTCTGGAGTTGTTATGACAGCATTGATTGAAGGTGGGGAGATTAAAGAGGCGTTATATGATCGTGTTTTAGGGCGTATTGTAGCGGAAGATGTATTAGACCCTGAGTCTTGTAATGTTTTAATTTCGAGAAATACGTTGCTTGATGAGTATTGGTGTAAGATTTTAGAACACAGTTCTTTGGATAGTGTTAAAGTTCGATCAGTAGTAACTTGTGAGACTGATTTTGGGGTATGCGCAAAATGTTATGGAAGAGATTTAGCACGGGGTAATTTAGTTAATAAAGGTGAAGCTATTGGTGTTATTGCAGCTCAATCTATTGGTGAGCCTGGTACACAATTAACTATGCGTACTTTTCATATTGGGGGAGCAGCTTCTCGATCTGTAGCAGAATCTAGCATTCAAGTAAAAACAGGTGGGATATTGCGTTTAAATAATGCAAAATTTGTTGTTAATAGTGATGGAAAATTAGTAATTACTTCTAGAAATGCTGAATTAAAGTTGGTTGATGTATTTGGTCGTACTAAGGAAAGTTATAAATTACCTTATGGTTCTATAGTTAACAAAAAAGATGGATCTAGTATTTTTCCTGGAGAAATTGTTGCAAATTGGGATCCGCACACTGTTCCCGTGATTTCTGAAGTAAATGGATTTATTAAATTTTTTGATATGATTGATGGACAAACTATTCTTCGCCAAACTGATGAATTGACTGGGGTATCTTCTGTAGTAGTATTAGATACATCTGAGCGTGTTAATAAAGAATTAAGGCCAGCTTTGAGAATTGTAGATAATAATGATGAAAATTTTGTTTCTGAAATTAATATATCTGCTCAATATTTTTTACCTGGAAGAGCTGTTGTGCAATTAGAAAATGGGGCATATGTCTCTATTGGGGATACTTTAGCACGTTTGCCTCAAGAAATTTTTGGAACTAAAGATATAACTGGTGGTTTACCTAGAGTTGCAGATTTATTTGAAGCGCGTTTACCAAAAGAGCCGGCAATTTTAGCTGAAATTACTGGTGTTATTTCTTTCGGAAAAGAAACAAAAGGAAAACGTAGATTGATTATTACTCCGAAAAATGAAAATGAAAAGGTTTATGAGGAGATGATTCCAAAGTGGAGACAACTTAATGTATTGGAAGGAGAATATGTTGAATGTGGTGATGTTATTTCAGACGGACCTGAGTCTCTTCATGATATTCTTAGATTGCGAGGTGTTTACAAGGTTACACATCATATTATTAGTGAAGTTCAAGAAGTTTATCGATTACAGGGTGTAAAAATTAATGACAAACATATTGAAGTAATTATTAGACAAATGTTGCGAAAAGGCACTATAGTTGATTCTGGTGATTCGAATTTTTTAGAAGGGGAGCAAGTGGAATATTCACATATTAGGGCTGTGAATAGAAAATTAAGACGCGACAAAAAAAAATTAATAAAATATTCTAGAGATTTATTGGGTATTACAAAAGCTTCGTTGGCAACTGAGTCATTTATTTCTGCAGCATCTTTTCAAGAAACAACTAGAGTATTAACTGAATCTTCTGTTTCTGGAAAGCGTGATGAATTACGAGGTTTAAAAGAAAATGTAATTGTAGGAAGATTGATTCCCGCTGGTACTGGTTATACATATCATCAAGAGCGTATTAGGAATCGAAATAAAAAGAGATCTTGTTCTTTTGATAGGAAGAAAATTAGTCTTGATGAGGCTTCTGCAAATTTGACCAAGTTGTTAAATGTTGAATTAGGAGATAATATAAAAGATTGATTATTTATTTAAATTTTTGTTGACAGAATTTTATTCTGGCGCAGTTTTATTATTTATTTTATTTTTTTGAGTTTTTAATTTAATGTGAATAATTTAATTCGTGTTTTATATTAATTAAAAATTAATAGGATGTTTTTAGTTTTTTATTGTTTTATTTTTTAAGGAAGAATGTATTATTAAAATTTTTATTTTTAGGTGTTATAATTTTAAATATGGATTGTATTTTTGTATATTTAAAATAATATTTTGTATTGTAAATTAATTTAAAATTTATTCTTGTAAGTTTTTATTTTTTTCGTATGATAAAGTTTTATAATTTAAATTTTGTATTTTGATTTATATAAATATATTAGATATATTTTGGATAGTTTTGTTTAGTAAAATATAAATTTTGTTGTTTTAGTTTATTTTTTTATAGTTTTTAGATAAATTATGAAGAATTTGAAATTTATTTTGGATAAATTTGGTTTTCAATATAAATGGTATAGTTTGTTTTGTATTATTTAGTAATAAATTGGTTTTTATTAAATAAATTACTTGTTAATTTGTTTTTTAGATTTTTTCTGTTTATGTTTTTATTGGATAAAATTGTGTAAATATTTTATAAATTTTTATTTTTATAAATAAGAATAAGTAAAAATAGTTTTTATAAATTTTGTTTTATATTGAATAAGATTGTTTTTTAATATTTATTAAAAATTAGATGATATCAATTTTAATGTTTATTTTATATAAAATTTATATTGATGTTAATTTATCTTGACTATAATAGAAAAGTTTTATAGTATTGTATAGGAATAGGTTAAATATTTAATCTAAGTTAGATTTTTTAATTTATATTTTGTTTTTATATTTTGAATAGGAATTTTGATAAATTTATTATTTTATAAAATTAAATATGCGTATATATTTGTATTTTTTGTTTTATTTATATGCGAATTTGTTGTATTAGGTTTAATTTTTAATAATTTTGTTCTTTAATAATTTGTTGAAAAATCTGTGTGGGCACTCATGAGATGGTATCCATTTAAGTCTCAAAGAGTGAACAGGTAGATATTCATTTATACCGGTTTTTGATTTTGAGCATGAGGTTTTTGAATTGAAGAGTTTGATCATGGCTCAGATTGAACGCTGGCGGCAAGCTTAACACATGCAAGTCGAGCGGCAGCGGGAAATAAAGAATGAGTTTATTTTGCCGGCGAGCGGCGAACGGGTGAGTAATATTTGGGAATCTGCCTAATGGAGGGGGATAACTGTTGGAAACGATAGCTAATACCACATAATGTCCATTTGAATATGTAGAATGGACCAAAGCGGGGGACTTTATATAAAAGCCTCGCGCCATTAGATGAGCTCAAATGAGATTAGCTAGTAGGTAAGGTAAAGGCTTACCTAGGCTACGATCTCTAGCTGGTCTGAGAGGATGATCAGCCACACTGAAACTGAGATACGGTTCAGACTCTTACGGGAGGCAGCAGTGGGGAATATTGCACAATGGGGGAAACCCTGATGCAGCTATGCCGCGTGTGCGAAGAAGGCTTTCGAGTTGTAAAGCACTTTCGATGAAGAGGAAAGCGATGTTTGTTAATACCAGCATTGTGTGACAGTATTCATAGAAGAAGCACCGGCTAACTCCGTGCCAGCAGCCGCGGTAATACGGAGGGTGCGAGCGTTAATCGGAATTACTGGGCGTAAAGAGTACGTAGGCGGTTTATTAAGTCGAATGTGAAATCCCTGAGCTTAACTTAGGAATGGCGTTCGAAACTGATAAACTAGAGTTTCATAGAGGGGAGTAGAATTCCAGGTGTAGCGGTGAAATGCGTAGAGATCTGGAGGAATACCAGTGGTGAAGACGACTCCCTGGATGAAAACTGACGCTCAGGTACGAAAGCGTGGGTAGCAAACAGGATTAGATACCCTGGTAGTCCACGCTGTAAACGATGTCGATTTGGAGGTTGTAATCTTGAATTGTGGCTTCCGTAGCTAACGTGTTAAATCGACCGCCTGGGGAGTACGATCGCAAGGTTAAAACTCAAATGAATTGACGGGGGCCCGCACAAGCGGTGGAGCATGTGGTTTAATTCGATGCAACACGAAAAACCTTACCTACTTTTGACATCCAGAGAACATAATAGAAATATTTTGGTGCCTTCGGGAACTCTGAGACAGGTGCTGCATGGCTGTCGTCAGCTCGTGTTGTGAAATGTTGGGTTAAGTCCCGCAACGAGCGCAACCCTTATCCTTTGTTGCCATCGATTTGGTCGGGAACTCAAAGGAAACTGCCAGTGATAAACTGGAGGAAGGTGGGGATGAGGTCAAGTCATCATGGCCCTTACGAGTAGGGCTACACACGTGCTACAATGGTAAATACAAAGAGAAGCGATCTTGTAAAAGTTAGCAAATCTCATAAAATTTGTCGAAGTTCGGATTGGAGTCTGCAACTCGACTCCATGAAGTAGGAATCGCTAGTAATCGTGGATCAGAATGCCACGGTGAATACGTTCTCGGGCCTTGTACACACCGCCCGTCACACCATGGGAGTGAATTGCAAAAGAAGTAAATTTTGCTTAACCTTTTATTTTTTAAAGGAGGGCGTTTACCACTTTGTGGTTCATGACTGGGGTGAAGTCGTAACAAGGTAACCGTAGGGGAACCTGTGGTTGGATCACCTCCTTAAATTATATTTGATACGATCAATTGATGTGTCCACTTTTTTATGGAATTATTTTTATATAACACAGATTTTTTAATTTTATAATAAATATTATTTTAGCCTAAGAAGTTATAGAGGCTTGTAGCTCAGATGGTTAGAGCGCACCCCTGATAAGGGTGAGGTCAGTGGTTCAAATCCACTCAGGCCTATATAGGGTTTTATTTGCTGTATTTTTTAATATTTTAATTGAAAAATGAAATTAGTATTTTATTTATCTTTTTAATTTAAAATGGATGTTTTTGTAAATAGTAAAGTTTTTTGTTTTTAATTTTTGGGGCTATAGCTCAATTGGGAGAGCGCCTGTTTTGCACGCAGGGGGTTAGCGGTTCGATTCCGCTTGGCTCCATTTTTAATTTTATTATTGTTTAAGAATTTTATTTTGTTTTCAAAGTGAGTTTTTGTATTATTTTTATAATTAAGATTTTTATAAATTTAATAATGTTGTTTTTTGTTGTATAAAATTTTCTTTTTGTTTTTTGTATAATTTTAATTTTTTTTGTTCTTGTTCCACAATAGGTTTTGGAGCTTTTTTAATAAAATTTGTTTTTAGTTTTTTAGAAATTTTATTAATCATGTTTTCTGCATTTTTGATTTTTTTTGTTATATTTTTTAAATCAATTTCTTTATTAGTTATGTTTTTTATTGGAATGAATAATTCTGTTTTTTTTATTATTTTTGATATAGATAATTCTGGAGTTTTTTCGTTTTGTTTTAGTATAGATATTTTTTTAAGTGTTGCTAAGGAAGTAATGTACGTAATACTGTTTTTTATTTTTTTTTCTGTTTCATTATTTTTGTTATCGGTATTTTTAAGGAAAATTTGTAGTGATTTTTTGTAAGGTATATTCATCTCTGAACGTGTTTTTCTTATAGTAGTTATAATTTTTTTTGCCCATTCTATATCTTGAAAGTCAGATATATATTTTTCATTTTTATGAAATTTTGGAAATGATTGCAACATAATAGTTTCTTCTGGTATTTTACAAATTTTTCTTGTTTTTTTCCAAATTTTTTCTGTTATGAATGGTATGATTGGATGCGATAAACGTAATATTTTTTCTAGCGTAGTAATTAATATGTGTCTAGTTCCTCTAAGTTCTATTTCTGTTCCTTTTTTTATTGTTATTTTTGTTAATTCTAAATACCAATCGCAAAATTGATTCCAAATGAATTCATATAAAATATTTGTTGCTATATCAAATCTGTAATTATCTAAGGAATAACGAAAAGATTTTATTAATTTGTTAAGTTTTATTAAAATCCATTTATCTGGAAGGGAAAATTTTTTTTTCTCTTTTCCAAATCCACAATCTTGGTTTTTGGTGTTTATTAAAACAAATCTGCTTGCATTCCATAATTTGTTGCAAAAATTTCTGTATCCTTCCAATCGTTTAATATCTAAATGAATATCATGATTTATAGTAGATAAAGAAGTTAATGTTAATCGTAATGTATCTGCTCCATATGGTTTAATACCATTTGGAAATTGTTTTTTAGTAGATTTTTCTATTTTATTACTTATTTCTGGTTGAAGAGAATTTTTTTTTCTTTTTTTTATTAATTCGTGTAATGATATTCCGTCTATTATATCAATGGGATCTATAGTATTCCCTTTTGATTTAGACATTTTTTTTCCTTTTTCATCTCTTACTAGCCCGGTTATATATACGGTTTTGAATGGTATTTCTGGTTCTCCATGTTTATTTTTAATAAAATGTGTTGTTAGCATTATCATTCTTGCAATCCAAAAAAAAATAATATCAAATCCACTAATTATTACATTAGTTGGATGAAAAGTTTTTAATGTTTTTGTTTGTTTTGGCCACCCTAGACTAGAGAACGTCCATAATCCAGAAGAAAACCATGTATCTAAAACATCATGGTCTTGACGTAAGACTATATTTTTTTTTAAATTATATTTTTCTTTTATATGTTTTTTGGTATATCCAACATATGCTTTATTTTTATCATCATACCAAACTGGAATACGATGACCCCATAATAATTGTCTAGAAATACACCAATCTTGAATGTTATTTATCCAATTTAAATATATAGTTTTATAGTTTTTTGGTATAAATTGAATTTTTTTTTCTTTTACTACTTTTTTTGCTATTTTTGCTAAAGGAGAAGTCCGTATGTACCATTGATTAGTAATCATTGGTTCTATATACGTATTAGTTCTATTATTATATGGGATTGTTGTATTGTGGGGTTCTTCTCTTAATATTAATCCTAAATTTTTTAGTTCTTTTATTATTAATTTTCTTGCAGAGAATACATCTAATCCATGAAATATTTTTGGAATTTTGTAGGATAGTGTTTTGTTGTTATAATTATATTTTGATGTTTTTTTTTCACAAAATATTTCTGCTTTTTCTCTAATTTTTCCGTTTTTTGTTAGTATATTAATTATTGGTAAATTGTGATTTTTTCCTATATCATAATCGTTAAAATCGTGTGCTGGAGTAATTTTTACACAACCAGTTCCTTTATTCATGTTGGTGTGTTTATCTTCGATAATAGGGATAAGACGACCTATTATCGGTAATAGTGCAAATTTTCCTATTAACGATTTATATCTTATATCTTCTGGATTTATAGCAATCCCAGAATCTCCAAACATTGTTTCTGGTCTAGTTGTTGTTATGATTAAATAGTCTAGACCATCTTTTGTAAATGTCCCTTTTTGTAATGCATATTTTATATACCAAAGTTTGTTTTTTATTTTTTTGTGTTTTGTTTCTAAATCAGAAATTACAGTTTTTAGTTTTGGATCCCAATTGATTATTTTTTTTCCTCGATATATTAAATTTTTTGTATATAATTTAATAAATGCTGTTTTAACTGCATGAGATGATTTTTTATCCATAGTAAATCGTTCTTTTTTCCAATCTATAGAATTTCCTAATCGTTTCATTTGTTTAACTATGGTAAATTTAGATTTTTGTTTCCATTTCCATATTTTTTCGAGAAGTTTTTTATTGAAGTTTTTTTTAATTTTTTTTTGTTCTTTTGATATTTGGTTTTCTATTAATATTTGTGTAGCAATTCCTGCGTGATCTATGCCTGGTTGCCATAATGTATTTTTTCCTTGCATCCTATGATATCGTATTAAAATATCCATTATGGTTTGTTGAAGTGCGTGTCCTATGTGTAAGTTTCCTGTAATATTTGGGGGAGGCATGATAATGCAATAGCAGTTTTTTTTAATATTATTTGTTTTAAATAGGTTTTTTTTTTCCCAAAATTTGTATAAAATTTTTTCTATTTTTTCTGGATTGTATATTTTATTTAAACACATAAATTTTGCTCATTTTTTTAAATTTTTGAATATTAAAATATAATTATTTAATACAAGAATATATAAATGTTTTATATAAAATTAATTTTTTTTTGTTATTTTTTTATTTATAAATAATTTAGTAAAAATTGCGTTAGCATTGCTATTGGTCTTCCTGTAGCTCCTTCACGTTTTGTATACGCTGTTCCTGCAATATCTAAATGCGCCCATGGATATTTTTTAGTGAAACATGATAGAAAATGACCAGAAGTTATTACTCCACCAGAATTTCCTCCTACGTTTTTCATGTCAGCAAAGTTTGATGATAGTTGTTTTTGACATTCTTTTTCTAACGGAAGTTGCCAAATTTTATCTTTTGTTTGTTTTGAAGCTTGTTTTAATTTATTTGTTAAAAATTTATTATTAGAAATTAATCCAGTAAAATAGTGTCCTAATGCGATAACGCATGCTCCAGTTAGTGTTGCAATATCAATAACTGCTTTGGGATTAAATTTTTCTACGTAAGTTAGAACATCGCATAAAATTAATCTTCCTTCTGCATCAGTATTTTCTATTTCTACAGTTTTTCCGGATAAAGTAGTAATAATATCTCCTGGATGACACGATTTTTTTCCGATTACATTTTCGCATGTAGCTAATATACCTATGATATTTAATGGAATATTAAGTTTCATAATGATATACATTAACCCAAATACTGCAGCAGATCCGCACATGTCATATTTCATCTCTTTCATAGAATTGGAGTTTTTTATACATAAACCTCCTGTATCAAAGGTTACTCCTTTTCCTATAAATATGATAGGCGAAGTAAATGAATCTTGTTTTTTTCCTTTATGTTTTATAAGTATCATAAGTGGTGTGTTTGACGAACTGTTTCCTATTGATAAATAGGCATTCATTCCCAATTTTTGCATTTGTTTTTTATTAATAATTTGTATATTTGTGTTTTTATTATTTTTATCATTTTTTATTAATTTTTTAGATTTATTAGCTAAATAATTTGGGTTGCAAATATTTGAAGGGAGATTTCCAAGATTTTTTGCAATTTGGATTCCTTTAGAAATAATTGTTCCATGGTGGATAGCGTTTTCTCCATTTAATAATTCTTTGTTTGTTGGGAGATTAAATATAATCTTTTTTATTTTTCTTTTTAATTTTCTATTTTTTGTTTTAAATTTATTAAAGATGTATAATGACTCTTCTGAAGTTTCTATGGTTTTTCGAATTTTCCAATAAAAATCTTTATTTTTTACATCTAAATCAGTTAAAAAATAAATAGATTTTGATATTGAAAAATTATTTAATGTAATAAAGGTTTTTTTTATTATTTTTTTATATTGGTATTCATTAAGTTCTTGTTTTTTTCCACATCCTACAAAAAGAATTTCTTTAGATTGTATATTTGGAATATTATATAGGAGTAGTGTTTGCCCTATTTTTCCATTAATAGACTTGTTTTTTTGCATTATTTGATTAATATAATTTTTACTAATTGTGTTAATTTTTTTTGCAGCTTCAGAAAATATTTTATTTTCAAATATACCAACGATTATACAATAATTTTTTTGTTTTTCTATATTTCTGTTTTCTATGTTGAATTTCATATGTTTTCCAATAGAGAAATTTGTACATTTTAATAGAGTAATTTGTTTTATTTTTGTTAAATATTTTGTTTTAGATATGTGCATCAGTTATCATTTTAATAAGTTTCGATATTAAAAACAAGTTTTATTTATATAATTTGATAAGATTGTATTTTTTTAATTATGAAATAATTGATTTAGTTCGAATATTAATTTTGTTCATTTTAAATGAGTGTATTATTTATGGAGTTTTAGTATAATTATTTGATTTTGTTAAATTTGTTTAAATATGATTTGAATAAATTTTAATGTTTATTGAAAACAATATTGTATCTATTTTTTTATTTTTATAAATTTTATTATAAGATAATCTTATTTATACACTTTATTTTCATAGTGTTAATTTATTTTGTAAAATTATTTTTAGTTTTGATTGATATTATGCAAAATGTGATAAATTTTATATATTAAATGTGTAAAATTTTTATTTAATAAAATATTGTATAAATTTTTGTAATTTGTAAGGAATAAATTTCTTTAAAATGCATAATTTTTAAAAAATATTAAGTTAGAAATTTTGAATAAATAAAATATCTATTTATTTTAAATGATTTTATTTGATTAATATTTATATATTAAAATTCAATAAGAAGTTTATTTTATTTTTTGTATTTTGTTTTGTTGAATATTTTGAAAGATTAGATTAATTCTTTAATGAATTAATTTTTGAAAATTGATATAAAAATGTATTTTTGATTTTGATTTTAGTGTTAATATGAATTAAAGTGTTGATATTTTATGAATAGAAAGTGGAAAATATGATTATATGTTATTTTTTTGAATGTGTATTATAGGTTTTATGTGAAAAATATAAGTTTATTATTTGTAGAAAAAATTTTGTTTTGGAGTAAAAATAATGGAAGAGAATTTTTACCTTGGAGATTAAATAGAACTGCATATAGGGTTTGGGTGTCTGAGATTATGTTGCAACAAACTAGAGTAAAAACTGTTATTCCTTATTTTAGTAAATTTATGCATAGGTTTCCTACTATTTCTAGATTAGCAGAATCAATGTTAGATGATGTTTTGTGTTTATGGAGTGGTTTGGGATATTATGCAAGAGCAAGAAATTTGCATTGTACTGCAAAAATTATAAAGAAATATTATTTTGGAAAGTTTCCTGCTATTTTTGATGTTGTTATTGGGTTTCCTGGAATAGGGCGTTCCACTGCAGGTGCTATATTATCTTTAGCATTTAACCAATGTTATTCTGTTCTTGATAGTAATGTAAAACGAGTGCTAGTTCGTTATTATAATATTTCTTGTTCTGATAATAAAAAAGTTTTTGAAAAAAAATTGTGGAAATTGATTGATCATTTAATGCCTATTAAATATGTTGCTGAATTTAATCAAGCTATGATGGATTTTGGTTCTTTAGTATGTACTAGTTCAAATCCAAAATGTTTTTTTTGTCCTGTGAATAATTTATGTAAATCATATGTTAATCAATCTTTTGATTCTTGTTTTGAAAAAAAAAAGAAGGTTTTAAATATAAAAGAAATTTGGTATTGTATGTTGCAAACTGATAATATGGTATGGCTTGAGAAGAGAGAGATATCTGGGGTATGGGGAGGATTATATTCTTTTCCAGAATTTTCTTCTTTTAGGGACTTATTTTTTTGGGAAAAGTATTATGGATTTAAGGTAAATTCGTGTAAGATAATGAAATCTATTCGACATATTTTTAGTCATTTTGTTTTGAAAATTTTTCCGATATGGTTAAAGATAAGTTATAATGTATATATTGCAAAGGGATTTGATAGAAAAGGAATTTGGTATGATTTTAGTGATCCTCAGAATATTGGTTTGTCTTCCCCTATTATTTATTTGTTGTCTAAAATTTTAAAAGAAAATATAAATTGAAGAGTATATGGTTTTTATTAAAATTACTTTTATAAAAAAACGAGGAATACAAAATAAAAATGAGAAAAAGAATGATTTATTGTTTTTTTTTAAAAAAAGAATCTGAGGGACAAGATTTTCAATTTTATCCAGGAAAGTTGGGTTCGCGTATTTATGAAAATATTTCTAAAGAAGCTTGGAATATATGGAAAGTTAAACAAACTATATTGATTAATGAAAAAAGACTTAATATGTTGAATGTCAAAGACAGAAAGATGTTGGAAAAAGAGATGATTAAATTCTTTTTTGGGAATAATAAAATTGTGAGTTAAAAAATAATTTTTTTGTTTTAAGGATTTTGTAATGTAAAATTTGAATATTTTGGTATGAAAAAAAATCGTGTTTATGTTTTTATTTTTTTTATTGATTTCTTGTATTAATAGTAAAAATATTTTATGTGATTCTTATATTAATAATACCAATGGTTTTGATATTTTAATAATGCAGTTTGCTAATCATATTGAAGATATTTGGGGGTTGAATGAGATCTTAATCGCTGGACCCAAAGATTATGTAAAATATAGTAATCAATATACTGTTAGGAGTCATATAAATTTTAGTTCTGGTTATATTATAATTGAAACAATTTCATCTAATAATTTAATTAAAAATCTTCGAAAAGAAATAATTAATATATTGTTAATGAATGATAAAAATAGAAGTTTTTTGTCTTTTTTTTATATTAATAAAAAATTAGAGGTGCTTAATAAAGAACCTTTTTTATATAAGCAAGTTTTGGATAATGATAATAAACCTATTTTTTTGAAATGGCAAGCTGCTCGTTTTGCAGATTATTTATTGAGTACTCATTTAAAATGTCGTTTATCTTCTAATTTTCGTAAAATTTGGTCGATTACAATTCAACTTATTCCAGATCATTTGAGTAAGCGTATTCAAAAATATTTAGATATTGTTCAAAACGCTTCAAGGAAGTATGGTGTAGATCAATCTTTAATTTTATCTATTATACAAATTGAGTCTAGTTTTAATCCTTATGCTATTAGTCATGCTGATGCGTTAGGATTGATGCAAGTGGTTCAACACAGTGCTGGACGTGATGTATTTAAGATGCAGGGTAAATGGGGTCAGCCAAGTCGTATTTATTTACTTGATCCAGAAAATAATATTAATACTGGAACTGCGTATTTATTTATGTTACAGAGTATATATTTAAATGGTATTATTAATCCAATATCTAAGCGTTATGCAGTTATAGCTGCTTATAATAGTGGAGTAAATAGTGTTTTAGGAGTTTTTTCTAAAAATCATAATCAAGCATTGCAAATGATTAATAGTATAAAACCAGATGAAGTTTTTCATATTTTGTATCATAATCATCCTTCATTGGAGTCTCGTAGTTATTTGTATAAAGTAAATAGTTTTTTTAAGAATAATTATAATATTTTTTCTATTGAATACAGGTGATAGAATAGAAAACATGCATAAAAATATTTTAAGCAAATTTTTAATTTAAAAATATGGAAGATTTTTTTTGTTTTTGTTAATTTTATAATGGATTAGATTTTAAATTTTTATTTAATTTTATATTATGAATTTTAATGTTAAAAAATTTTTAAAGTATTTATGAATAGTATTAAAATGAATGTGTTTATGTTATAAAACTGGTGTATTTAATATAATTTCTTGTTTTGGTTTTAAAACAATTGTTATGGTAAGTGTTAATATTTATTTATAAAATAATGTGGTTATTTATAATTTTGGATATTTTTAATTTTTTTAAATTTTGTATTTTTTTTGTAGCCCAGATAGCTCAGTAGGTAGAGCAGAGGACTGAAAATCCTCGTGTCCTTGGTTCAATTCCAAGTCTGGGCAACAACGTTTTGTTATTTTTAGATTTATAAAATTTTCATTTAGTATTTTATGGATTTAGTTTATTTTTAAATTTTATGTGATGGAATTTTTTATAGGAGCAATAGATATTATTTATTTTTATATTTATAAAGTTGTGAATAAAAAGTTTTTGAATTTATTTTTTATTTTTGAGTATAATATTTTTAATGAAGGATTTAATAGGTTACTACAATATAAAATTAATATTTTATTTTTTATTAAAAGTCATATTAAAATTTATTTTTATGGATTTATGATATGAATGTCATGTTTATTTTTAATAAAAAAAATATTTTTATATTTTTTATATAATAAATAAAATATCTATTTTATTTATTAAATATTATTTTTATAAATAAAATTAAGATTTATAATGTTAGTTTTCCAAAAAAAATTATAAATATAAGCTTTTATAAATCCACGTAAGATATTTATGCTCTCCTTCTATTATTGGTAAAAATAGTATTTCAGGAATATCATATGTATGATTTTTTTTTATATTTAAAATAATTTGTTTTTTTAGTGTAATATCAGTTTTAATAATTAATTGTGTTTCAGTTTTTTTTTTTATTTTTTTTTTCCAATGGTATATAGAGGTGGAATTAGGCAAAATTGTGATACATGCTGCAAGTTTATTTTGTAATAAAGATTGAGTGATATTTTTTGTGCAAATTTTGTTAGGGGAGGTGCATAAAACTATACAGAATTTTTTTTTCTTTTTTATGGAATTTTTTAATTTTTTCATTTTTGTTTATTAAATTAATTATTTTTAAAAAATTTTTCAGTTTTTAATAATATTTATGTTTCTTAATATTATGTTGAAAAATTCTTTTGATTTTTAATTTTGTAAGATTTTTGTATGAAACTTCAAAGTTTAATTTAATTAAAATAATTTTATTTTTTTATGCATAAATTTCATGTTTTATTATATTATTAAATTAACGCATTGTATATCTTTAGTTAATTGAATATATCAAATTTTTTATGTTCTATTTGATGTGAGAAATTTATATTAAGTAATAATATAATATTTATAAAGTTTTAGGTTTTAATTTTTTATTATAGTTAGCTTAATATTTTAAATTTATTTTATGGATTGTTACATTAAAATATTAAATAGATTTATATATATTATTTTTGTTTTATAAAATTTTATATTTTTATGAAGTTTATATAAAGTAATTTTATTTAATATTTAAAATTTTTATATTTTTAATATATTTGTTATTTTGTTAAATTTTGAATTTTGTTTTTGTAGTCAATTTTAATTTCAGATTAAATAATTTTTATAAATTTTATAAATATGTCAATTTTATTAAAGGTTTATTTTTTTGTATTAAATTTAGTGATAACAGTTTTTATAAAAAGTAAAGTGATTTCGAGAAATTCAAATTTTTATCGAGATTTAAATTATTCTTTTCCTATAGTTTATGTATTATTTCAACGTTCTTATTTTGATCTTCTTATTTTGCGTTCAAAATGTTTGGAGTTAGGATTTCCTGATCCTTTTTCTACCATATGTATTAGTAATAAGGTGTTTCCTAGTTATGTGTTTTTTTTGGATAAAGAGAATTTTTTTTTTAATAAACACTTGCGTTATATGCGATTAAAAGAATTTCTTTATAAATATTTAAAATTATATCAGTCTAATTCAAAAATTGTAGATTTGCATTTAATTCTTGTTTCTGTAGTTTCTGGTAAATTTCCTAAAAAAGGATTACGAAAGTTTTTTAATTTTTTTTCTCTTTGGTTTAATTTATTATATTTTATAAAGAGAATTATTTTGATATTTTTTTTTGGAAGAAATAGTTTTATTTATTTTTTTCAATTTTTTTCTGTTCGTTATATAACAATGAAATATGATAGCGATAAATATATTATTGAAAAATTCTTAGGGGTTGTTCGAATTTTTTTTATTAAACAAAAAATTGTGTCAATAGGTCCAAAACTTATTTTTTATAAAGATTTATTGGATAAATTTTTTTTTAAGAAAAGAATTAACAAGATATTAAAAAACATGGTTGATAGCAAAAAAATTTCGATGGAACAAGCCAAAAATAATGTTGTTTATTTTATAAAAGAGATTGCAGCAAATTTTTCTTATATAATAGTTTATTTTTCGGATAAAGTTTTGACTTTTTTTTATAATCGTTATTTTAATGGATTTTGCATAAATAATATAAATAAAGTTTTTGAAGCATTTAACAAAGGATATAATGTTATTTATATACCTTGTCATCGTAGTCATATAGATTATTTATTAGTTTCTTATGTAATGTACCATCAAGGAATAGTTCTTCCTCATGTTATTGCTGGAATCAATTTAAATGTTTGGCCAATAGGTATTATTTTTCGTTTTTTAGGTGCATTTTTTATTCGTCGTGTTTTTAAAAATAAATTTTATGCTCTTATTTTTCGAGAATATCTTTTTGAGTTGTTAAATCAGGGTTATTCAATAGAATATTTTATTGAAGGGGGCCGTTCTAGGTCAGGGAAATTATTACGACCTAAGACTGGAATTTTGACTATGTTGGTTCATGCTGCATTAAAAAATAGTTTTCAACCAATTGTTTTAGTTCCTATTTATTTAGGATATGAACATGTTATAGAAATAGATATGTATGTTAAAGAATTACATGGGGAAATCAAAAAAAATGATATTTTTTTTATACTTAATAAAATTAGAAAAATTGATAATTTTGGAGTTTGTTATATAAATTTCGGTGAGTTGTTTCCATTATCTTCTTGGCTATTTAGAAAAATACCTTTACATTATCGATGTAATAATAGTTTTATTCAAGAAATAAAACGTTCCAGTTATTTAAGAACTCTAGTAGATAAGATTTCTATTATAATTATGATTAAAATTAATAATGCAGTTGCAGTTCATTCTATTAATCTTTGTTCTATAATATTGCTTTCTTCGAAAAAATATTCTTTGAAATGTTCAATTTTGTTGATGCAATTAGCTTGTTATTTATCTTTATTAAAGAAAGTTCCATATTCACGTGAAATTACTATATCTAAGTTAACACCTTATGAAATGTTTAAATATGCGTTATCTATGAAAAAAATAAGTATTAGATATGATATTTTTGATGATATAATTTTTATATCAAAAAAACAATTTGCATTAATGAATTATTGTAAAAATAATATACAACATTTATTTATCTTTCCTTCTTTTATAGCTAATATTATTATTTTTCATATTAAAGGGATTCATATGTGTGTATTAAGTAAATATATAATTTTATTGTATCCGTTAATTAGATCGGAATTATTTATTCGTTATGAAATTGATGATGTTTCTGCGGTAATCACTAATTTTATTCTTGAATTAAGAAGACAAAATTTACTTGCATATAATAGTAAAAATATGTTTTTGTATCCTGTATTTTCACATTTATATATATTAAAGCTTCTATCTTTTAATATGCAAAATAGATTGCGAAATTATTTCATAGTATTTTTTGTTTTGAAAATGTACAAAAAAAATAGTTTTTGTTTTTTAGAAAAAAATATGAATATGATTATAAAAAAATTGTCGTTTTATTTTAGAGATGATCAAAAATTTTATTGGTTTGATCAAACGATTTTAAAAGATATGTTGATTTTTCTTAAACGTAAACGGTATTTCACTGATGATATGGTTGTTATAGATAAGGTAAATGAAATATTTTGCATTTTGTGTAAGTTAGTTAATTATAAGTTTTTAAATTTAATTAAAAATGTTGTTAGTTCTTTAATTAGAAATATTGTTATTTAAAATAGATTTTAATTATGTTAAAAATAAACTTTATAGTTTGTAGTATTTTGTAGTCTAATAATTTAGTTAATTTTTAATTAGTTAAATATTTTAAGTTGAATAAGTTAATTTTGGAAAATTATTTTTTAATTCAAGAAAATATTAAGAAGTTTGTGTGTATTTTTTAATTTAAGCGTTATTTTATGTTTTAGGGAGCAAATTTTATTTTTATAATTTTTTTTGATTAGAGTATGTTAAATATTTTGTAATTTGTGTATTTTTTTGAACAGATAATTGTTTTGAAGAATTATATCTTTAGTTTTATGTATTCACATGTAATTTGAAAATAAATTTTTTATTTTATATAAATAGATTTCGTTAAATATTTTATTTGAAATAATTAATAGTTTATATTAAAGTTTGTTTTTATGTTTTGTATTATCTTTAAGATATTTGATTACTATGTAATTATATTTTATTGTGTTTTTGTTTTTGTAGATATGAATATTTTAGAATTTTTAGTTTAATATAAAATATTTATATCTTATATAAGATTTGTTTCTATTAAAAATATTATTTTTGTTGACATTTTAGAAGTTATGTTTGTTTTGATTTTTTATAAAAAAAAATAATTTTTAATTTTAGTTAAGCGTGATTAATTAAAACTTAACATCTCCATAATTTATATTGATTGATTAAGTTATTTGTTGAATTGTCATGTGATGTAACAGGAAAATTATGTAATAATTCCGAATAAATACGATTGGAAAGTTGTTTTCCTAATTCTACTCCCCATTGGTCGAATGAGTAAATATTTAAAATTACTCCTTGTGTGAATATTTTATGTTCGTATAAGGCGATTAAAGCTCCTAAAGTATATGGTGTGATTTTTTTTAATAATATAGAGTTAGTGGGTCTATTTCCTTCAAATGTTTTAAAAGGTATTATATATTTTATTTCTTCTGTAGTTTTTTTTGTTTGTATAAGTTCTTTTTTTATTGTATTTTTTGATTTTCCGAATGCTAATGCTTCTGTTTGAGCAAAAAAGTTTGAAAGCAGTTTTTTGTGGTGGTTGTGTATTGGGTTATGGCTAATTGCTGGTGCGATAAAGTCGCAAGGAACCATTTTTGTTCCTTGATGTAATAATTGATAAAAAGAATGTTGCCCATTTGTTCCTATTTCTCCCCAAATAATTGGACTAGTTTGGTATTGAATAATATTTCCATTTCTGTCTATATGTTTTCCATTAGATTCCATGTTTCCTTGTTGAAAATAAGCAGGAAATTTATGCATATATTGATCATAAGGAAGAATAGCTTCTGTTTCAGTATTAAAAAAATTATTATACCAAATGCTTATAAGAGCTAATATGATTGGTAAATTCTCTGAAAAATTTGTATTTAAAAAATGTTGATCCATATCATTAGCTCCTTTAAGTAATTTTTTAAAATTATCAAATCCTAATGATAGAGCTATTGATAGTCCCATGGTAGACCAAATGGAATATCTCCCCCCAGTCCAATCCCATACTTTCATTATATTGTTATTATGAATTCCAAAATTTTTTGCTAGTTCTATATTTTCTGTAAGTGCAATAAAATGTTTTTCGATATATTTTGTATTTTTAGCTGTTTTTAAAAACCATTTTTTTGCGCTATGCGCGTTAGTTATAGTTTCATCTGTACTAAAACTTTTTGACGCTATTAAAAATATGGTATTTTTTGGATTTAAATTTTTTAGTATTTCTGTAATGTGAGTTCCATCAATATTAGAAAGAAAATGTATGTTTAGATGGTTTTTGTAACGATGTAGTGCTTCTGTAACCATAACTGGACCAAGATCGGAACCACCAATTCCAATATTAACAATATCTGTAATTTTATTATTAGAATATCCTTTCCATTTTTTGTTGATTATTTTTTCGCAAATTTGTTCCATTTTTTTCAGCATAATTTTAATTTTTGGTATTATATTTTTTTTATTAATAAAAATTGGTGTATCATTCTGATTTCTTAGTGCAGTATGTAATACTGCTCTATTCTCAGTACGATTTATTTTTTTTCCATGAAACATAGAAATTATGGCATTTTTTAAATCGCATTCTGTTGCTAATTTTAAAAGTTTTTTTATGGTATCTTTAGTAATTCTGTTTTTAGAATAATCAACTAGTATTTGATTTTTAAAATTTTTTGAGAAATACAAAAAACGGTTTTTATCTTTTTGAAATAAGTTTTTAATTGTTATATGTTTTATTTTTTCGTAATGTTTTTGTAATTCTTTCCAAGATTTTGTATTACAAGGATTTATATTTTTCATAGGTTATTTAGATGTTTTTTGATAAAGTAAATATATGTTTAAGTTTCGTATTTGTGTAATTTGTACTTATTTATTTAATTTTATTATTTTTTATAAAATCTTTGTTAATAAATATAGTTGTGATAATATTTTTAAGGTGTTGATAAAGTTGTATTTTTATTCTTATTGGAGTTTATTATTTATATTATAATGCGTATTTAGTTTATAGAAAAACTCGTTTTTTATTATATTAAAATTTCGTTTTAGTTTAACGGGTAATTTTTATTATCTGTTTATAATATACTTATATGTATAAGTATATCATATAAATAATATTTATATTTAGTTTTCATTTACAAGTTTTGTAGAATTGTTAAATTATGTGCAATTTTATTTGTGTATTAATTTTCAATCGATATGAAATTAAAAAATTTTTGTGTATAAAAATTTTAGAAAATATATAATTTATAGAGAAAATAGAAATTAAAAAATAATTTAAATATAATATTTACGAATGGTGTTATTAGAATTGTTGATGGTAAAATTTTGATATTTAAGTTTTTAGTTTTTATTAAACTATTTATATTTTGTCACAATGTTTGTAATATTATATTTTAGATTGATAATTTATAAAAATTTCTTAATAAGAATAGTTTAAATTTAATTAATTATTAAAATTTTACTCAAATAATTTAAATGATATAATTTTTATATTAGAATTTTCTATTATAAATTTTATATTGATTTGAAGTTTATTGAAATAAAATTTGTTTTATATAGTTAATTTGTTTTTTAGATATATAAGATTATTCATTTTATGTAATTTAATTTAAATAAAATTGATAAAAATTATTTTTGCTAGTAAATTCTTATAAGGTAAATTTTTCATGATTTACAAGTTATTGTGTTGTATTTGGTTTTAATATATTAAATGAAATTTAAGTTTATTTTTAAGTGTTGTTTTATTTTTATTTATATTAAAATCTTTAATGAATTTTGTTAGAAGAGTTTTTTAAACTAAATAATGTTGTTTTTAAAGTACTTTATTTTTGTGGATTATCTAATTTTTAGATTGTATGAAAAAATTTATCTTTTCATATTTAGTTGTATAATTTACAATCGAGATGTAAGATATTTCTTGTTAAAGAATATTAGAAAAATTTTTAAAGAGATTTTTATAATTATGTTAGAATATTTTTGTGTTAATATAAGTTAATAAAGAATATTTATAATGTTTGGTACTTTGTATATTGTTTCTGCTCCTAGTGGAGTAGGAAAAACTAGTTTACTTCATAACATATGTGCAAATAAATTGATTTGTGATATAACATTATCAATTTCTTATACTACTCGTGAAATGAGATTAGGAGAATTTCATAAAAAACATTATTTCTTTGTTTCAAAACAAAAATTTAAAGATATGATAAGAAATAATTTTTTTTTAGAATACGCTAAGGTATTTGATAATTATTATGGTACTTCAAAAGCGGAGATTAGAGATTTTTTGTCATCTGGAATGGATGTATTATTGGATATAGATTGGCAAGGGGCTCAGCAAATTCGCTATAGTGTTCCGAATTCTTGTAGTATTTTTATTTTTCCTCCTTCAATAAAGGAATTAAATCGTAGATTATATAGAAGAAAGAAAGACGATAAAATAATTATAAAGAAACGAATGTTGCAAGCAGTGAAAGAAATGAATCATTATATGGAATACGATTATTTAATTTTTAATGATTGTTTTGATGTTGCGTTACGTGATTTACGAATTATCATAGAATCAGAGAGGTTGCGTGTAGATCGACAAAAGTTGTTTCATGGCAATTTGATAAAAGAATTGTTAAAAAAATTGAATTGATTTTTAATTTTCAAAAATATAAGAGAATATAATGTGATAGGGGTGATTTTTATTTTAAAGTATTTGTATATATCAAGTACTATAAGTTAGTGAGTAAATTTTTTAATTATAAAATTAATTTTGTTGTAATAATAAAAATTTTTGAATATTCAGTAAATTTTATTTTGGAATGTTATTTTGTTTGTTCATTGATTTAAACGTTTTAACAGATATTTTTTATTTTATTATATTATTAATAAATATTGTATTGAATTTTTGATAATTGTTTTAATGATGAAATTTTTATTAATTTGTGATGTTCATTATTCATAATTCTATTAATAATTTATTCATTTAAAATCGTTTTTGAAAAATGATATTTTTTTGGATTTTGTAAATATAAAATTTAATTTTATTAAATGAAATGTATTATTTTTAATATTTAAAAATTTTTTAGTTTTTTTCGATTTATATATTAGGTTTGTAAGTAGAAAAATGTTTATTCCCATTCAATGGTTGCTGGGGGTTTGCTAGAAATATCATATACTACTCTAGAAATCCCTGTAATTTCATTTATAATTCGATTAGACACCTTGGTTAATAAATTATACGGTAAATTTGAACAGCAAGCTGTCATAAAATCAATACTTTCTATTGCTCTTAATGCAATGATACAATCATATTTTCTTTTATCTCCCATGATCCCTACTGATCGAACAGGAATAAATATTGTAAAAGCTTGATTAACCTTATGGTATAAATCAAAATTTTTTAGTTCCTCGATAAATATTTTGTCTGATTTTCTTAATATATCACAATATTTTTGTTTTATTTCTCCCAAAATTCGTATTCCTAACCCAGGTCCAGGAAATGGGTGTCGGTATAAGATATTATGTGACAATCCTAATTTTTTTCCAATATTTCGTACTTCATCTTTAAATAATTTTTTTATTGGTTCTATTAATTTTATATTCATTTTTTTGGGAAGTCCACCAACGTTGTGGTGAGATTTAATTAAATGTGTTGAATTATTTTGTATAGATTGAGCGGATTCTATAACATCGGAATATATAGTTCCTTGAGCTAACCATTTAATTTTTGATAGTTTGGATGCTTTTTTATTGAATGTTTCAATGAATATTTTCCCGATTATTTTTCTTTTGGTTTCTGGATCTGTGATTCCAGAAATGGCATTAAAAAATTGTTGTTTTGCTGAAATGTAAATTATTTTTAAATTATAATTTTTTTTGAAAAATTGTATATGTTTTTTGTTTCTTTTAAATTGTAATAATCCATTATCTATAAATATACATAATAATCTTTTTCCAATTGCTTTTTTTAGCAATAAAGCTGTAACAAGTGAATCTATTCCCCCGGAGAAACCTAACATGACTTTTTCATTATTTCCAATTTTTTTTTTAATATTTTTAATTAAATTTTTTATAATATTATCTGAATTCCATAATGATTCGCATTTGCAAATTTTTATAACAAAATTTTTTAATATACTTTTTCCTTGTTGTGTGTGTGTTACTTCAGGATGGAATTGTATTCCATAAAAATTTTTTTTTTCATTGGATATTATAGCGAAAGGGCAAGATTGTGTTTTTGCAATAGTAGTGAAATTTTTTGGAATAGTAATAATTTTATCTTCATGACTCATCCATACATTTAGATTATTTTGTATTTTTTTTGTGTTTTTTATATTATGTAACAATGGACTGTTAGAAGTAATGCATATTTTAGTGAGTCCAAATTCTCTTTTGGAAGAAGTTTGTATTTTTCCACCTAGTTGTTTTGTCATAATATGCATTCCGTAACATATTCCTAACACTGGTATGTTTGCTAAAAATACGTATTTTGGTGCTTTTGGACTATTTTTTGTAGTAGCACTTTCTGGTCCTCCAGAAAGAATAATTCCTTTAGGATTAAATTTTTTTATTTGTTTTTCGTCTGCATTCCATTTCCATAATTCACAATAAATTCCTAATTCACGTATTCTTCTAGCTAACAATTGGCTATATTGTGATCCAAAATCTAAAATAAGAATACGGTATTTTTTTGCATGTTTTAACATAAATGTATGTTTAAAATAGTGTTTATTGTTAGTTATTTTTTTTGTGAAATCTATTTGAAACTGTTCTTAAAATAAGAGTTCTAGTTCATATAAATATTTAAGTTTTATTTATACAGTTTTTATTTAGGAATAATTAAGATAATTTTATATAATTATTTTTTATTTCATGATACCGTGTGTATGGTTTTCTTTTATACCTGCTTGACTAATTATAATAAATTTTGCTTTTTTTTGAAGATCATCAATAGTAGCGCATCCAGTTAATCTCATACAGGATCGCAACCCTCCTATTTGTTGATGAAGAACATTTTTTAATTCTCCTTTGTAGGGTATTTTTCCTTCAACTCCTTCCGGAACTAATTGATGTATTGTTTTATTAGATTGATAATATCGATCGGAAGACCCTTTATACATAGCATTTATAGAACCCATTCCTCTATAAGATTTATATGAATAACCTTTGTGTGTTTTAATTTTACCTGGAGATTCTTTTGTACCCGCTAAAATATAACCAAGCATAACGCAAGTTGCTCCAGCTGCAATAGCTTTAGCTATATCACCGGAGTATCTTATTCCTCCATCAGCAATTACTGGTATATTAGTTCCTTTCAATGCTTTTGCAACATCTGAAATCGCAGTGATTTGAGGTACACCCACTCCTGTTACAATACGAGTAGTACAAATAGATCCTGGTCCTATTCCTACTTTTACTGCATCAACACCTGCTTTCATTAAATCGATGGCGGCATTTTTGGTAGCAATATTTCCTCCTATAATTTGTGCTGTAGGATATTTAGATCGTATTTTTAAAATAAGTTGAAGAACTTTTTTTGAATGTCCGTGAGATGAGTCAATTAATAGAACATCTACTCCTTCTTCGATTAATGTTTTAATATGTTTCGTAGTAGTTTCAATACTGATTGCAGCCCCTACTCGTAAATACCCATATTTATCTTTACAAGCGTTTTTATGCGGGTGTGTCAAATCTCTTTTAGTGATCATTCCTAATAAATGGTGTTTTTTGTTTATTACTAATATTTTTTCTATTTTTTTTTCATACATTTTTTTTCGTATGAATTTGAGATCTTCATTTTTTTGTGTTGTTATTAAACGATTTTTTGGGGTCATTATGGAAGAAACTTTTTGATTTAAATTAGTAGCGTGTGAAATATCTCGTTTAGTTATTATTCCTATTAGTTCGTTTTTTTTGTTAATAACTGGATAACTAAAAAATCCATTATGGTAAATGAATTTTTTTATTTCTAAAATTTTAGTTGAAGGGAAGACGCATTTTGGGTTAGTAATTATTTTATCGTTTTTATGGTTTGTGTAATTTTTTACTCGTTTTATTTCTTGTATTTGTTTTTTTGTTGACATATTTTTGTGAATAAAACCTATACCTCCTTCTTTGGCTAATGCAATCGCTAATTTAGATTCAGTCACAGTATCCATTGCGGCGGATAATATAGGAATATTTAGGAAAATTTTTTTTGTTAGCTGTGTCTTTAAATTTATTTTGTTGGGTGATATTTTAGAATATTGCGGCGAGATTAAGACGTCATCGAATGTTAAAGCTTTTTTATTAATAATGTGTATCATAAAAATATCCTATTAAGTAAATAAAATGTATTATACACTTCATAATAAAGTATTGTAAATTTTTTAATATTTTGTATTAATTAAATTATACAAAATTTTATAATTGTATACCATTAAATGGTTTTATTTATTATTAAAATTTTGTATATAAGTTTTATGTTAATTTTCTAAGATTACTACAGAAAAACTATAGTAACGTTCATCTGTTAATGTGACGTGTGTATTTACGACACCTAGTTTTTTAGCGATTTTTTTTGCATTGAAAAATAAATGTAAATAAGGTTTTCCTAAGTGGTCGTTAAAAATTTCTATTTGAGAAAATGTTAAACCTCCCCTAAATCCAGTTCCCAATGCTTTTGAGGTTGCTTCTTTTGCTGCAAGTCGTTTTGCTAAAAAATGAGTTTTTGTTTTATTTTTTTTATATTGTTTCCACTCATTTATGCTTAAGATTCTTTTAGCAAATTTATCCCCTACTCGAGAAATTATTGTACTGATGTGTTTAATTTCGATTATGTCTGAGCCAATTCCTATGATTGCCATCGTTTTTTGTTTAATTGAGAAGATAAAAGTTATAATTATTTATAAATATAAAGTTTGTAAATAAAGCATGTTAATAAAATTAATATGATAAAGTCAATATTATTATGGTTTTATGAATATAATGGTATATTATTCAAGTATTTTAATATAAATTTGATAAAAGTATTTTGTATTTTAAATAAGTGTTCCGTTATATGGAATAACTTATTTTTAAGTTAAAATAATGATAATATGTTTGTAAAGTAATGTTGTATATTTAGGTTGATAAACTTAAGTATTATCTTAGAATATTTCAATATTTAGTTTTATTTATTATTGATAGTTATCATATAAAAGTTTTTATTAGTTAGTAAATTTGTTTTTGTGAGAGTGAAATAAATGAAAGTTGTAAATATAATTACTTTTATATGTTAAATTTTGTATTTTTATGATTTGTATGTTTTATGCAAATGTAATTAAGAAAATTAAAAATTATTTTTATGATTTTAATTTTTTAGGGAAGTGATGATATTTATTTTTTAAAAGTTTAATATTATGAAAATTTTTAGTTTTAATTTTAAAAGTAAAAATTTTATGTGTCTTTTTTCGTATTAGAAGTGCGGTGTTCTATTTAATTTTAATATAATAAATTTTTAAAGTTTAAATAGGATTTAATTATACATTAAAAATTATTTGGAAATTTTTGTATGTAAATTAATTTTATAAATTTTGAAGTTTTATTTATGTTATTTTTGCATAGTAATATATTAATATGTTTTTTATAAGAGTTTTTGTTAAAAATTATTAATTTGTATGTTATATATTATAATTAGAAGTTTTATTTACATAAAACTGTATGTATTGTAATTTTTTAAAAGTTCATATTAAAGTAGGAATTTTATGAATTTTGTATTAATTGGAAGTATTTTAAAAAATGAAAGTTTTGTAATTTTAATTTTAATTATTATGTGGTGGTTTTGTTTTAATTTTTGTGATTTTAAGTTTAATTGAAATTATGAAATTTAATTTTTAAGATTTTTGAATATTTTGTTATATTTTTAAATGCGATTTTTTAAATTATTTTATTTTGCAAGAGATTAGTTAATTTTTTTATTTGTAAAAATTTTGATTGAATAAAATTAATTTTTATAATATTATCTTGTAGATTTTATATTTAGTTTAAATTTTACATTTGTGTATTATTTTTACGAAATTTCTTTATATAAAATTAAAAGAGATTTTTGATAAATAGTTATAGATTGTTTAGTAATTTAGATTAGATAAAATTTTTGCATTTTAATGTAACAAATTTTGTTATTTTTTTAAAATTAATTAGTATATTTAATTTTTATATTAAGGTAGGTATCGTGTTTAATTTTTTTCGAAGTAATAATGATGTAGATCCAAAAGAGACTTATGATTGGATACTCTCGATAGAGTCAGTAATTAGAGAAGAAGGCATGGATCGCGCAAAATTTTTACTTGATAAAATAACAAGAAAAGTGTATGGAGAAAAATTTTCTTTTCGCAAGAATGTATCTTCGTATATTAATACTATTTCATCTAATGAAGAATCACAGTATCCTGGAAATTTAGAAATTGAACGCCGTATTCGCTCAATAATTCGCTGGAATGCTATTATGATTGTTTTACGTGCTTCTAAAAAAAATTTAGATTTAGGAGGTCATATTTCTTCTTTTCAATCTTGTGCGACTATTTATGATGTTTGTTTTAATCATTTTTTTCAAGGAAGAGAGGAAAAAAATGGAGGGGATTTAGTTTATTTTCAAGGACATGTTTCTCCAGGTATTTATTCGCGCGCTTTTTTAGAAGAACGTTTAACTGAAGAACAATTGGATAATTTTCGTCAAGAGACAGGAGAAACATCTGGTTTGTCTTCGTATCCTCATCCTAGATTAATGCCAGAATTTTGGCAATTTCCTACTGTATCTATGGGCCTAGGTGCAATTAGCGCGATTTATCAGGCAAAATTTTTGAAATATTTAGAATATCGTTCGTTAAAGTGTACTTCTACTAGAAAAGTTTATGTGTTTCTTGGCGATGGCGAAATGGACGAACCCGAATCAAAAGGGGCGCTTACTGTTGCGGCTCGTGAAAAATTAGATAATTTAATTTTTATTATTAATTGTAATTTACAACGTTTGGATGGTCCAGTTTTTGGAAACGGTAAAATTATAAACGAATTAGAAGGGGTGTTTCGCGGATCTGGTTGGGAAGTTATTAAAGTTATTTGGGGAGGTGCGTGGGATTCATTATTAAAAAAAGATATTACTGGAAAGCTTGTTAAATTAATGAATGAAACTATTGACGGAGATTATCAACGTTTATCATCTTTCGGTGCTTCTTATATTCGTAAGAATTTTTTTGGAAAATATAAGGAGACTTTATCTTTGATTCAAGATATGAGTGATGAAGAAATTTTAATGTTAAATAGAGGTGGACATGATTCAAAAAAAATATTTTCAGCTTTGAATAAAGCTCATAGTGTTGTTGGAAAACCAGTTGTTATTTTGATGCATACTATTAAGGGATATGGTTTATCTGATATTGCAGAAGGGATGAATATTGCGCATCAAGTTAAACAAATAGATGTATATGGTTTGCGTAAGTTTCGAGATCGTTTTAATTTGCATGATGTAGTTAGTGATCAAGATATTTTATCATTGTCTTACGTGAAATTAGCAAAATCTTCAAAAGAATATGCTTATTTGCGTAATTGTCGTAAAGTTTTACACGGGTTTGTTCCTATTCGTTTGAATAAATTTACTAATTTATTAGAACTTCCTAAATTAGATTGTTTTAATTCTTTGTTGTATGGGAAAGGAAGAAAATTTTCCACTACTATGGCTTTTGTTCGAATTTTAAATATATTATTGAGTGATGGTTGTATAAAAAAAAGAATAGTTCCAATTATTGCAGATGAAGCTCGTACATTTGGTATGGAAGGTTTATTTAAAAAAGTTGGAATTTATAGTTCGTGTGGACAAAAATATACCCCCCAAGATCGTGAAAAATTAATTTATTATAAAGAAGATAAATCTGGACAAATATTGCAAGAGGGTATTAGTGAATTAGGAGCATTTTCTTCTTGGTTGGCAGCTGCTACTTCGTATAGTACTAGTAATTTTCTAATGATTCCATTTTATGTGTTTTATTCTATGTTTGGTTTTCAAAGAATTGGCGATTTATGTTGGGCAGCAGGTGATCAACAAGCTCGGGGTTTTTTAATTGGTGGAACGTCTGGTCGTACTACATTAAACGGGGAGGGTTTGCAACATGGTGATGGGCATAGTCATATTTATTCGTTGACTATTCCTAATTGTGTTTCTTATAATCCTGCATATGCGTATGAGTTAGCTGTTATTATACATAATGGTATTCACAGAATGTATGGAGAGAATTCAGAAAATATTTATTATTATATTACGACATTAAATGAAAATTATTGTATGCCAGATATTCCAAAGTTTTCTGAGGAAGGGATTTGTAAAGGGATATATAAGTTAGAGGAATTTGTAGGGAATGTAGAGAAAGTACAATTACTAGGGTCTGGTTCTATTTTGCAACATGTTAGAGAAGCTGCAAAAGTTTTGTTAAAGGATTATAATATAAGTTCAGATGTATATAGTGTAACTTCATTTTCTGAATTAGCAAGAAACGCTCAAGATTGTGAAAGATGGAATATGTTACATCCAACGGAAGTTCCAAAAGTATCTTATATTAGAAAAGTTATGAATAATGCACCAATAGTAGTTTCTACTGATTATATGAAAATATTTGCGGAACAAATTGGAAAATTTGTACCTACTAATTTATTTTATGTTTTGGGAACTGATGGATTTGGACGGTCTGATAGTAGAAGAAAATTAAGACGTTATTTTGAGATTGATACTAGCTATATAGTTATTGCTTCTTTATATGTTTTGGTTAAATTCGGGAGTATTAATTCTGATATTCTTGTTTCTGCTATTAATAGATTTAAGATTGATATTGATAAAATTAATCCTCGTTTATTATAACAAAGAGAGTAATGTATGACGATAATTGAAGTTAAAGTTCCAGATATTGGGATTTCTTCAGCAGAAATTACTGAAATTTTAGTTAGTGTTGGGAATGAAGTTGTGAAGGAACAACCTATTATTTTGATTGAAGGTGAAAAGACTTCCGTAGAAATACCATCTCCTTGTAACGGTATTGTTCAAGATATTAAAGTTAATATAGGTGATAAAATTAAAATGGGATCACTTATTATGTTATTTAAATCAAAAGATGAGGATATTTTTTCAGATAAGGACAAAAAAAGTGATTTATTTTTGTCACAAGAAAAATCTTTTTCTAATGATGTTTTTGGTAAAAATAATATTTTTAAAGAAAATGATGTTGTTACTTTTACGAAACAAGATGATGTTTTATGTAAAGATGAAAAAAATTATGTACACGCTTCTCCTGGTATTCGTCGTTTAGCTAGAGAATTTGGTATTGATTTGTTTAAAATTTCAGGATCTGGAAGAAAAGGTAGAATTTTACGAGAAGATTTAGCTGAATATGTAAGAGAAAAAATTAAACTTTCTAGTATTTCTGTTTCTTCTTTTGATTTATTTTCTAGGGTACCCAAATGGAAAAAATCGGATTTTGAGAAATTCGGGGATGTTGAAGAAATAAATTTAGAAAAAATTAAAAGATTTTCTGGATTAAATTTGCATAGAAATTGGCTAACGGTTCCTCATATTACTCAATTTGATGAAGTTGATATTACTGAGTTAGAATTATTTAGAAAAAAACAGAATCTTGAGAATAAAAAAAAGAATTTAGATTTGAATATTACTTTGTTGATTTTTATTATAAAAGTTGTGGCTAAAAGTTTGGAAAAATTACCGCGTTTTAATAGTTCTTTATCTGAAGATAATAAAAAATTATTTTTAAAAAAATATATAAATATTGGTATTGCTGTAGATACACCGCGTGGTTTGTTAGTTCCAGTGTTGCGTGATGTTAATAAAAAAAGTGTTGTTGATCTTACTCATGATTTAAAAAATATATTGAATAAAACTCGTAATGGAAAATTGATATTATCAGATACACAAGGAGGGTGTTTTACCGTTTCTAATTTAGGTGGAATTGGAGGGACTGCATTTACTACTATTGTAAATGTGCCGGAAGTAGCTATTCTTGGTGTTTCTAAAGCATCTATGAAACCTATATGGAATGGGGAGAAGTTTGTTCCTAGATTAATTATGCCTATATCTTTGTCTTATGATCATAGAGTTATTGACGGGGCGGATGCAGCGAGATTTGTCAATTTTATTAATTTAATTATTTCTGATATACGATATTTAATTATGTAATATAGTTTTTATTTAGGTTTTTGAATTTTTATTTTGTATGAGATAAATGATAATTTTGTAAATTAAGGTTTATTTTTTTGTATTTATAAATATATGAGGAGAATATGAATAATATTTATAAAATAAAAACTCAAGTTGTAGTTGTTGGTGCTGGCCCTGGAGGTTATTCTGCTGCATTTCGTTGTGCAGATTTAAAGTTAGATACTGTTTTGATAGATCGTAATTCTAATTTGGGCGGAGTATGTTTAAACACAGGATGCATTCCTTCAAAATTATTGTTGCGTATTGTTAATATTATAAAAGAAATTGATAGTTTGAACAAATGTAATATTACTACTAGCAAGTTAAACATTGATCTTATAAATACAAAAAAATGGAAAGAAAATGTAATTAATAAATTATCTGCAGATTTATTGCATGGAGCTAAATCTCGAAAAATTAATGTCATAATAGGTTATGTGAATTTTGTTGATGATCATACTTTAGAAATTAATAATGTAAGTAATAATAAATATCGTAAATATGATAGAATTTTGGTGAGTTTTGATCATGCTATTATTGCATGTGGATCTCAACCCAATAAATTATCAGTCTTTCCTGAAAAAGATTCTAGAATATGGAATTCAAATGATGCATTATCTTTAAAATTTATACCAAAAAAAATGCTGATTGTTGGAGCTGGTGCTATTGGCTTAGAAATGGCTACGATTTATCATGCTTTTGGTGCAAATATAGATATGTTGGAAACATCTAATCAGATTATTTCCATGGTAGATGATGATATTATTCAATTTTTTAAGAAACAAATTAAAGGTTTGTTTAATAAATTAATGTTGAATTATGATATTGTTTCTTCTGAATCAAATAAAGATGGTGTATATGTTACCATGCAATATAAATATAATTCTTCTGTTGAAGTAATAAAAGAGCGATATGATGTAGTTTTAGTTTCAGTTGGACGAGTTTCAAACGCAAGATGTTTGTGTATTGAAAAAGCTGGAGTAGTGATAAATAATCTTGGTTTTATTTCTGTAGACAAACAAATGCGTACTAATGTACCCCATATTTATGCTATAGGGGATATAGTTGGATCTCCTATGTTAGCCCATAAAAGTATTTATGAAGGTCGTATTGTTGCTGAAGTTATTTATGGAAAAAGACATTTTTTCACTCCTAGAGTAATTCCATCAATTGTGTATACAATACCTGAAATAGGGTGGGTCGGTGTAACGGAAAAGGAAGCAAAAAGACGAAGACTTGATTGTTCTGTATCAGTTTTTCCATGGATTGCTTCTGGTAAAGCGGTGTTATCCAATCATCAAAATGGAATGACTAAATTAATTTTTGATAAAAAAACGCATCGTATTATAGGTGGTTCTGTTGTTGGGGTAAATTCAGGGGAATTATTAGGGGAAATTTCTTTAGCTATTGAAATGAATTGTGATTCAGAAGATATTTCTTTAATAGTGCACGCGCATCCTACTTTGTATGAATCTATATCATCAGCAGCAATGTTATATCAAGATTCCATATCAGTATGAGAATAAGTTTTATATTAATTTAATTGAATATGCTTATTTTATTAAAATTTATTGCATTATATTCATAGATTTATATTAAAAATTTACTATGTTTTTATTTAAAGTATACTAAATGATTCTCCGCAACTACAGGTAGTTTTTGCGTGTGGGTTTTTTATTGTAAAACGAGATCCTTCTAGATTTTCTATGTAATCAATTAATCCTCCAATAAGATATTGTAGGCTCATTGAATCTATGATTAAAATAGCGCCTTTTTTTTTATAATTGTATCATTTTCACATATTTGATTATCTAATATAAATTTGTATTGAAATCCATTGCATCCTCCTCCTACAATGTAAATTCTTAATTTTATATTTGGATCTTTTTTATTAGAGATTATTTTTTTTATTTTGATAATTGCATTTTTTGTGAATTTTATTGGTAAAATTAAATCTTGATTGTTCATAGAGTATTTTCCTTATTTGTATTATATTTATTTAGGTTATTGATTTTTTTAAAAAATTTTGTCCAATGTATAAATTATTTTATGATATATTATATTATAATTTTTATGTTATGAGGAAAATATTTCATATTTTGCTATTTAATTAGAATAAATATTTGTTTAATTTTTAATTTAGGTGATATTGATATAACTATGTTTCATGTAAGGTATAATTTTTTGATTAAATTTTATAAAAAGTTTAATAGTTTTGTATTTGTAAAAATGTAAAAATGATGCATATTTATATAGAATTTTTAAATATAAAGTATTTTATTAAATAATTTTGATATCAAAATTTATTTATTTAGTTTTATTGAAATTAAAATTATTATATATTTATATTAATAAAAGATTTTTTATAAAATGTTTAATTTTAAGTAAATTTTGATTATTTTGATAGTTTCGTGTAGAATTACATTGTTCATCGTTTTATTTTATTAATGGTATTAATGTATATATTTAATTAGTTATTTTGTATAATAGAAAAATTTATTTTTTCATTTAAATTTTTTACATAGTTTATTTATAGATAAGATTTTGTATTTTATTTAATTAGCGTTCGTAATTATGTATATGTAGAATATTATTCTAATTTTATATTTGTGATTCTGTTATGAAAAAGGAAAATTTTGTTTGGATTTCTATGGGTAGTAATTTATGTAATCCTTTTAAACAAATTAATGAAGCTATTAATAATATTATTTTCTCTTTTCCACATACAAAATTGTTATCTTGTTCATCTTATTACCGAAGTAAGCCGTTAGGTTTAAAAAATCAGCCTGATTTTTTAAACGTTGTAGTTTTGTTGAAAACATTTTTATCTCCTGAAATGTTGTTAAAAAATATTCAACTTATTGAGTTGAAACAAGGTAGAGTTCGTACTTTGAAACGATGGGAGTCTAGAACGTTAGATATTGATATTTTGTTATTTGGGAATTGTGTTATCAATACTAAAAAATTAATAGTTCCGCATTATGATATGAAAAATCGTTCTTTTGTTTTGTATCCTTTATTTGAGTTGATGCCGAATTTTTCTTTTCCAGATGGAACATGTTTATTGGATTGTATAAAATCTATTTCTTTAAAAAATCTTACATATTGGGAATGATATAATGTTTCAAATTTATATTATATTGTAAAAATAAAGGTTTTATTTTGTATGTTAATTGTATATAAAATTTAAAACATAGTTGGTTGTGTTATATGAATTTTAAATAGTATTTTTAAATATATTGAATTTATTTTATTTTTATATTTTTATAATTTTTCCTAAATATGGTAAATGTCTGTAGTATTGTGCGTAATCTATTCCATATCCTACTACAAATTCATCTGATATAGTAAATCCTGTCCATTGCACGAAAATATTAGTTTCTCTTCTTTTTGGTTTGTCCAATAATGTGCATATAGAAAGAGATTTTGGTTTATGTAATAAAAGAATGTTTTGTATTTGATTTAGTGTATTACCTGAATCAATAATATCTTCTATAATTAAGACATGTTTTTTGTATATGTTTTCTTCTAAATTTTTTAAAATTTTGATATTTTTATTTGAATGAATACTATTTCCATAACTTGAAGTAATTATAAAATCTATTTTATGTGGCAAAGTAATAGCGCGACATAAGTCTGCTATAAATATAAAAGATCCTTTTAATAAACCGATTAATATGATTGTTTCATGACTGTTGTGATAGTATTCACTTATAGATTTTCCGAGTTCTTTAATTCTGCGCGCTATTTTTTCTTTAGAAAATAAAATTTTTATATTATATTTTTTTCTAAGATTCATTATGGTTATATATGGTGTAGATTTTATTAATATTTATAGTGTTGTGATTATTTATTCAATTTGTATATTTTATCATGAAGGCAAATTTGATAAAATTATATTTTTTTATAATACAGTATATGGATGTATTTTATTATTAAGAAAAGAAATTTGTTTTATATATTTTGTATTTTTGGTTTGATATGTTTGTTTATATTACAAAATATTTGAGATTAATCTTTGTAGTTATTTTATTTGATTTGAAATCGTATGTATGATTTGTGGTTTTTGGATTTTAAAGATATGTTTTGAATTTTTTTAAATAAAATATTATTAAAATATGTATCAAAATTAAAATTTTTGTTTTTGTAATATTTAAATAGTTTTATACAATTTAGTTTGTATGTTTTATGTATTAAATTTAAATTGTAAATGTTTTTATTATAGAGTTTATTTAAATTTATTAAATATATTTTATTAATTTTTTAATTATATAAAATATTTTGTGATAATATTAGTATAATGTTATATATTTGAGTTTTTGATTTTATAAACTTGAAATATTGTATTAAATAGTTTTTAAAATTTTTAATTATTATTTGTTTAAAAAAGTTTATTTAGTTAATAATTAATTATTTAGGTAAATTTATATTGTGAAATTTTTTGTAGTTTAGTTAATTTAAGTTGAATGAGTTTTTTAAAATTTTTTATATTCTAAAATTCTTTTATATATTTTATTATATTTTGTGAATATAAAATTAAATTTATAATAATATGTCACAATTAATTTGTGTATTTAGTGATAAAATTTTTTATTTTATAAAGTTTTATGGGAGTTTAATGAATAATAATTGAAATATTTCAATTGATTTATTGTAATTATAAATTTTATGTTGGATCATTTTATGTGATTTTTGTTTATACAAATTATTATAAATAATTTTAGAAAAAATTTATAAAATTTATTGTTTGTAATATTGTATATTGTGTTGAGAAATTTAGTTTATTTATATTGTATTGATTTATGGATTTTTTATGAATATCTAAAATATTTTACATCGGTAAAATAACTATGATTAAAAAAATTGGTGTATTGACAAGTGGTGGTGACTCTCCAGGTATGAACGCAGCTATTCGTAGTGTTGTTAGATCTGCATTGTCTATGGGGTTGGAGGTCATTGGGATATATGATGGTTTTTTAGGACTTTATAAAGATAAGATGGTTAAATTAGATAGATATAGTGTTTCTGATATGATTAATCGAGGGGGAACTTTTTTAGGTTCAGCAAGATTTCCTGAATTTAAAAATAAGAACATTCGACTCATTAGTATTCAAAATATGATTAGATGTGGTATGGATGCATTAGTAGTTATTGGGGGTGATGGATCGTATATAGGCGCTAAATGTTTGTCAAATATGGGATTTCCTTGTATTGGTTTACCTGGTACCATTGATAATGATGTTGCTGGAACGGATTATAGTATTGGATATTTTACTGCTTTGGAAACTGTTGTTGAAGCTATTGACCGGTTGCGTGATACTTCTAGTTCGCATCAACGTATTTCTATTGTAGAAGTTATGGGTAGAGGTTGTGGAGATTTGACTATGGCAGCAGCTATTGCTGGTGGTTGTGAATTTATTGTTTTACCCGAAACGGAATTTAAAGCTGAAGATTTAGTTTATGAAATTCATGCAGGTATTGCAAAAGGAAAAAAACATGCTATTGTTAGCATTACAGAACATATTTATGATGTTAATTGTTTAGCTAGATATATTGAAAAAAAAACAGGAAGAGAAACTCGTGCAACAATATTGGGTCATATTCAAAGAGGAGGAAGTCCTGTAGCATATGATCGAATTTTAGCTTCTAGAATGGGAGTGTATGCTGTTGAATTATTGTTACAAGGTTATAGCGGACATTGTATAGGAATACGTGATGAAAAATTAGTGCATCATGATATTGTTGATGCTATTAAAAAAATGAAACGTCCTTTTTGTAAAGAATTAATGAAAATTGCGAAAAAGCTTTTTTAATTATTCATATTTTAGTATATATTTTTGATTATTTGTAAATTTTATTAAAATAGAAATATTTAAATTTGATTTAAAATTTAAATAATGAATATATGTAATTAAAATACAAAGATTTTTAGCTGTGTATAATTTTCATATTTAAATGTTATTAAAAGTTTTTATGTATCAGTAGTATTTTGATTATTCGAGTTAGATGTTGTTAAATTTTTTATGTTTAATAATTTAGTTTTATCAATAGTTATATTATATTTGATGATTTTTGTAATTTTTTAATTCAAAATCTTAAATTAATTAATTATTTAAAATCTTATCAAATTTGCGAATAAGTTTTTGTATAATAAATAAAATGTTTTATAAAAGGTTTAATCTTTATTTTATTAAGAAAAGACTATACGAGATTAAAATGTTATTTTAATTAAAGTTTATAAAATATATATAAATTTTTAGTAATTATATTTTATTTTTGTGTTTTTTATTTTATTTTATAAAATAAAGCGAGTTAAATCTTCGTCTGCTATGAGATCATTTAAATGATGTTTCACATAGTTGGAATCAATAGATAAAATTTTTCCTTTCCATTCATTAGCATTATAAGAAATATCTTGCATAAGACGTTCCAATACGGTATGTAAACGTCTTGCTCCTATATTTTCTGTTCTTTTATTAACTTTCCATGCAGCTTTTGCAATATCTTTTATACTTTCTTGAGTGAAATTTATATGAACTCCTTCTGTTTTCATTAGAGCAATGTATTGCCTAGTAATTGCTGTATTAGGTTCTGTTAAGATTCTTTCAAAGTCTTCTTTTGTTAGTGCTTTTAGTTCTACTCGTATTGGTAATCTTCCTTGTAATTCTGGGATAAGATCTGAAGGATTTGATAATTGGAAAGCACCAGAAGCTATAAATAAAATGTGATCGGTTTTTACTGTTCCATGTTTTGTGGACACAATACATCCTTCTACTAGCGGAAGTAAATCTCTTTGTACTCCCTCTCTAGAAATATCTGGTGTAGATATTTCTCCTTTTCTACAAATTTTATCAATTTCATCAATAAATACGATTCCGTGTTGTTCTACAGCTTCGATAGCTTTTTCTTTTATGTCTTCTTGATTTAACAATTTAGCAGATTCTTCTTCTGTTAATAATTTCATGGCTTCTTTTATTTTAAGTTTACGTAATTTTTGTTTTTGTCCTGCTAGATTTTTAAATATTGATTGTAGTTGGTTTGTCATTTCTTCCATTCCAGGAAGTGCCATGATTTCTACATCCATTGGTTTTGAAGATAAATGAATTTCTATTTCTGTTGTATCTAATTTTTTTTCTTGTAATTTTTTTCTAAGTTTTTCTTTAATATTATAAATTTCATTATTTTCTTTTTTTAGTTTTTCCCAGTGATTTGTGTTTTTTGTAAGAAGAACATTTAAAATTTTTTCTTCTGCTAATTTTTTTGCTCGAAGAGAATTTTTTTTTATGGATTGCAGTCTTATCATTTTTACAGCCGAATCAGTTAGATCTCGTATAATAGAATCTACTTCTTTTCCTACGTATCCTACTTCTGTAAATTTAGTGGCTTCAACTTTAATAAACGGAGCATTTACTAATTTAGCTAACCTTCTAGCTATTTCTGTTTTTCCAACCCCAGTTGGACCGATCATGAGAATATTTTTTGGGGTGATTTCTTGTCGTAATATTTCATCTAATTGTGAGCGCCGCCAACGATTTCGTAGTGCGATGGCTACAGCTTTTTTAGCGTTTTCTTGTCCTACAATATAATTATCAAGTTCATGAACAATTTCACGGGGAGTCATTTCAGACATTTTTTTACCTTTAAGAATAATTATTATTTTGATATTAATTCTTCTATAGTATAGAAATTATTTGTATATATACAAATATCGCTAGCTATTTTTAATGCTTTTTCTACAATTATTTTTGCGTTAAGTGCTGTGTTTTCTAGTAATGCTAAGGCTGCAGATTTCGCATATGTTCCACCTGATCCTATAGCTATTAAATCATTTTCTGGTTGTATAACATCTCCATTTCCTGTAATCATTAATGAATTTTTTTTATCTGCTACTGCTAGTATTGCTTCTAATCTTCGCAATATTCTGTCTGTTCTCCAATTTTTTGCAAGTTCAACAGATGACTTTACTAAGTGTCCTTGGTATATTTCTAATTTTTGTTCAAATAATTCAAATAAGGTAAAAGCGTCGGCAGTGCTTCCGGCAAAACCGACAATGATGGTATCGTTATATAAACGACGAACCTTGCGTATATTACTTTTTATAATAGTATTTCCATAAGTAGCTTGTCCATCCCCTCCGATAACTACATGATCACTTTTTCGCACGCTTATAATTGTTGTCACAAATAACCCCTATGAGAGTAAAGTAAAACTATAAAATAGAAGTATGTTTTAAAATATAAATAAATATGATGTCAATTTTAATATTGAAATTTTAATTAATTTAATTAAACAATATTATGTGAATTTATTGTTATATGAATAATATTGAATTATGGTTGTAATGTTTTGTGTAATAAATATTTGAAATAATTGGAAGTTAATTTTGAATTTTATTTTCAATGAAATTATTGTTTTGTCAAGTTTTATATAAAATTTTGTGTAACAATTAATTTTATTTTTGCATATTTAAAATACATTGTATATATTTACAGGAAATTTTGTTTTAAAATTATTATTTTAAAGTTAGTTTTTTAAAATTATTAAAACCGTCGCTTAAAATTGTAACATAAAAATTTGTGTATGCTAACTATTTTATAATTTTTATCAAATCGTATTGAAATTTAGCTTTTTATTATTTTTTATTTTTAGAATTTGTACATAATTTATATTTTATCAAGTTTGTTTTTTTATATTTTATTTATTTTAAAAAAGATGTGTTATTTTTATATAATTTTAATATCATTTTTTTAATTTATTAGAAGTATGTTTAATAAAATTATAATTGTTTTATAAAATATATTTTATGTGTGTAAGTTTTAGTATTTTTGATTTTAGAATATAATTTATTCATGTTAATTTAAAAGGTTTAAAATATTTTTATATAACTCAGGTTCTCTGTAATATAAATATGAATTATATTTTTGTGTAATTATTATGAAAATTTTTATATGATTTAAAAAATTTAAATAATTTTTTGGTTTTTTTGATCAGTAATCTTAATTATATATTTAATAATATTCGATAGTTTGATGAATTGAATTTTTAATATTATTTGTTTATTGAATAAGAATATAAAAGATTATATGAAATTTCATATATCAAAAATTAATAAGTTATTTTTATATTTAGATTGTGATTATAAATAAATATTAGTAGGTTAGGTTTGTTTATAATTAGAAAATATGAAATTGAAAAGTATTATAAATGATAAGTGTTAAAAAATCAACATATAAATTAATATTGTAATGTTATATGTTTTAAAATATATTATATTTAAATTAAAATGGTTTTTCTAAAATTTTTTATAAAAAATATATAAAATTTTTTATAATCACGTATATAGTAATAAAGAAAATGTTATTTTTGTCTATTTTTATATACAAAATATTATTCAGTATTTTATTATATTACAATTTCGTAAATTAAAATATTTTTGATTATTTTTTTGCATTACATATGATTTAATAGAAAATGAAACTTTTTAATAAAGCTGATTTTGAATTTGTTTTTTTTTGAAAATTTTAGTGTTATTGTTTTGTTTAATTCAATAAAAATAATTTTTATTGAATATTTATTCAATTAAGTTTGTTTTTTAAAATATTAATAAATAAGTTTTAGTTATGTTTTTATTAAATAAAGTTATTTTGTATTAAGTTATATGATAATTTTGCGTAAAATTTGTCTTTTATATGTAATTTTAGATACTAAATTCATGAAAAGTTTTTAGTGAAAGATTTATTTCATCTATGTATTATAAAGTTTATATTATTGTGTTTTATTTAAAATTTATTTTATATTATAAAGTTTGGTGTATTTATTTTATATAAGTTTAATGTTATTTTAATGTATAAATTTAATTGAGATTTAAATTAAGTTTTAGAATAAATGTGTATTTTATGTGATAAAATAAAAGTTACAGTTTACATGATCTTTTAAATTTTATTAATCTATTTTTTTAAAAAATATTTAAATAGATTCAATTTTTGTTAAAAATTTTATGAAAAATTTTTTAAGAGAATTTATAGATTATATTTAGAAATGTTAAGTATAATTTGTAAAGAACAAATGTTTCATGATTGAATTTTATTGCATTAAAGGTATTGAAGTGATTTGTTTTATTTTAGTTATTAAAATGTAAGTAAGATTTGATTTGTATTTTATATAATATAGATAAATATTGTATTATGTATTTATAATTCAAAATATATGAAACATTGATATAAAATTGTGAGGTATTAATAATGAAAAAAAGTATTCATCCGAAATATGTTAAAATACGGGCTGTATGTTCATGTGGAAATATTATGAGTATTTTTTCTACTTTAGTTAATGATATTTCATTAGATATATGTAATGTTTGTCATCCTTTTTATACGGGAAAACAGCGTATTATTGATAGTAGTGGTCGTGTGAATAAATTTAATAGAAATTTTTCCTTGTTGAAATAACAATTTTTAATTAAGTAATTTTAGTATTTTAGTTTATATTCAAATTGTTGAACTGAATTTTGTTTTATTAAAAAGTGTGATTAGAGATTCTAAAAAATTAAATCTATTATATTTTAAAAGTTAAATGGTAATGAATTTATGTTCTTATATATTTATTATTTAAATTGAAAATTTTATATGATATATAATTTTTTTATTTTGTATAAATAATTTAGTTTAATTTTGTTTATGAATGTCATTTTATATATTTTTTGAAAGTTTATTTTAAAAGGATATTTTTTTATATTTGTTTTATAAATCGAATGAATTTTAAGTTGATTTTTTATGCAAATAAATTTTTTAATGTGATTTCATATTTTGAATATTTAAATGTTTTGTATTATTTAAATATAATAAATTTATTTTTTAGAAGAGTTTATTATATTATATTTTAGGGTTAAAATATTGAATAATTTTTATAACATTTATTAATAAGTGCATTTATTTTTTTGAATATTTATATGATTATAAAAAATATACGTAATTTTTCTATTATTGCTCATATTGATCATGGAAAATCTACCCTTGCTGATCGTTTTATTCAAATTTGTGGGGGGTTAAATAAAAGGGATATGGTAGACCAAGTTTTGGATTCTATGGAATTAGAGAAAGAAAAGGGTATTACAATTAAAGCACAAAATGTATCGTTGAATTACAAATCACGTAGCAATGAATTTTATCAATTAAATTTTATTGATACTCCAGGACATGTCGATTTTTCACATGAAGTATCTCGTTCTCTTTTTGCTTGTGAGGGAATATTATTATTAATTGATGTTAGTAAAGGAATAGAATCTCAAACTTTATCTAATTATTATTTTGCTATAAAAATGAAATTAAAAACAGTAGTTGTATTAAACAAAGTTGACCTTTGTGTTGATAATATTAATCCAGTGATTGAACAAATAGAAAATGTTATTGGAATTAGTTCGTCTGATATAGTTAAATGTTCGGCGAAGACTGGATTTGGCGTAATAGATGTACTAGAGCGTTTAATACATGATATTCCTTGTCCTATAGGAAATATTAATCTTCCTTTGCAAGCGTTGATTATTGATTCTTGGTTTGATAATTATTTAGGAGTAACATTATTAGTTTGTGTTAAAAACGGAATTTTAAAAAAAAACGATAAAATAAAAATGATGAGTAACGGTTTATCATATTTTGTAACTAAATTAGGTATATTTACACCAAAACGTTGTTATAAAGAAGTATTAATTTCGGGAGAAATTGGCTGGGTTGTTTGTTCTATTAAGGATATTGATAGTGTAAGAGTTGGGGATACGATAACACTTGAAAAAAATCCAGCTGTTTGTTTTTTACCATCTTTTAAAAAAATTAATCCCCAAGTATATGCGGGAATTTTTCCTTTGCATTCTAATAGTTACGAAAAATTTTGTAGGGCAATTAAAGAACTTAGTTTAAATGATTTTTCGTTTTGTTTTAATGTGGAACATTCTGTAACATTAGGTTATGGATTTCGATGTGGTTTTCTTGGTTTGTTGCATATGGAAATCATTAAAGAGAGATTGAAACGTGAATATGGTTTTGAATTAATTGTTACTTCTCCTACAGTTTCTTATGAAATAGTAATGAAAAATCATCATATAGTATATGTTAATAATCCTTGTGAAATATCTTTAATTAATGGAATTATAGAATTTCGTGAACCTTTTGTTGAATGTTGTATATCATTTTCTTTTCATAAATATATAGGGAAAATTATAGAATTATGTATTAGTAAACGTGGAATTCAAATTGATATTATATATAAAAAAAATCGAATAGAATTGATTTATCATATTCCTATGGTAGAAGTTATATCAAAATTTTTTGATGAGTTGCAAATTATTTCAAACGGGTATGCTTCTGTAAATTATGAATTTAAATATTTTAAAAAATCAAATTTAAAGTATGTAAATATACTTATTTGCGGAAAAAAAATTGATGTATTAGGATTTGTCGTTCCTTATAATAAAGCATTTAGTTTTGGAAGTAAGTATATTAATAAATTAAAATCTTTAATTCCTCGTCAACAATTCGATGTAGTTATTCAAGCTGCTATAGGGAAACGTATTATTGCTCGTTCTAATATACAACAGTTAAGAAAAAATGTTACAGAAAAATGTTATGGAGGAGATGTAAGTAGAAAAAAAAAATTATTAGAAAAACAAAAAAGAGGAAAAAAAGCAATGAAGAAATTAGGTCATTTATCTTTGTCAAAAGAAATTTTTTTGAGCCTTATGGATATAAAAGTATGATGTGATGAATTTTAAGAGGATAATATGGTCGGTTTTTGTTTTTTATTTGGAATGTTGTTTATTGTTTTTATGTTATTTTTTTGTATGCAAAAAATTCAAAAAATTCTTTATTTTGTTTTCTTTTATTTGTATAGTAAAATAAAGAAAAGAAGTTTTTTTTTCAAACAAAATAGTTTTTTTATTTTTAAAAGACTTAGTCAATTATGGTTGGTTCAAACGTGTACTTTATTTTTTTCTGTATTGTTTTGGGTATTTATATTTCGTTCTTTTTTTTTTGAGCCATTTCATATTCCTTCTGGATCTATGATGCCAACTCTTTTAGCCGGGGATTTTATTTTAGTAAATAAATTTTCTTATAATATTAAAAATCCAATTACAAAAAAAATTATTATAAATGTTAGCGTTCCTAAACGTGGAGATGTAGTAGTGTTTAAAAATCCTTTAAATCCGAAATTATATTATGTAAAGAGAATAGTGGGATTACCAGGTGATAAAGTTAAATATGATGTATATAAAAAACAATTGACAATACGATATAATTATGTTTATAAAGATAAAAAATATTCAAAAATATTTCCAATGTTTTACAGTGATATTATTCCTAGTGATTTTATAAAAATTTTTTGTTCAAATGATACAAATAATTTTATAAATATTCCATGCGATTCAATGTTAGAAAGTAATTTCCCAAGTATACGTTTAATGCAATGTAAAGAATATATGGGTGATATATTTCATTATATTTTTATTATTCCTGGATATCAGGATTTTTGCCATATGTATTATAAGCAACCAGGGACTTTGTCTGCAGAGTGGATTGTTCCAAACGGAAAATATTTTATGATGGGAGATAATAGAGATAATAGTTCTGATAGTCGTTATTTTGGTTTTGTACCTAAAGAAAATCTAGTTGGGAAAGTTTCAATGATATGGTTAAGTTTTGATAAACAAAATAAAAATTTTCCGTTTTATGTACGATTTAAGAGAATTGGATTAGTTTTTTAACATATAATGTGAATATATAAATTTTGTTGTTGTTTAATTTGATTTTTTAAAAGAAATGAATTTTAAAAATTTTAAATACTATAACATTTTATTTGATAAATTATGAATTTAAAATTGATAAATATGCTTCAAAAAAATTTGGGTTATTTTTTTCGAGAAGAAAAACTTTTATTTTTAGCATTGACTCATAGAAGTGCCAGTAGCATTCATAATGAGAGATTGGAGTTTTTGGGTGATTCTATATTAAATTACGTAATCGCTAATGTTTTGTATAGACGTTTTCCTAATATAGATGAAGGTGATATGAGTAGGATGCGTGCAGTTTTGGTTTGTAAAAATACTTTAGTGGAAATAGCAAAACGTTTTAAGTTAGGAATATATCTTTTTCTTGGAATTGGAGAATTAAGAAACGGGGGAATTTACCGTGAATCTATTTTAGCTAATGCTATAGAAGCATTAATTGGTGCAATATTTTTGGATAGTGATATTCGAAGAATTGAACAACTCATTTTATCTTGGTATTCTCAATATTTAAATGAAATTATTCCAGGAGAGAATCAAAAAGATCCAAAAACTAGATTGCAAGAATATTTGCAAGGAAATCATTTACCCTTACCTGTATATATTTTAGTAGAAACTAGAGGGGAGAAACATGATCAAGAATTTGTTATACAATGTCATGTTAGCGGATCTAAAGAAGTGATTTTAGGAATTGCTTCTAGCAGAAGAAAAGCTGAACAAATTGCTGCAAACAAAGCAATTAGATTATTGAAAATAAAATGAAATGAAAAATAAATGTTTTGGATTTGTAATGATAATTGGTAGATTTAATGTTGGAAAGTCTACATTATTAAATCGAATGTTAGGAAAAAAAATTTCTATTGTTTCTTCTAAAAGAAATACTACTATTTTTCCTATTGCTGGTGTTGTAAAAGATGATTTATATCAATGTGTTTATATTGACACACCTGGTTTATATATACAAAAAAAACAAAATATTGATTATTTTAAAGATGTTTTTTTGAATGTATCTATTTCTTCTAGTATGATTAATATTATTTTTTTTGTCATTGATATATATTGGACACATTATGATGAATTAATTTATAACAAACTTGTTCGTTTTTATAATAATTGTCAAGTTATTTTGATTATTAATAAAATAGATAATTTTTTACAAAAAAGTAAGGTATTACCTTATATTCAATTTCTTTCTAAGAAGATTAATTTTGATGAAGTTGTTCCAATTTCTGCAAAAAAAAATATTAATATTAATACTTTGTTTGAAATTGTAAAAAAAAAATTATCAAAATTAAAGTGTTATTTTCCAAATGAAATAACTGTAAATTATTCAAATAATTTTTTTGCGTCAGAAATTGTTAGAGAAAAAATCATGCAATATTTTTGGGATGAAATCCCTTATTCTGTTGTAGTGAAAATTGAACCTTTTTTAATTGATAAAAATTTTAATAATTTTTGTAATATTTATGGATTTGTTTTTGTGTTTTGTGATATGCACAAAAAGATGATTATTGGAAAAGAAGGAAGAAAAATTAAAAAAATTATTTATTTTGCAAAAAAAGATATGGAAATTGTTTTTAGTTCCCGTGTTAATTTGAAATTATGTGTGAAAAGGATGACATAAATTTATAATATTTTAAATTTGTTGATTTTTTAAAAAATATGAATTATTGAGGACTACAGTATTTATTATATGAGTTTTTTATGTTTGTCAAGAAAATTTAGAGAAATTTTGATATTTAAAATAATGTTTTAGATATAAATTAATATTACATTGTATGATTTTTCATGAAAACATGAAAATGTTTTGTCATAATAAGTTATATGAATAATACTATATTATTTTTGTAGAAATTTTGTATTTTAAAAATTTTTATTTTTTTGTATTTATTTTACTTAATGTGCTTATTACTTCATATTGTAATGAATCTAACATATTGCTAAACATTATAAAAGATTCTCGTTTATATTCTTGTTTCGGATCTTTTTGCGCATAACTTCGTAAATGAACACTATTTCGTAAATGTTCCATTAATGTTAGGTGTTCTTGCCATAAATTATCTATTGTTTGTAAAGTGATATTTTTTTCAAGATCACGTATAGAGGTTGTTCCTAATATAGTTTCTGTATTTTTGTATTTTTTTAATAGTTTTTTTACAATATATTTGTAAAGTTGTTTTTTATTATTTTTGTTTTTTATATTTTGATTGCGCAAATATAATGAAATAGATATTTTTAAATTAAAATCATTTTTTAAGCATTTTTCTATTTTTATATTTTGATTTTTTTCTGAAAAATTTGATATAAAATATTTTTTTAAAATATTTTTTATAGTTATTTTTCTGAAGTTTTTGATGATATTTTGAATATTATTTAAGCTCAATAATTGATTTCTTTTTATATAGACAATTTGTCTTTGATCATTTATTACATCGTCATATTCAAGTAATTGTTTTCTAATTTCAAAATTTCTATTTTCTACTTTTTTTTGAGCATTAGCGATAGCTTTATTAATCCACGGATGTTCAATTGCTTCATTTTGTTTGATTCCAAGTTTTTTTATAATATTAAATATACGATTTGATGAAAATATACGCATTAAAGTATCTTCCATAGATAAATAAAAACGGGATGAACCGATATCTCCTTGTCTTCCAGATCTACCCCTTAGTTGATTATCTATTCGTCTTGATTCGTGTCTTTCTGTTCCAATGATGTGTAATCCCCCAACAGATAATACTAAATTATGTCTTTTTTTCCATTGTTTTTTAATAGTAGAAATTTTCTTCTTATCAAAAATTTTTAGTGAATTTATTTCTTCTTTCCAATTTCCTCCCAATATGATATCTGTTCCCCTCCCAGCCATATTTGTTGCTATCGTTACCGCGCCAGGTTTTCCTGCCTGAGCGATAATATTAGCTTCCATTTCGTAAAATTTTGCATTTAATATTTTGTGTGGAATGTTTTCTTTTTTTAGTTTTTTCGATAAAAATTCTGATTTTTCAATAGATATAGTTCCTACTAATATAGGTTGACCTCTTTTGTTGCATTTTTTAATATCTTGAATTATAGCATGTATTTTTTCTTTTTCTGTTATATAAATTAAATCAGAAAAATCCTTACGAATCATTAAACGATTTGTAGGTATTACAATAGTATTTAGTTTGTAAATTGAATTAAATTCAAAAGATTCAGTTCTAGCAGTTCCAGTCATTCCAGACAATTTTTCATATAAACGAAAATAGTTTTGAAATGTAATAGAAGCCAATGTTTGGCTTTCCTCTTGAATAGTTACATTTTCCTTTGCTTCTATAGCTTGATGTAATCCATCAGACCAACGACGATTAGGTAATGGCCTTCCAGTATGTTCGTCAATGATAATTATCTTATTATTTTTTATAATATAATCTATATTACGAAAAAAAAGAACGTGTGCTCGAATAGCAGAAATAATATAATATATTAGTATTAAATTATTTTGTAAATAAAGTTCTGCTTTTTCTTTTAAAATTTTGTTCTTTACAAGTAATTTTTCTATTAAGATCATTCCTCTTTCTGTGAGGTTTATTTGTTTTGTTTTTTCATCTATTGAAAAATGCCCTGTTCCTTGAAAGTAATAAGAATCTTCTTGATTTTGTTTATTAAGATATGGAATAATAAGTTTGTCAATTTTGTGATATAAATTTGAATCAGTTTCTATTTGGCCAGAAATAATTAATGGGGTTCTTGCTTCATCTATTAAAATAGAATCTACTTCGTCAATGAGAGCATAATGCAATTTTCGTTGCACACGATCTTTTATGTTAAAAACCATATTATCTCGCAGATAATCAAAACCGTATTCGTTGTTTGTTCCATATGTTATATCCGCGGAATATGCAATTTTTTTTTCTGATATTGACATTCCAGGTAAATTAATTCCTACAGTCATATTGAGAAAATTAAACAATTTTTTGTTATTTTCTGCATCTCTTTTTGCCAAGTAATCATTAACTGTTACTATATGTACCCCTTTTTTGGTTAATGCGTTTAAATACGCTGGTAATGTCGCAGTAAGAGTCTTTCCTTCTCCTGTTCGCATTTCAGTGATATAATTATCATTTAAAGCGATTCCCCCTAAAAGTTGCACATCAAAATGTCGCATACCAAATATTCTTTTGCTTGCTTCTCGTACTACTGCAAATGCTTCTGGTAGGATATCACGAATAGTAACAAGTCCTTGATCAATTTTCGAGCGGAATTCAATAGTTTTTTTTGATAGTTTTTCATTGCTTAAATTTTTTAAATTTACTTCTATATTATTAATATGTTTTACTATTTTTTTCATTTTATGTAATGTTCTTTCGTTGTAACTACCAAAAATTTTATTAAGTAATTTTATTAGCATGATGAATTGTGTTTATTGTTTGTTATTTTGGAAATAATAATTATGAAATTTATAAATTATGTTTAAAGTAATAAAAATTACATAAATATTTGATATGTAAAATTTTTTATAAAATTTGTTTTAAAAATTTATAAATGTATAAAGTTTATTTTTATGAAATAAAATATTTTAAATTTTAAAGTTATTTATTTGTTTGTTTTCTTAGAAAAGTTGGTATATCGAGATAATCATAAGATTCTATATTTAATGTATATTTTTGGTTGGATTCTGTTAATTTTTTCTTTTTTTCTTTCTTGTTATTTAAAAAAATATTTGTTTTGTTTTGTTTGTTATAATAATTTTTAAAAGTAAATTGAGCATTTTTTTTATCATTTTTTGTTATCGGGATATTTTCTTGATGATGTTTATTCATTCCAATTCCTGTAGCTACTACGGTTATTCGTATTTCCCCACTCATATCTGGGTCTAGCGAGGTTCCAATAACTACTGTTGCATTATCTGAAGAAAATGATCGAATAGTATTTCCAACAGTTTCAAACTCATCTAGTTGTAAATCGAATCCAGCAGTAATATTTACTAATACTCCTCTTGCTCCAGATAGGTTAACATCTTCTAAAAGTGGACTAGAAATTGCTATTTCTACCGCTTCTTTAGCTCGATCTTCTCCTTTTGCTACACCCGATCCCATCATAGCATACCCCATTTCTGACATTACAGTTTTTACATCAGCAAAATCTACATTCATTAATCCAGGTTGTGTAATTAATTCTGCTATTCCTTGTACTGCTTCTTTTAAAATATTGTTTACTGTTCCAAATGCATCTAATAATGAAATTCCCCGTCCTAATACTTTTAATAATTTATCATTTGGGGTGATAATTAATGAATCTACATATTTAGAAAGTTCTGCAATTCCTTGTTCAGCAAAATTCATTCGTTTTTTTCCTTCAAAATTAAACGGTTTAGTAACAACAGCGACAGTTAAAATTTCAAGCTCTTTGGTTATTTCGGCAATAATAGGAGCAGCTCCAGTTCCTGTACCTCCCCCCATACCTGCTGCAATAAAAACCATATCAGCTCCTTCTAGTATTGCACGTAATGTTTCTCTATCTTCTTCTGCGGCATTTCTACCTATTTCTGGGTTTGCTCCTGCACCTAGTCCTTTTGTAATATTGTTTCCAATTTGTATTGTATGATTGATAGTTGTTTTTTTTAAAGCTTGAGAATCTGTATTAACAGCAAAAAAATCTACCCCTTCAATACATTCTTTTGCCATATGTTCAACTGCATTACTTCCCCCTCCTCCAATTCCTATTACTTTTATTATTGCATCATTTGTAGAATCTATTAATTCAAACATGTTTTTCTCCAATTAAATCGTTTATAGATACTTAAAATTTTTTAACCAATAATTAAATTTTTTTATTAAAGTAAAGAGTGAAATTTGTTTTTTTGTTTTCTTTTTCTTTTTATTTTGTGAATCTTTTCCGTATTGTAACAATCCAATAGCTGTTGAATAATGAGGTTTTTTCATTATTTCTGTAGGAGATGTAATATATATAGGGTAACCGATTCGTACTGGAGAATTAAAGATTTGTTGTGCTCGTTCTATTAATCCAGGAATTTGTGAACCCCCTCCTGTAAAAATAATTCCTCCTGATAAGTGATGGATTCCTCCTGTATTTCGAATATTATCTTGTAATTGTAAAATTTCATTATTTATTAAATAGAGTAATTCAGTGTAACGTGATTCAATAACTTTTGCTAGGATTTGTTGTTGGTAATTTTTTGATGGTTTTCCATTTATTTCAGGGGTTTTTATATTTTTTTTATTAATTAACGATTCAATGGCACAACCATAGCGAATTTTTATTATTTCTGCTTCTGTAGTCGGTGAACTGAATGCGCAAGCAATATCATTTGTTACTGTATTTCCAGCATATGGAATAACTTTAATATAACGTAATGTGTCTGCTATATATATTACTATATCTATAGTTCCAGCCCCAATGTCTACTACGCAGGTTCCTAATTTTCGTTCATCTTTGGTTAATACAGCATAACTTGAAGCAAGACCAGAAAAAATTATTTTTTTAATTTTTAATCCACATTGTTTTATTACTTTAATGATATTTTTTGTCATATCGATATGACAGGTAATTAGATGTGCTTTAACCTGCATATGTAAACCAGATAGTCCAATAGGATTTTTTATTCCTTCTTGGTAATCAATGATGTATTCTTGGGGAATCGTGTGTAGAATACGATATTCATTTCCAATATATACTGATTTAGCAGATTGTATTACGTTTTCTATGTCTTTATTAGTAACTTCTTCTTTAGTTATGTAAACTGTTCCTGTTCCATTTTTGCAGTTTATATGTTTTCCGGATAGCGCTAGATATATTGATGAAATTTTATAATTTGCCATTAATTCTGCTTGATTAATAGCTTTTTTTGTGCATTTAATTATTGATTGTAAATTGTTAACTCCCCCTTTATTCATTCCATGAGATAAATGGTTTCCTATTCCAATAATATTAATTGTGTTGTCAGGTGATATTTCTCCTATTAGAACTAATACTTTTGCTGTTCCAATTTCTATTCCAGTTATTATTTTTTTGTTTTTTTTTATCATTTTGTTATATTTTCCTGTTTATTTTTTATTTTATAAAATTTATTTAAGCTATTTTTTTAATGATATTTTAAATTAGAATGATTTATTAGTTTTTTATATTTTTAATAGATTAAAAGGTTTGCAGTGTTATACTGAAGATTAATTGTATAGTGTTATTTTGTTGTTATAAATTAATTTTATTGTAATAATTATTATAAAATTATTTTAGTATTTATTTATAATTTTATTTGTAATAATTTGAATAAATTTTATTTTGAATTTAGAATTTAATATAATTTATTTTTAAATTTTAATAAATATTAAGAATATTTATTGATTTTCATATATAAGTAGAAGTTGTAATTTACATAATAAATCAGATTAGATATATTTTAGTTACTGTATTATATAAAGTTTGAATTTATAAATAATGTGAATGATAAGAATGAATTTTTAATGTTTAAATGAGTTTAATATTTGATACTAATATTTTTTAATATTTAGAAATTTTATTTTTATAAAATATTTATTCTTAAATATAAGTTGGTTTTGATTATATAAATGAAGCATATACGAAAAAAAGGTTTAATTATATAATAATATTATTATATGTATTTAAATTTTTAATTATTATATGAAAATTTTTTATTATAAATAAAATATAATTTTTTAAAATAATAAAATTATGTGTATGTTTTTTTAAAAATAGTATTTATTAATTTTTGTGTAATATTTTCTATTGTTCCAGCTCCTTGTATGAGTAATAAATCGTTATTTTTTAATATTAACGGTAGTAATATGGGTAATATATTTGTATTTCTTATAAGAATGGGTTTTTTTTTATTTTTATAAATGGATTTACATAATTCATTACTGTTTATTCCAGAAATTGGAATTTCTCCTACAGAATAAATATTTAAAATTAGTAATATATCTACTTTGGAAAGTACGTAAACGAAATGTTCATATAGATTTTTCGTTCTAGTATAACGATGCGGTTGAAATATCATGACTAATCTTTTATTAGGCCATCCATTCCGGATGGTTTGAATAGTAACATTTATTTCGGTTGGATGATGTCCATAATCATCAATTAACAAAATTTTTTTAGTTTTTTCTTTTTCTTTATTTAAAAAATGGTACCCCAAATTTTCAAATCTTCTGTTTACATTTTTAAATTTTGACATAGCTTGTATTATTTTTTTATCGTCAATATTGTTTAATGTTGCTATGGCGATTGCTGCAGATGCATTTAATGCATTGTGATATCCTGGGGTATTTAATGTTATATGTAATTTTGGTTTTTTTTTTCTATAAATATCAAAATTGATACATGTTTCTTTTTGTTGATATTTGTTGATACGAAAATCCGCATTATTGCTGAATCCATAAGTAATAATTTTGCAGCGAATGTGAGGTAATAATTTTTTAATAATAGGATCGTCTATACATATGATAGCATATCCATAAAATGGAATATTTTGCAAAAAATTGATAAATGTTTGTTTTAATATTTTAAAATTTTTTTGATATGTTTCTAAATGGTCAGCTTCAATATTAGTAATAATTGCTATTATTGGTTTTAAATATAAAAAAGAAGCATCACTTTCATCCGCCTCAGTAATAAAATATTTGCTTTTTCCAAGATGAGCATGTATGTTACAATTATTACTAATTCCACCATTAATAAAGGTTGGATTTATTCCCGCATAAATATAAATATTAATTATCATGGAAGTAGTAGTAGTTTTTCCATGTGTACCAGCTATTGCGATTCCGTAATGGAATCTCATAAGTTCCGCGAGCATTTCTGCTCTTTTAATAATTGGAATGTTTTTTTTTTTAGCTGAAACTATTTCCAAATTATCAGATTTTACGGCACTTGATATTACTAATACATTTGCGTTTTTTATATTTTTTTTAGAATGTTTATAAAAAATTTTTATTCCTATTTTTTCTAATTGTTTGGTAATCTTATTTGGAGAAAGATCGGACCCACTTATTTTGTATCCAGAATGAAATAGTATTTTTGCAATTCCGCTCATTCCGATTCCTCCAATTCCAACTAAATGTATATTATTTATTTTATGTATTTTAATGAAAAAATTTTTATTTTTTAATAAGAACATTTTATTTATTGAAATATTTTGGTAAATTATTTAGAATTTGGATATAAATATTTTAATCAAAAACTGATTTGGTTACTGATTTTATATTTTTTATGATATTATTGGTTGCATTAGGAATGGATATTTTTTTAGCAAGATTTGCCATGTGTAATAATTTAGTTCTATTGAAGTTTTTTAATATTTTTATAACTTTTTCCGCGGTAATTTCGGATTGTTTAATAATTTTAGCTGCTCCAATTTTTTCTAAAGCTTTTGCATTCCAATATTGTTGTTGATCTTTATGCCTGTATGGTATAAATATAGCCGGAATTCCAATATGTGCAATTTCACTTACTGTCATTGCACCGGATCTACATATTATTAAATCTGCCCAAGAGTAAGCTAAAGAAATATTATAGATAAAATGAACTATTTTGTATTTTTTTGCTATGTTTCCACATAATTTTATGTAGTTATTTTTTACTTCATGTAAAATTTTTTTATTCATACCTACCTGATGCCAAAGAGTTAATTTTTTTGATAATTTTTTCGCTACTTGTGGCAAAATTGTATTTAATATTTCAGCTCCTTGACTTCCTCCCATAATTAATATTCGAATTGGTCCAAATCGGTTATTAAACCTTTTTGAAGGGGAAGATATAGATAATAGTTCATTTCTTATTGGATTTCCTACTAAATTTGCTAAAGGTAAAGTATTAGGAAATCCTTGAAGTGTTTTATTAGAAATTTTTGTTAACCATTTATTTGCTAATCCTGCAACAGTATTTTGTTCATGTATAACAATTGGAATATTACATGACCAAGCTGCTAAGATTCCAGGGATGGAAATGTAACTTCCCATACCTAGAACTACATCAGGTTTTTGTATTTTTATAATATTTTTAGCTTGGTAGTAGGCATATCCAGCATGAATAAGAGAAAATAATTTTTTTGTTATTTTTTTTCCTTGAAATCCAGTAACATGAAGAAAGTATATATCTATGTTGTTTTTCGGTATTATAGTTGATTCGATATGATTGTTTGTCCCTATCCATTTTATATTCCATTTTTCTTTTTTAAGAGCATGTGCTATAGTTAGTCCAGAAAATACATGTCCTCCCGTTCCTCCAGCTATAATAATAATTTTTTTCATATTTATTTTTATGTACAAATATTATAATAGATGCAATGAAATATTAGTTTTAATGATAGTGATGTTATAATAAATTTTAAAAAATTTTATATATTTGTGTTTAATTTAAGTATGTTTTGTACGACGAATGTGGACAGTATTTTTAGAATCAGAAAATTTTGCAAGACAATTTTAAATTATTAAAATTTTTTAATATTTTAATATAATAAATACTAAAAATAATACGACTATTGTAAATAAATAATAGTACGAAAATAAAATTTTATACACAAGTTTATTTTTGTTGTGTTTTACGGTTATAAATACATTTATATAGTTTAAATTAATTTATTTAAATGTGTAATTTAATATTTAGCTAATCTTCATTAATTTTGGAGAATGATTTATATCATGTGAATAAATTATAAATAAAGTTGTTTTACGATTAATGTATACTAATTTTAGTCTGTATTAAATATGAAGTTTGATTAAATTTTATTATGTTAGAAGGAAAAATTTGTATGTATTATGTATTTTGAAGTGTTTTGGCTAATTTTGTAAATATTTTTCCTCGTTCTTCGAAATTTTTAAATTGATCTAAACTTGAACAAGCAGGTGAAAGTAGTACTATATCTTTTTCTTTTACTCTGTTTTTGATAATGTGCATAGCTTCTTCAAGCGTATTAGTTAGTGTGGAAATATTTGGTTTTAAAGAAAAAAGTTTTGGTCCGCTTTTACCAATACAATATAAATTAAAATTTTTTTCTTGTATATATGGTTTTAATGGTAAAAAATTTTTTGATTTTCCATCTCCTCCTAATATTAAATGTATTGTGTGTGATTTTTTTTTTACTTCTTTAATTGCAGCTTTTGTGCTTTCAATGTTAGTTGATTTGGAATCGTTTATCCAAAGTATATTATTATGTTTATGTATTAATTCTAAACGATGTGATAATCCTTTAAATTTTTTTAAAGCTAATATACTAAAATGTCTTGGTATATTTATTGAGTCTGCTAATGCTAATGCTGATAATGCGTTTATATAATTATGTTTTCCGTAAATTTTCATATGATTTACGTTTAGTAATTTGTTTTTTTTTGTTGTTAACCAGATTTGTTTATTTTTGCATTTATGTAAATAATAGTTTCCACAATTATTTCCGAAACTAATGTAATTTTTTTTTTGTTTTGGTTTTGTTAGAGGATTATCAGTATTAATGAGACAAATTTTTGCGTTTTGATAGATTTTTAATTTTGCAGATAGATATTCTTTTATACCTTTTGGGTATCGGTTCATATGGTTTTCTGCGATATTTAAAATAGTTGCTACTAATGGTTTTAAAGAATAAGTAGTTTCTAATTGAAAACTTGATAATTCTAATATATATAATTGATACGGCTTGTATAGTAATTCTAGTATTGGAAAACCAATATTTCCCCCAACACCAACTTTTAATCCTGCATATTTTGCTATTTTTTCTACCATTTTAGTAACTGTGCTTTTTCCATTTGTTCCAGTAATAGCTATTATTTTTTTTTTTTTACTACACTTGTTTATTTCACATGAAAATAATTCAACATCCCCAATTATTTTTATTCCAATATTTTTAGCTTGTATTAAATATGGATGTGATAAAGGTATTCCTGGACTAATAATGATTAAAGTAGATTGTAGGATCCACGTTTTTTTGAATTTTCCAAAATGATATATTAAATGGTTGATTGATTTTTTAGTTTTATCAGAGGGAGATTTCATATCCAATATTTTAGGGAAAATATTATATTTGTGAAAATATTTAACGCAAGATAATCCAGTTATTCCTAATCCTATTATAATAATATTTTCATTTTTGAAATTTATCATATTTATTAACTAAATTTATATACTTAATATTCCAATATAAGTTAATATTGCGGATATAATCCAAAATCTAATTACAATTGTTTTTTCTGGTATTCCTTTTAATTCGTAATGATGGTGAATAGGAGCCATAAGAAAAATTCTTCTTTTTTTTATTTTAAAAAATACAAATTGTATAATAACAGAAATAACTTCAATGATAAATATTCCACTTATAATTAAGAGAAATAATTCCTGATGCAATAATATTGCTATAGTGCTGAGAATAGATCCTAATGATAGTGATCCAACATCTCCCATAAAAATTTTCGCTGGATAAATATTAAACAAAAGAAATCCTAACGCTGAACCGATTATTATTGCACAAATTATTGTAATTTCATATGAAAATGTAAGATATGGAATATGTAATGTAGTTTCAGTATATTTTATGTTGCTGCTTTTCCAAGATATTATTCCTAATCCAAGGGAAACTAAAATAATTGGAATAATTGCTAATCCATCTAATCCATCTGTTAAATTTACTGCATTGCTAATTCCTATAATAATAACATAGCATAATATAATATACCACCACATATTTTCGGATGAAGAAAAAGGAATATTTTTTTTAACAAATGGTAATATCAATTGAATTGTTTCTTTTTCTTTTAATAACATAAATATATTATGTATTATTAATAATGTTATTATAGATTGTAAAAAATATTTCCAAATAAAGTTTAATCCATCCGTGTTGTTGTTAGATATTTTTTTATAATCATCGATAAATCCTATTATTCCATACCCAATTAATGAAAATAATATACAAAAAATGTATGAATTAAATGGATAGATCCACAAGAATGTTGAGATAATTATTGAAAATATAATTATTAGTCCCCCCATAGTTGGGGTCCCTTGTTTTTTTAGATGTGATTTTGGTCCGTTTTTTCGTATTATTTGATTTATTTGTAGTTTTCTTAGTTTTTTGATTAATATATATCCAATCCATGTAGATAAAAGAAAAGAAGTTACGGCACTTGCAATGATTTCGTATATTCTAAAGCAGAAGAAAGTATTTATTTTTATTTGGTTTTGTATTAAAAAGTTTTCAATAAGACATTTGAACATGATATTCTTCCTGTAAAGAAAATATTATTTCTTCCATTTTAGTGTTTCTTGATCCTTTTATTAAAATAGTTATTTTTATATTTTTGGATAATGAATGAAGTAGATATGAAATTAATGAAATATTATCGTTAAAGTGTTTGCTTATATGGTTATCAATAGCACGGGTTATGTATTTACTTAAATATCCAAAACTAAGTACTTCGTCAATATTAATTTTTTTAATAAGTTTTCCAGCTATTTTGTGATATTGAATTTTTTTTGCCCCCATTTCTAATATATCACCAATAACCATAATTTTGTATCCTGGCATATTTTCTAATACTTTTGCTCCTTCAATTAATGATCCGATATTAGAATTGTAACTATCATCTAGAAGTAAATGATTTTTATTTAATGGAATTGGAAATAATCTTCCTGGTATTTTTTTTATTTGTTTTAGTCCGGTAGTTATTTCTAATAATGTGATATTTTTATTTACCGATATTGCTGATGTTATTGCTGCTAAAGCATTACTAACATTATGATTTCCTAATAATGGAATATATATTTTGCATGTGCCTTTTTTTGTACATAAAGTAAATGATGTTCCTTTTGTGTGATGGCGTATATTTTTTGAAAAAATATTTGCATGTTTGGAAAAGTTTTTTGAAAATCGTAAGATTTTTTTATTTTTTAATTTTCCTTTCCATAATGGAAAATAATTATTATCATTATTTAATATAGCATATCCTTTATTTGGTAATCCTGTAAATATTTCACTTTTTGCTTTTGCAATTCCTTGTAAAGATTTAAATCCATTTAAATGGGATAAAAAAATGTTGTTTATTAATGCAGATTTCGGCGAGGTTTGTTTTGCACATTGGTAAATTTCTCCAAATTGATTAGCACCTATTTCGATTACCCCGAAATTATGTTTTTTGTTTAATTTAAGTAATGTTAAGGAAACGCCAATATGGTTATTAAAATTTTTTTTGGTACATAATACTTTTCCTGTTTGTCGAAGTATAGATGCAGTCATTTCTTTTACTGTAGTTTTCCCTGAAGAACCGGTAATAGCAACTATTGGTATGGTAAATTGTTTTCTGATCCAATGTGATAGTTTATTTAATGCGTTCAATGTATCAGATACTATTAATTGTGGTGTTTTAAGAAATGGAAAATGACAGTTTACTAGTATAGCAATAGCTCCTAGAGAAATCGCTTTTTCCACAAAGTTGTGTCCATTGTATTTATTTCCGCATAAAGCTACAAATAGGCATTGTTTTTTATATTGAATATTTCTAGAATCAGTTTCTATTGTAAAAATAGTATGATTTTTACCTATCCGTTTTGCATTTAGTATTTTTGATATAATTTGAAGATCAAGTGTGATCATTTAAGCTTTCCTAATAATTTTTGAATAGTTTTTTTTTCAGAGTATATGTGATATTTATTTTTAATAATTTGATATTTTTCATTCCCTTTTCCTGCTAATACAATTAAATCATTTGAAGATGCTGATTTTACAGTTTTATGAATTGCTTGAATTCTATTGTGAATTATTTTAATTTTTTTTTTATTTTTAATTCCGTTTCTTATTTCTTTTGCTATTGTTTTTGGTTTTTCATTTCGGGGGTTATCGTCAGTTATAATTATTTTATCTGAATATTTTTCACTAATATTTCCCATAATTGGTCGTTTTTTTTTATCTCGATTTCCTCCACATCCAAAAATGCACCAAATTTTTCCTGTTTTGCAGTAATATCGTGCTGTTATTAATGTTTTTTTTAATGCGTCTGGAGTATGTGCATAATCTATTAAAACTATAGGTTTTTTTTTTGTATAAAAAATTTCCATCCTTCCATCTATAGGTTGTAATTGTTTTGATGTATTTAATAATTTTTTTAGTGAATATCCTAAAGATAATAATGTAGCTATTGTTAATAAAATATTATCTACATTACATTTTCCAATAAGAGGGCTATATATAGTGGAATGTCCCCAACTAGATTTAAACGAAATACATGTGTGATCGAAATTATATTGTATTTTTTTTGCATATATCCATTTTCCTTTCCATAAGGAAAAAAAAGAGGGTATATAATTTGGTGATACTGCTGTAATATACGGGTACTGTTTTTTTAATTGTAAATAAAATAACCAACGTTGTCCTATTTTATCGTTAGCGTTAATGATATATTTTTTTATTTTTAATTCAGAAAATAATCTCCATTTTGCTAATGTGTAATTTAGCATATTATTATGATAATCTAAGTGATCATGGCTAATATTTGTAAATATTGCTACATTAAATTGTAATCCATCTACTCTATATTGTGATAAAGCATGGGAGGAAACTTCCATTGAAACAAAATTAACTTTTTTATTTTTTAATTTTAATAAGAATTTTTGAATGTAAATAGAAGAATCAGTTGTATTTTTTGTTAAATCCATATCTTTATTTATTACTCCATTTCCCATTGTTCCCATAACCGCGCTTTTTTTTCCCAATATATTTACCCACTGACTAAGTAGGTGTGAAATAGTAGTTTTTCCATTTGTTCCAGTTATACCTATAATGAATAAAGAGTGTGATGGATTATTGTAAAATCTTCCCGCTAATTTTGATAAATTTTTATTGAGAGAAGAAAAATAAATTATTGGTATATTTTTAAATATTTCAATTTCCCCGTGTTTTTTATTGTTTGTTTTTTCTGCTAGTATTGCAGATACATTTTTTTTTATGGCTTGTGAAATATAATTTCTTCCATCAGTTAAGGATCCAGGTATAGCTATAAATAAATCTTGAGGTTTTGCTATACGACTATCAGATATTATATTTTTAAATATATAATTGGGGCAATTATTTATCCATGGGGAAAGTAAAAATTTTAAGTTTTGATTAATTTTTAAGATTTTTTTCATAATTTGTTATAGTGTAAAATTTTATTTGTATATATGAAAATTGATTTAATTTCAATTTAATTATATTTAAATATTTTAGGTAATAGAAATAAAATAATTATTTTATGTGAAATAAATAAATTGTTTTTTGTTTAGTTTTTAATTTGGTGTTATATTTCGTATTTTTAGTTTTTATGTTTTGTAATATTATTAAATATTTTATTATATTAAAGTTTTTAAATGTTAATATAAATATTTTGAATTTTTATTTTAAATTTTATGTGTTTTTTGGTTTTGTTGTTAATTTAATCGATGTAATAAAAATATTGTTAAATTATGTATTTAATATATAATATTGGATATAATTGTGAAATTATTATTAAATATTTTATTAATTTAAGTGTTTGTATTATATTTAAATATATTTTGTATGTATTTATTTAATAAAATTAATAAATTAAATATTTTAAAAATTTTGTTATTTTTTTAGTTATATTAAATATTTTTGTTTCTTATGATGTAATTAATTTAATAATTTAATTATTATTTTTGTTATTTTGAATATTGTTTATGATTATTTTTTTCAAATTTTTAGTTTTTAAATATTGTGTTAATTTTATTGTATTATGAGTAATGAAAATATTTCATATTAAGTTAATTTAATATTTGAGTTTTAATTTGAAATTAAATTTTTTTTATTATGTATAATGTTGCGCTTCTTGCTCGTGGATTTTTTTTGATTTCTTTTTTTGAAGGTTTAATAGTATCTATTATTTTTATTTGTTTTGTGTTTTTATATCGTTGCATGATTTCTTTTTCTTTTAGTGGTATATTATGTGGTATTTGTATATGTGGTTTGTTATATTTTTTTATAAATTGTTTTATTATTCTTTTTTCTAATGAGTGAAAACTAATGATAGCAAGTCTTCCTTGAGAAATTAATACATTAGAAATATTTTCTAATGTTTTTTTTAATTCTGAAAGTTCGTTATTGATAAATATTCTTATTGCTTGAAAACTTCTTGTCGCTGGATGTATTTTATATTTTTTATTATTTGGAATTGTTTGTAAAATTAATTCTGTTAATTCTTGTGTATAAGTAATATTTTTTTTTTTAAATATAGCTTTTGCTATTTTTTTAGAAAATTTTTCTTCCCCAAAATTTTTTAAAACCATATATATATCTTTCATTTTGGCTTTTTTTAACCATGTTTTTGCAGATTTAGAATTTGTAGTATCCATTCGCATATCTAATGGTCCATTTTTTTTAAAGGAAAATCCTCTTTTTGGATTATTTAGTTGTAATGAGGATACCCCAAGATCTAATAGTACGCCATTAATTTTATTTGTAAGATTATTTTTATAAATGTAATTTTTCATATTTGAAAATAGTTCATGTATTATTGTAAATCGAGAGTCGTATATTTTTAGTCCTATTTTGTAAGATTCTAAATCGCGATCAATGGCTAATAGTTTTCCTTTTTTGTTTAGTTTTGATAAAATTAAACGGGAATGTCCTCCTTGACCAAAGGTACCATCAATGTAAATACCATTTTTTTGTATATTTAATGAATTAATTGCTTCATTTAATAAAACTGGAATATGTATATAGTGTTTCTTAGTATTTTGCATAAATTTGTATGTATTTTGAATAATATATTTTATTAAAATTGAATTATACAATTTATAGAGAAATTAGAGAATATTTGTTCTATTTATTGTAAATAATTTATATTATATGATATATAACATAAATATGATTATTACATATGTTTAAAAACAAATTTGTGTATGATTCATTTTATATAATATATTTAAAAATAGTTTAAATGTTTATGAATATTATTTTAATATATTTTATTAATTTTTGTATAACAAGGAATTTTTTTATACATAAGTTTTATAATATTATTTTTAAATATTAAATGGTTTGTGCTGTTTTTGTTTTAAGATTTATTAATTTTGTAAATTTTTTGTATCATAAGATTTTAATATTTTATAAAAATTTGTAGAAAGATTTTGTTAGAATGAATATTGCTGATTTAATTAGATTGAATTAATTAAATGTTAGTATTTATAGTAATAAAATAAGTATTTAATTTATGAAGTAATTTTGAAGTTATGAAATTGTTTTAATGTTATTGCAAATATTTTATAAAATTAAATAATAGTTATTGCTATTATGATTAATACTGAAAAAAATATGCATTTTAACCATTTAGTTGGTAATATATGTGCAAGTTCTACCCCCCATATAATACCAACAGTACTACCAATTGCTAATGGTAAACCAATATTCCAATCTACACTATCATTTTGAGCATAGATAAGTAACGCAACTAACGCGCTAGGAGTTACTGAAGCTAATGCAATTCCTTGGGCTTGAGTTTGGTTAAATCCAAACAATGTAACTAGTGCTGGAACTATAATTAACCCTCCCCCTATAGTTAGGATACCGGACATTATACCACTTATAATTCCTAATAATGGTAGAAATTTAAAGGATAACATTTTTATGTTTTTTTTTACAATTTTTTTATGATCATTAATCCATTGAAAAATGTAATATATGGAAAGCAGAAATAAAAATATTGCTGATGTTTTTTGTAAACTATGTACAGGTATTGTAGTAACTATTTTTGCAGAAATCCAAGAGGATATTGTAGAAAATAAACAAAGAGTAAAAGTTTTTTTTAAATCAATGTAATTATGTCTTTTGTATATCAAAAAACCTATGAATACGTTTGGTGCTATTATAGTAAGTGTTGTTCCTTGTAATATATGTTGTTCCATATGAAAAAATGTATTAAATATAGGAATAGCTATTAGTCCTCCTCCTATTCCTAGCATTCCACCGAAAATTCCAATATTTATTCCTAGTATAAAATAGGATATTATTTCATAAAATGTCATTAGATGATAGTTTTAGTTATTTGAATTGTTTATATAATTATAAATATGGAGATTTATATTATAAATATTTTATATATTTTATTAAATAAATGTTTTAAATAACGATTAAATTTTACAATTATGTTTATTAATTTAAAAATTTTTAGATTAATTATATATAATGTGTTTTTAAATTTTATAAATTTACAAGTAAAAATTTTTAATGATTGTTTTGAAATATTTATAAAAATTGAAATGTTTAAATGTAAGTAAATGTTTAATTTTTAAAAAAGAAATATTTTTATATTATAAATTTTAATTAGTAATTAAAATTTTTTATTAAAAAAACGAGTTTTTTATTTAAATTTTTTGTATTTTAATGAGATTAAAATTTATTGTGAAAATTTATAAAGTTAAATAATTGTATTTAGGATTTTCTTAAAATAAAATAATATGTAATTCAATGCATATTGAATGTTGAAATTTAATAAAATTATATTTAATTTAAAATTGTTAAAATATGATTTTATTTTTTGAATTGTAATTTTATGTATGGTTATTTGAAAAGTTTATTTTTTGTTAATTTAATAATATTAAATTTTATTTAATAAAAAATAAAATATAGAGATTTTGTTAGAATTATATTTGTATTGTAAATAGAAGTTTGTTTTAATATTTATTATAAATATGCAATTTATATATTGTAATAAAATGTAAAAAAATAAATTTTTTTTATTTATGATGTTTTAATTTTTATTGTTACTTATTTATTTAAAATTTTTGGAATTTTCAAAATATATTCCAGTTTTTTTGCCAAGTAATTCTTGTATTATTCTTATATTATTAGGTTCGTGAAAATATTGGTATATGTACATTGCGGAAGTTTTTCCAATAGTAGGGACTTTCATTAAAGAATTAATATTAGCATGAATTAATTTATCAATTGTTTTATAAAATCCTGATAAATGTGTTGAGGTAATTTTTCCAACATAAGGAATATTTAAAGAATATAAAAAACGCGAAAACGTAGTTTTTTTAGAATTTTGTAGAGAAAATAAAAAATTTTCTGCTAATTTTTCGCTTAATATTTTGTTATTTATCAATATATTTTTTGTTAATAAAAACAAATCACTTGGAATGTTGATTAGATTGTTATCTACTAATTTATTAATGGTTTTGTTTCCTATTCCGATAATATTCATAGCATGTTTAGAAACAAAATGTTTTAATTTTTCTTTTTTTTGTGCTATGCACATTATTCCTGAATTACATCGCATAATATACGATGTATGTTCTATATGAATTTTGGAATTGCATGCAGGACATTTTTTTGGAAAAATAATTTTTGAAATTTTTTTTGTTCTTTTTTTTATTATTACTTTAGTGATTTTTGGTATAATTTCACCGGATTTTTTTATAAAAACTGTGTCCCCATTCATAATTCCAAGTTCTTTTATTTTTCGGATATTGTATAAATTTGCATGTTTTATAATTGTTCCGTTTATTGATACTGGGATTAAATTAGCAATTGGTGTAATAATTCCGCTTTTTCCTACTTGAAATTTTATATTTTTTATTTTTGTTGTTGTTTTTTTTGATGAAAACTTATAAGCAATTGCCCAATGTGGAAATCGATTATTAAATCCTAGTTGTTTTTGTATCATCAAAGAATCTATTTTTATTACTATTCCATCTATATCGAAATTTATTAATTTTCTTTTTTTTATGATAGTTTCGTAGTAATTTAATACTTCTTGAATATTTTTACATTTTTTTGTGTATTTGCAAATTGGTATTCCTAGTTTTTTTATTATTTGCAATTGTTTCCAATGACTTTTTAAAGAGATTTTTGTTGTGTTTATTTCGTTTATTCCATAGGCGAGAAAAGATAAAGGTCTTTTTGCGGTAATTTTAGAATTTAATTGTCGAACAGAACCAGAAGCAGCATTTCTTGTATTGGAAAAAATTTTATTTTCTTTTTTTTTCATGTGTTTGTTTAATTTTTTAAAATCTTTTTTTTGTATAAATATTTCTCCGCGAATTTCTATAGTGTTTGGTATGTAAAAATTGTTATTCAAATATTTTGGAATATCATGAATTGTATATATATTATTTGTAACGTTTTCTCCTATTATACCATCCCCTCTTGTAGTTGCTTGTATTAATTTTCCGTTTTTATATAAAATATTTATTCCTAAACCATCTATTTTAAGTTCACAACAATAGGTTATAGTTTTTTTAGTTTTGTTTTGTATTTTTTTGTCAAATAATATTACATCTTTTGATGTAAATACGCTATTTAAAGATAGCATAGGAGTTTTATGATGTGCTTTTTTGAAAATATTTTTTGTTTTTATTTTTCTAAGTATTTGTGTTGGGGAATCAGGGGTGAGTAAATCCGGCCTTTTTTTTTCTAAAATTTGTAATTCTTGCATAGTTTTGTCATATTTTTGATCAGATACTTTTGATTCTTCTTTGTAGAAATATAAATATTCCCAGTATCGTAGTTTTTTTCGTAATTTTAAAATTTGTTGTTTTATTTTTTTCATTATATATTTAAATAGAATTTGAATTATTATTTACGATTTGAAGTGATATAAATTTTTAAATTTATATTTAAAATGATATTGATACTATACTAAGATATATTTTATGTTTTTAAGTTTATGAATTGCGATTTTATTGCATTTTATTAATTTTTATGTGTAATGAAATATTTTGATTATTAATTATGATTTGATTTTTATACTATGTGATAAAATGAATTTTTTTGTTTTTATGCATAAAAAACAAAAAATTTTGCATTTCTGTATGTGCAGGTTAGTTATTTATATAAATGTTTAATTTGAATTAGATTTTTATCAAATTGAATTTGAATGGATCAAATTTTGATTTATTTTGTAATAGAAATAAGTAAACTATTTTTCAATAGAATTGAATTTAATTTTGTATGAAAGACTATATATTTTATTTAAAATTGTTATTTAAAGATTTTGTGAATATTAAATTCATTGAAATAGTAGTATTTTTTCTGATATTTTAAATTTTATGTTATAAACCCATTAGATTCTGTATATTTAACAATATCCGAAGTTTTATATAAAAGAAATTATTTTATTTAAATAAATTATTTTATTTGTATAAATATTTAAAAAATTTTTAAAAATTTTCAGATAAATATTTAGCTGTATTTTCTCTAGTCATGTGTATTCCTTGATTTCCTTTTTTCCATTGTGCTGGGCAAACTTCGCCATTTTTTTCATGGAATTGCATTGCATCAACCATTCTCATCATTTCGTCAATATTTCTTCCGAAGGGCAAATCATTGACAATTTGATGTCGTATTATTCTTTTTTTATCTATTAAGAAACTTGCTCGAAAGGCTACTCCAATACTAGGATGTTCCACATCATATGATTGTATAATTTTTCTTGTTATATCTGATATCATTGGAAATTGAATCATACCAATTCCCCCATCATTTATAGGCATTAATCTCCATTGCTGATGTGCAAATACAGAATCACAAGATATTCCTATTATTTCTACTTGTTTTTCTTTAAATTCTTTATAACGTCTATTAAAAGTTATTATTTCTGTTGGACAAACGAAAGTAAAATCTAACGGCCAAAAGAAAATAATTGCAGATTTGTTTTTTATAAAAGTTTTTAAGTTAAAATTTTCTTTGATATCACCATTTCCCATTATTGCGGGTGCAGTAAAATCTGGGGATTTACGAGTTATTAATAGCATAAATATAACCTCCAAAATAAGAATTATTTTTGAAAAAACAGTATTATGTATTGTTTATATAATTTTATCAAGGGTAAATTAATTTTATTTTGATAAAATAAAAATTTTTATTCTCTTTGCATATTTCATTGATAAAATTGATTATTTTGTACATTGAATTTTTATAGTATTATGAAAATAAAAGTTTCTCATATAAAATCGTGTTATAAATAGTTTTGTAAATATATTTTATTATATAGTATTTATATTATAAAATTAATATTTTGATATGAAAATTTCAGGATTATATAAACTACACTTTAATTTTATAAGCATTAATTTAAAAAAAATAAATATTTATTTCTTTAAATTAGTTTAATAGAATATTTACAAAAGTGATAAGATTTGTGGAATTTTCAAATTAAAAATGTAAGTTTAATAATATGTATCAATATATTTATTTATTTTTGGGGTTTAATTCAATTATAAATATAAATAATATAGTTGATCTGACTTATATAGCATGAAATAAATTTATTTTAATAAATACTAAGCATGTTTTTTGTAATTTTTAAAGATTTGTAAATAGATTTTTGCAAAATATTTTAATTTATTTAATTATTTAAAATTATTATTTAATTTTTATAACAGTATATTTTATTTTTATATAATATTGTTTTGGTTGTTAATAAATAAAATGAGAGTTATTTTTATTTTTAATTTAAAAATTATTTTTTTGCGAATATTAAAGTTGATATAAAAATTATTTGATAAATTTAGGAATATTTTTTATAGACTTAATTTTTTTGTTTTGTGTTACAATTCATTTCGAAATATTAAAAAATTAGTAGTATTTATGATAGAAAGAATATTAATGCAATAAAACTTTAATATTATTTGGATTTTGCATTTTGTATTTCAAGTGTTTGTTATTTAAATAATGTTATTTTTGGTAATATTTTAATTTTGTGTTAAAAATAGTCATTATTTCGTATTTGTTGTATTTTAATTTTATTGTGGTGTTGATTTTTTAACATTATGTATTAATTTATGAATTATTAATTGATTTTTAGGTTTTTGATAGTTTTATAAAAGATTTTGTATATTGAATTTATTAAAAATTTTTCTATTTTTGTCAAAATGTTTTTGGTCTTTTTGAGTTTAATATGTTTATTTTTATGTAGTATTAAATTTTTTATTATATAATAAGATAAACATTTATCTTGACTTTGATATTTTTAAAATAATTGTTTTATTATTTATTTTTTGATTTGTATAATAGTTAGTTTTGTATTTAAATTGTATTTTTTATGTGTGTTTTATATTTGGATACTAAATATTTATAATATGAATTTATGTAACAATATAAGCATTATCAATGTGTTTTATATAGTGCTATATGTTTATAAATATATTGTAATTACTTTGTAATATAATTTTTGAGATTAAGTATAAATATTAAACGGGATTAATTAAGGATATTACGGTTTTTGATGTTAAATTTTATAAAGTATGTTTTGTTATACGAAAATATTTTTCACAGATTGCGTATGTTGTTAAAAGTTTTCTTGTTTTGATAAATAATACATATTTAAATATGTTTAATTTTGTTGAGATAGTAAGAATAATTTATTATGACGTATAAAAAAAAATATATTGTTTCTCTGGATCAAGGTACAACTATTTCTCGCGCTATTGTTTTTGATTGTAATGCAAGTATTATTGGTATATCTAAAAAAGAGATTACTCAAATCTATCCAAATCCTGGTTGGGTAGAACACGACCCGATAGAAATTTGGAATATTCAATATTTTGTTTTTTTAGAAGTATTAAAAAATTCTGGAATTGATTTCAGTCAAATATCAGGGATTGGTATTACTAATCAACGAGAAACAATTATAGTATGGGATAAAAAAAGTGGAAAACCTATTTATAATGCTATTGTTTGGCAGTGTAGACGTACTGCAGATTTTTGTGAAGAACTTCAGTCTAATAGAAAATTTGTAAAATATGTAAGAAAAGTTACAGGTTTGGTTATTGATCCATATTTTTCCGCTACAAAGATAAAATGGATTCTTGATTTTATTCGTAATTCAAGAATTCGTGCATATCAAGGAGAAATATTATGTGGAACTGTTGATAGTTGGTTAATATGGAATATGACAAAGGGAAAAAAACATATTACAGATTATACTAATGCATCACGTACTATGTTATTTAATATTCATACATTACAATGGGATAATGAGTTATTGAATATTTTTGATATCCCCATTTCAATGTTGCCTAGAGTTTGTTCTTCTTCAGAAGTGTATGGAAAAATTAGTATTAAAAATAAAAAAAATATTATTAATGTTCCTATTTCTGGTATTGCGGGTGATCAGCAAGCAGCTTTATTTGGCCAGCTTTGTGTAACTCCAGGTTCTGCAAAAATTACTTACGGTACTGGTTGTTTTTTATTAATGAATACTGGCGATAAACCTGTGAAGTCGAAACGCAGATTATTGACAACTATTGTATGTGGCCCTCGCGGGGAATTAAATTATGCTTTGGAAGGGATGGTATTTATGGGAGGTGCAATTGTTCAATGGTTGCGTGATGAAATGAAATTAATCCGAGATGTTTCCGAAATGGAATGTTTTTCAAAAAAAGTTCATGATACTCATGGTGTTTATATTATTCCAACATTTTCTGGGCTAGCCTCTCCATTTTGGGATCCATATGTTAAAGGTTCTATTTTTGGTCTTACTAGAGGAGTTAATTCTTATCATATTGTTCGCGCTGCATTAGAATCTGTCGCTTTTCAAATACGTGATATTATTGAGGTAATGCAAAAAGATTATGGAAAAAATATTAATTCAATCAGAGTATCTGGTGGAGTTGTTATAAACAATTTTTTAATGCAGTTTCAATCAGATATTTTGAATATTCGTATAGATAGATCTCAAATTAGCGAAATTAGTGCGTTAGGAGTGGCTTATTTAGCTGGTTTATCAATAGGTTTTTGGAAAAATTTGGAGGTGGTACGAGATAAATTTTTGAAAACATATAAATTTTATCCTAATGCATATAATATTGAAAGGGAATATCGTTATTGTTGTTGGAAAAATGCAATAGTTTGTACTCGTTTATGGAAAAATATGAATTTAAAAACATATAATTTTTTTTATAAGTGAATTGAGTTTTAATAAATGTAATTCTAATGTATAATCATTATATTCATGTTATTAAAATGATGATTTATTATTAATAATTTATTTTATAAAATTGTGTGTTTTCTTGTTTTTGAAAATATTTTAATTTTGCTAAATATGGTATATTTAATTTATTAATATAATTGGGTATTATTATTTAAAAGTTAATTTTATTGAATAATTTGTAAAATTAATATATATAGAATTTTTGTAGAAATAAGAATTTTATATTTTAATTTTGTTAAATTCGTAATTTTATTAAAAAATTTTTGCAATTTTTGTGCATAGTTGTTAAAAATGCATTTTAATTTAATTTTGCTTAATTTTAAACAGAATATTACATATTTGTAGTATGATTTTTGTAGATTTTTTTAAAATACCATATTAAGTTTTGTTATTTATTTAAAAATTATTTAATAGATACTAATATGTATCACATGTAGTTAATAATCAATAATTTTAATTTATGTATTGTATTAATATATTTTTTAAAATATTATCAAAGTTTATTTATGTTAAATGCAATTTATATAAAGAATTTGTTTGTTAAAAATTTTATGTTTGATATAGAAATGGAATGTTTTTTGTTTTTTTGTTTGCAGTTTTGTGAATGTTTTATTGAAAGAAATGTTTTATTTTATAAGGAAAATATAATGAAAGATTGGGTTGTTGGAAAAGTAGTGAATTTAAAACATTGGAATGAATATTTGTTTACTCTTATTATTAATGCATCTATTAAGCATTTTATAGCTGGACAATTTACTAAATTAGGAATGATAATTGATGGAAAAAGAGTTTTTCGTGCTTACTCGTATGTAAATTCTCCAGATGATAGTAATTTGGAATTTTATTTGATTAACGTAAAAAATGGAAAACTTAGTTCTTGTTTGCATTCTTTAAAAATTGGAGAAGAAATAATGGTTCGTGAGCGGGCTTCTGGATTTTTTGTTTTAGATAGTATTCCTGATTGTAAAAATTTATGGATGTTAGCTACAGGAACTGCTATTGGACCATATTTGTCAATTTTAAGACATAGTATAGGGTTAAATCGATTTCAAAATATTGTTTTAGTACATGCAGTTCGTTTTTTTAAAGATTTGAGTTATTTGTCAAATATGTTCTTCTTACAAAAGAAGTTGAATAATTTAAAAATACAGACGATAGTTAGCAGAGAAAAATGTTCTGGTTCATTGATGGGTCGTATTCCTAATCTTATTTTAGAAGGAACTTTAGAATCTAAAGTGAATATTTCATTAAATTCTCAAGATAGCCATGTTATGTTGTGTGGTAATCCGTATATGATACAAAGTACAAGGGTATTATTGGAAAATACACGAGGTATGAAAAGAAATTTAAAAAATAGCCCTGGAAATATAACCACAGAGCAGTATTGGTAAATGTAAAGTATTTATTTTTTCAATATAAAGTTAATGAAAATTATATAGTTAATTTTATGTTGTTGGTTGATTATAAGTTTTTAATTTAGTGTAAATTTATTTTTTATTTAAATGAATATAATTTTAATATATTTGATTAAGTGATATTTTTGTGTTTATTAATTTGATACATATTTTTACATGTTAATATATAAAAGCTTTATTGATTTTTTTATAAAATTATTTTTATTTATTGTTGAATATGATATTTATGTTTTTTATTTTTGTTTATTTTGTATAAAATATATTTTATGTGTATATATTCTAACAATAGAAAAGTTTTTTGTTTAATAATAAAGATATTGAAAGTTTATTTTTATAATTTATTTGATATAGATTAAATTTGTTATTTTTTGTATTTTGTTTTATAGTTTACAAGAAACTTTTTTTTAGTAACTATTTTATTATAAAATAATTTACAAGAGAGTTTTTATGGTTCCTTTTGGTAAAATTGCAGAAATAGAATCTTTTTTGATTATTACTTCATTAGATGAATTAAGTGATATAAGAATGTAATCATTTTTTGTTGTTTTAGTAACACGTCCAATTAATCCTCCTGTAGTAAGGATTTCATCTTCTTTTCTAATGTTGTTTATTAATTTTTTGTGTGCTTTTGCTCGTTTTTGTTGTGGTCGAAAAATTGTAAAATAAAAAATTAAACTAAACAGAAGCAAAATGATGATAAAAGAAAAAGGATTTTCTTGATATTGAAGATTTTCATTGTTTGCGAAAACATCATAAATAATAGAAATCATTTGTTTTCTCCATTAATAATTAATAAAATGATAATTATTAAAATATTTTTTTAATTTGAAAATTGTTACATAGATGATATTTTTAAAAGTATGTTTTATAATAAATGTAAATAAATACATTAGTTTATAAATAAATATAAAATTGTGTTTGTTTTATATAACATTTGTAAATAGAATTTAGTGGATTATTTTGCATTATAACAAATAGAGTTAATATTTATAGAAATATTTTTAATCGAGTTTTGAAAATTAAAATTTAATAAATAAAATTATATATGTAAAAACTGATGTATATTATGTATTATTTATAATAATATTTTATTAAATTTAAAAAATATTTATAATATTATATATTTAAATCTACAAAATAGAATTTTGGTATATTAAAAATTAAATGTTTTGGTTTTATGTATTTATGTTTTTATTAAGTTTAATTGAATTAAATGTTTTAAATAATTAAAATTGTGTGTAAATTACATTGCGTTTAAAATATTAATATTTTATAATTTTTAACTTTTAAAAATTGAATAAATATTTAAAATGGTTATTTTAATTTATTAATATTGTTTCATAAAATTATATTTTGTAGTTTTAAAAACTAATATGAAATTATTTCTGTAATATTTAAAGAAAAAGATTTTTTATTTAGTTTAAATATTTTAGTTTATGAAAAATTTTTATTTAGAAAGTGTTATTTTTTTTATAATTTTGTTGTGAAATTTTATGTAATAAATTTGGTTTTAAAAAATTAAATTGTTTTAAATTAAAAGAATAGTTTATAATTAAATGAATTTTGTTTTATGTATTAAATATAATATGAATTTAGTAATAAGTTTATTTTTTTAAAAAATTCATAATATATTATTTGTATATTTTGTGTAATATTTTTATATTATGTGATACTAATTATTTTATATATACTTAGATAAGTAATAAATATAGAATATAAAATTTAACGATATTTGCAATTTTTAAAATTTTATTTAATAAAAGAAAATTAAATAAGATTTCTATTTTTGAGAAAATTTTAATATAATTTTTATATTTAAAATTTTATAATATTAATGCAAAATGTCATGTTTATAAATTATGAGTAAAATAGTTTAATTTTAAAAATATTATGTTTTAAAACAATCAATGTTTAATTTTGGTAGAAGTTAATTTTTCAACATGTTTTATGATATTCAAGAATGTTTTTGCACACAATGATGCGCTTCCTATAAGTACTCCATCGATATCATCTTGAGAAAGAAAATCGGTTATGTTTTTTAGATTAATTGAACCTCCGTATTGAATGGAAATTTTTTTAGAAATATTTTGGTCTTTTTTTTCAATATACAGGCGAATGTGTTTGTGTATTTCTTGTACTTTTGTAGGAGAAGGGAATATTCCTTTTCCAATAGCCCAAATAGGTTCGTAAGCAATTATAGTATTTTTTAATGATTTTATTCCTAATGCATCGATTATTGTATTGATTTGAAGAATACATGTTTCTTTTGTTTTGTTTGTTTTATTTTCTTTTTCGTTTTCTCCTATACATAAAATTGGTTTTAATCCTGCATTTTTTGTTGCAGAAAATTTTTTTATTATACATTTTTCATTTTCTTTGTGATAAATTCGTCTTTCAGAATGGCCAATGATTACATATTCTACACCAATATCTTTTAACATTTCTGGAGAAACTTCTCCAGTAAAGGCACCAGAAGAATGTATATCTACATTTTGCGCTCCTAATTTAATGGGAGATTTATTTAGATAATGTTTTACTAAAGTTAAGTATATCATTGGTGGAGTTATTATAATTTTGCAATTAGTATGAATATTCATTTTTTTTAATAAAATTGTAAAAAATTCATGAATCATATTTTTGCTTCCATTTAACTTCCAATTTCCTACTATTATCGGATTTTTCATGTGTGCATTTCCTTGCATATATTAAGTTCTAATTGAAAATTTTTAGAAATTTTTGCATAAAATTTAAAATTGTTTTAGATATAATTCATTTTATTTTTGAAAATAAAAGTTTTTAATTAGATATTGTAACAGATAAATATATTATTTTGTAATGAAATGGACATATTAATTCTCAAAAGTAAAGTATTTTTAATATTTCACAAGTATATTAAATTATATTACAAATCTTAAATTTGTAAAATATGCTAAATTTTAGTTATGTTTGGCCATTAGAATGGTTATTTAATTTTGGTTTGTCTTATTTTGTAAAATTAGGTGTTTTAATTTTTGTGTATAAATATTTAATTTGATACAAATATTTCTTAAAGGATAATTTTATGAAAATTAAGGAATTTAGCGTAAGAAGATATACACGTATTTCTGTTATTCAAGCGTTATATGCATGGCAAATATCCAAAAATAAAATTGTAGAAATTGAAATGCAATTTTTAATGGATTTAAATCATAATTTTGTAGATAATATTTATTTTCGAGAATTATATTTAGGTTCAACAACGCATGTTAAGGAATTAGATAAATTAATATTACCTAATATTACTCGATCATTAAATATGATAGGTTATGTGGAACATGCTATTTTAAGGCTTGCTATATTTGAATTACTTTATCAAAAATACGTTCCATATAAAGTTATAATTAATGAAGCTGTGGAATTAGGTAAAATTTTTGGGACTGAGAAAAGTTATAAATTTATTAATAGCGTGTTGGATAAAGTTGGTATGCAAATTCGTTTAAATAAGAAATAATTTCAAGGTAAATTTGTAGGTAAGAAAATGAATCAAATTTAATGTGTTAAAATAAGTTTATAGTTAAAGTTATTTATATTCTAGTAAGCTTAAAATGAAAATTTATAAATTAATTTTGTGATAATTAGAAATTTATTTGCATAATTTTTAATAATTTATTACTGTAATATACATTGTATATATAAATGTTTCATATTAATGAACATAGTGTTTTGTAGTTTTAAATGGATAATTTTATACGTATATTTTATAATATGTTGTAGAAATTTATTTATATAGTTTATCAAAATATGTTGTATGCAATTTATTTGTTAAATAAGAAGTTATTTTTTTGTATTTTATTAAGATATTTGTTTTGTATTTTGTTTTTTGTATTTTATTAAATTTGGTTATTTAATAATAAATTTTGTAGTATATAAAATAAATTAAAATTAATTATTATTTTTTTTATGTGAAGAGTTTAATATTTATGTATGTTTAATAAATTAATTATTTATTTTTTTAATATATTCTATATAAGCTAAAAACGATTATGAAATTTTTTGTCAAGTTTTTTCCTGAAATTATAGTAAAAAGTTCTTCCGTAAGAATTCATTTTACAAAAGTTCTTTTCAAAAATATTCAAAATATTTTAAAATATTATAATCAATCAGTTTCAATTATTCGTTGTTGGGATCATATTGAGATAGAATTTTACAATAATTATTGTGATGATTATAAACGTCTTGTTTATCTTTTGTCACGTATTCCTGGAATTCATTCTATTTTAGTTGTAAAAGAAGAATATTGGGAAAATATAAATGATATTTATACAAAAACTTTGAATATGTATTGTGATATATTAATAGGGAAAACTTTTTGTGTTCGTGTTAAACGTAGGGGAAAACATGATTTTACATCACAAGATCTTGAAAAATATATAGGATATAATTTAAGTAAAAATATTGAAAGAGCTTGTGTTAATTTAACTAATCCTGAACATATAGTATTTTTAGAAGTTCATAATGATAAGATGTTTTTTATAATTGATAAAATTAAAGGATTGAATGGATTTCCTATTGGAACGCAACAAAATGTTTTATCATTAATTTCTGGCGGTTTTGATTCTGCTGTTTCTAGTTATATGTTGATAAAAAGAGGATGTAGAGTACATTATTGTTTTTTTAATTTAATAAAAGACGAAAATGAATATTTTGTTCGAAAAATATCTTATCATTTATGGAATAATTTTGGTATATCACATGTAGTTCGTTTTATATCTATAGATTTTTGTTCTATTATAAATGAAATTTTGTTAAAAATACGTGAAAGTCAAATTGGAATTATATTAAAGCGCATGATGATTCGCGCTGCATCGAAAATTGCTCATCAATATAATATTTCTGCATTATCTACTGGGGAAGTTTTAGGACAAGTTTCTAGCCAAACGTTAACTAATTTACATATTATTGATCAAGTTTCTGATCTTTTTATATTTAGGCCTTTAATTGCATTTAATAAAGATAATATTATTGATGTAGCTCGTTCTATTGGTACTGAAAAATTTTCCAATAATGTTCCGGAATATTGTGGTTTATTCTCTAAACGTTCTACAGTGCATGCAATAGAAAGTCATATTTTAAATGAAGAAAATAAGTTTGATTATTTGTGTTTTATAGATGAAGCTGTGAAGAAGGCGAAAGTACTTGATATTCGTTATGTAATAAAAAATTTAGAATCTTTTTCGAAGAAAGATATTGTTGAAGTTACTAATGTATTACAACATAATGATGTTATTTTGGATATTCGTTCATTGAATCACAAAAAAAAGAATTTGCTTTCTTTGGTTATTAAAAATCATAAAATAACAGTGAAGATTTTACCATTTTATAATTTAGATAGTCAATTTGGCAAATTAGATCAAAGTAAATGGTATTTATTATATTGTGATAATGGTGTTATGAGTCGTATACAAGCTCGTTTTTTGTATAAAAAAGGATTTAGAAATATTAAAATATATCGTCCTTTATGAATTGTATATGTGGTAATAATTTACAATTATTTAATATTTATTAAACAAAAATTTATATGCTTATATTTTGTATAAAGTGAGTTTTTTGTTTTAGAATATTAAAAGTTATGTAATTATTTCGCATAAATTTTTCTTTATATAATACAGAAAAATATATTTTATAAGCAAATTTAATAATGTTATATTTTATGAAATATATAATTTTTTAGTGTATGAATTTAAACTGTTTTTAATAGATTGTGAAATTAATCAAAAATTTTTTGTAAAGAAATTAAATTGATAAAAATGATTTTTGATTTGGTGTTTTGAAGTAATTTTGTTGTTATTTTGTTATATTATTTTTTTACATTAAATTATGATGAAGATGATGCATTATCCATATTGAACCACTAACTAATATTATGATAATCAATATAGTAAAAAAACATGATATTAAATTCCATTGTTGTATGTTTGTTGACGGTAATTTTAAATGCAAGAAATATACGAATTGTATAATTATTTGCATAGTTATGCAGCTAATTATTGCTATTGTTATAATTTTTTTATTAATTTCGTCTCTTTCACATGCTAATAAAAATGGAAAAATTGTTAATATAAAACAAATTAAAAAAACTTTTCCTAAATGGAGTTTATATATTTTTTTATTAAAAAATTTATTATAACTTTTATATTTGCTGTTGATCTTCATTATATTTTCCTAATAATATTAGTTATTTTAATAAATATACTATTGTAATGATGATTAACCATATAATATCAAGGAAATGCCAAAATAGACCAAGACATTGTAATCTTATTTGATTGTTTGTAGTAAATCCATAATAGTGTATTTGTGTTATCATTATTATAATCCAAATTATACCTGATATTATATGAAGATTATGTGTCCCTAATAATGTGAAAAAAGAAGATAGAAAAGCGCTTTTATTTGGCCCATACCCTTGTATGATTAGATCATAAAATTCTTGTGTTTCCATATATACAAAATTAAAACCTAAAATTGCAGTTAAAATTAACCAAATGTTTATTTTTTTTTTATTTTTATTTTTTATTGTAATAGGGAAAATATATTTTAATGCTATGCTATAAGTTATACTACTACATAACAGTAATATAGTTTCAATAAAAATATATGGAAGTTTATAAATATTGTCTATTGTAGGTCCATTCGATATGTTATTTTTTAATAATATATATACAGAGCATAAAGTTGCGAATATTAAACAATCACTCATTAAATAAATCCAAAATCCAAATATTTTTATGTTTTTTAAATTATGATGATTTGTATTATGTGTAATGGATAAATTTTTTTTAAAAATCTTATTATTTGACATAGTGTTATCCGAAAAATATTGGTATTAAATTTGTTTTTTTTCAATTTTTTTTATTTCATTTATTGAAATTAAATAATTTTTATTATTTTGCAAAATATATTTTACACATAAGATTATTGCAAAAATTATTCCAAAGATTGCTATCCACCAAATATGCCAAATCATAGCGAAACTAAATAATAAAATAAATATAGAAATGAAAAAAGCATAACCTGTATTTTTAAACATATGAATAGGTTCATATTTTTTCATTTTTTTATTATTGCTATATTTTTTTTGTTTATTTTTTATTTTTTTAAAAATATTATATTTATTTTTTATGTTTGGTATGATAGAAAAGTTATATATAGGTGGGGGGGATGAAGTGAACCATTCTAATGTTTTTCCATTCCATGGATTTCCTGTAATATCACGGTTTTTTTTTCGATTTTTTATGCTAATAATAATTTGAATATACTGAAATAGAATTCCTATCAAAATTAGTATTACTCCTATACTTGCAATAGTTAATAAAATGTGAAATTTTTCGTCTATTTCTTGATTTAGACGTCGTGTCATTCCCATAAATCCTAATATATATAACGGCATGAATGCTGTATAAAACCCTATAATCCAAAACCAAAATGCTCGTTTTCCCCAATTTTCGTTTAATGTAAATCCAAATGCTTTTGGAAACCAATAATTTAGTCCAGCAAAACAACCAAAAACCACTCCGCCAATGATAACATTATGAAAATGAGCAACAAGAAATAAACTATTATGCAAAATGAAATTTGCTCCAGGTATTGATAATAATATCCCGCTCATCCCTCCAATAGAGAATGTAATTATAAAACCTATGGTCCATAGCATGGATGAATGTAGAACAATTTTCCCCTTATACATAGTAAATAACCAATTAAATATTTTCACTCCTGTTGGAACGGCTATTATCATTGTCATAATTCCAAAAAATGCGTTTACGTTTGCTCCAGATCCCATTGTAAAAAAATGATGTAACCACACACAAAATGATAATACGGTGATAGCTATAGTAGCCCAAATTAGTGATATATATCCAAACAATTGTTTTTTTGAAAAAGTGGATACAATTTCTGAAAATATTCCAAAAGCTGGCAATACTAAAATATAGACTTCTGGATGTCCCCATGCCCAAAACAAGTTAATATATATCATCGCATTTCCACCATCTTCATTTGTGAAAAAATGTGTTCCTATATAACGATCTAGTGTTAATAATGTAATTGTTGTTGTTAAAATAGGGAAAGCAATAACTATAAGTATATTTGTACATAGTGCAGTCCAAGTGAAAACCGGCATTTTCATTATTGACATATTTGGTGTTCGCATGAATAAAATAGTAGCGATAAAATTGATCCCCGTAAGTGTAGTTCCAATCCCAGCTATTTGTATACTCCATATCCAATAATCTACTCCAACCCCGGGGCTGTACTCCATTTCTGATAATGGGGGGTATGCTGTCCATCCAGTTTGTGCAAATTCACCTATTCCTAATGATAAATTTATTAAAACTATTCCAACCATAAAAAGCCAGAAACTTAAAGCATTTAAAAAAGGAAATGCCATATCTCTTGCACCGATTTGTAATGGTACTATTAAATTTAATAATCCAATTAGAAATGGTGTTGCCATGAAGATAATCATAATTACACCATGCGCAGTAACTATTTGATCGTAATGATGGGGAGAAAGAAATCCAATTTTTCCCCCTGAGGATAAAAACTGTTGTGCCCGCATCATGATAGCATCAGAAAATCCGCGAATAAACATTATTAGTGATGTAATAATATACATGATACCGATTTTTTTATGATCAACTGAAGTGATCCATTCATTCCAAATAAATTTCCATTTTTTATAATAAGTAATCAAAGTTAATAATGTTAGAATGATAGTAAAAACAGTAATGATAGTTATTATGATGATGGGTTCATTATATGGAATTGCGTTAATTGTTAGTTTTCCAAACATTTTTTTCCCTTTTTAAGAATTAATTGTAATATTTTAATTTACTGATATGATAGTCTGTTATTTTTAGCTAGAATATTTTCATTTATGTTTATTGATTATATTTTTGAATAATTCGTTTTCTACTTTAGAAAAATATTTTGCAACATTATATGTATCCTTTTTTTCTAATATTTTGTAGTCTTTTGAAGTATTTAACGTATCGGGAGAATTTTTTACTTTTTTTACCCACGTATTGAAACTAGATTTATCTTTTGTAGCGATAGCGAAAAATTTCATTTTGGAAAATTCTTTTCCGCTAAAATTAGCTGATATACCTTTGTATTTTCCTTCTTCATTAGCCATGAGATATAAAGTGGAATTCATTCCATTCATAGCATATATTTGACTTCCTAATTGAGGAATAAAAAACGAATTCATGACTGAATTAGAGGTAATTTGGAATTTTATTGGAGTATTAATTGGAAAAACAATTTCATTGATTGTCGCTATATCATATTTCGGATAAATAAATAACCATTTCCAATCGAAAGAAACAACTTGAATTAAAATTGTTTCTTTTTCTGATTTAATTGGTTTGTTTGGATCCAATTTATGAGTTGATATCCATGTTATGATAGCTAAAAATATGATGGATAGAATTGGTAATGTCCATATTGTATATTCAATTTTGTTGGAATGATTCCAATTTGGATCATATTTATTGTTATTAGAAGATTTGTATTTATTTAAAAATACAAGTGTCATAATAATAACAGGCGTGATAATGATTGACATCATTATTAGAGAAATCAAAATTAAAGAACGTTCTTGTATTCCTATATAACCTTTAGAGTGAAATAGTACCATATCATCGCAGCAACCGTTAAGTAATATTATTATTACAATCAGTAGTATGTTTTTTGTGATTTTTTTAGTTTTTTTAAAGTTCATATTGGAAATAATCGAATGTTTATGAAATTTTTATTATCATAATTGTACGAGAAAATTTTTATGGTGTAAATAATTATATAGTTTCTTGATGTTTCATTTGATGAGATATTTAAAACTTTATAAGACTAAATAAGTTAATTTTATTAGTATTGGAATGTTTTTGATAAAACATTTTAGGGTTGTCAAATTTTTCAGTGTATAGCAGTTTATTATTTTTTAGATTTTAATAACAAATTTGGATTATTTATTTGGAATTTTTTTGAGTACAATTTAATAAGATTGTATTTTACAATAATGCTACAATTTTAATAATATAAACTTTATGTTAGCATGGATTTTATATAAATAATTTTATTGAACTGAATACGTATTTATTGTATCTTAAAATTTTTGTAAATACAGAAATAAATTTTGTTTAAATGATTAAGTGAAAAATTTTTTTTAATACTTTATATTCAATTTTACAAGGGTTCTTACAATGTTATTAAATTATTGTTAAAACTAGTTTTTGGAGATATTTTCAGATGTTATATAATGAAAACAATTATAATTTGTCTTCAAATTTTATTCCAGTAATAATGGAAAAAACTATGCGTGGTGAATATTTGTGCGATATTTTTTCTCGACTTTTAAAAGAACGTATTATATTTATGACTGGTTATATAGAAGATCATATGGCAAATCTGATTATTGCACAACTTATGTATTTGGAAGCAAAAGATCCGGAGAAAGATATTTCTTTGTATATTAATTCCCCAGGAGGAATAATAACTTCTGGTATGTCAATTTATGATACAATGCAATTTATAAAACCTGATGTATGCACTTTTTGCATGGGACAAGCAGCATCAATGGCTGCTTTTATTTTGTCTTCTGGTCCTAAAAAAAAACGTTTTTGCCTACCCAATTCTAAAATTATGATTCATCAACCTAGCGGAAGTTTTCGAGGGCAAGCTACTGATGTAGAAATTCACGCTAAAGAAATTTTAAGGATTAAAAAACGCATGAATGAATTAATGTCGAGACATACAGGGCAGCCAGTGGAAATAATAGAAAAGGATACTGAACGGGATTGGTTTCTTTCTTCTAAAGAAGCAATGAATTATGGGATAATAGATATTATATTATGTAAGCGTATATAAATTTTTTTATTTTATATAAAAAGTACTTGATTTAACAAGTAAGGATGTAGTGATGTCTTAATTTATTTTGGTACAATTATGTAAAATATAAGGAGAATTTGTGTTAGATAAGTATTTTGATAATGGAAAGGGGTTATTTTCTTGTTCATTTTGTTCTAAAGACCAGATTCAAGTAAAAAAATTAATTTCTGGTTCATCAGCATATATATGTGATGAATGCGTTTGTTTGTATTTTCATGTTATTCAAAAAGAAATTAAAAATGTATTCATAAATAAGCATGATATATCATTTACCCCTCACGAAATTTTCCGGTATTTAGATAGCTATGTTATTGGACAAAATATGGCAAAAAAAGTGCTTTCGGTTGCTGTGTATAATCATTACAAGAAATTAAAAAATTTTGATCTAAATAACACAATAAAGTTTGGGAAAAGTAATATTTTGTTAATAGGTCCTACTGGGAGTGGAAAAACATTTTTAGCTGAAGTTCTTGCTCGTTTTTTAAATGTTTCATTTACTATTGTTGATGCGACATCATTAACTGAAGCAGGTTATGTTGGTGAAGATGTAGAAAATATTATTCAAAGGTCTTTGCAGAAGTGTGATTATAATGTTAAAAAAGCACAAACAGGTATAATATATATTGATGAAATTGATAAAATTTCTCGTAAATCCATGAATAATCCTTCTATTACACGTGATGTTTCTGGGGAAGGAGTGCAACAAGCTTTATTGCGAATAATAGAAGGTACTATTGCGTCTGTTTCTCCTTATGGGGGAAGAAAACATCCGCAACAAGAATTTTTGCAAATAGATACTTCAAAAATTTTGTTTATTTGTGGTGGAGCATTTTCTGGATTAGACAAAATAATTGAGGAGAGAATCAATACTAGATTTGGTATTGGTTTTAACGTTTCTTTTAACAAGAAGAACGCGGAAATATATGAAAGTGAATTATTAATGAATGTTGAACCAAAAGATTTAATTAAATTTGGTTTGATCCCTGAATTTGTAGGTAGATTACCAATTATAGCAGTATTACATGAATTAAATGAGGAAATGTTGTTACAGGTTTTAGATAAACCAAAAAATTCATTAATCAAACAATATAAAGAGTTGTTTAGTTTTGAAAATGTAGATTTAGAATTTTCTAATGATGCTTTAGTTGCTATCGCAAAAAAAGCTTTTTCACGTGAAGTTGGAGCAAGAGGGTTACGTACAATATTAGAAAATATTTTATTGGATACTATGTATGATTTACCTTCAAAAAATGATATTCAAAAAGTAATTATTAATGAAAAAGTTGTTTTTGGGGAATCAAAACCATTTCTTGTTCGCAGTAATTTAAATTATAATAAATGAATAAGTATGCTGGAGATTAAGTTATTTATTTTATTTTTAATTATTTATAGAAATTTTATAAAAAATTTATGTATTTATTTAATTAAATTTTAAATAGTAAAAACATATTAAGAATATTTTGTTTCATAAAATAGTTTTATGTTTCTGTATTATATTTAGATAGATTTGTATGAGAGTGATATGGATATGATTTTATGTATTAAAACTATTTTACAATTTTGAAAGAGAGGAATTATATGCATGATGTTTCTTCTGAAAAAATAGAGATTCCTGTTTTACCTCTTCGCGATGTAGTTGTGTATCCTCATATGGTTATTCCGTTATTTGTTGGAAGAGAAAAATCAGTTCGTTGTCTTGAAGTAGCGATGAAAAATGACAAGAAGATTATGTTGGTAGCTCAAAAGGAAGCAATTACTGATGAACCAGGTATTGATGATTTATTTTCAGTGGGCACAATATCATTTATTTTGCAAATGCTTAAATTACCAGATGGTACAGTAAAAGTATTGATAGAAGGATTAGTTCGAGCTAGAATCATAAAATTATCAGACACAGGAAAACATTTTGTTGCTGAAGCAGGATATTTTGATCCATTAGTTTTAGATGAACGTGAACAAGAAGTATTAATGCGTACTGCGGTAAATCAATTTGAAGGTTATGTTAAATTGAATAAAAAAATTCCTTTAGAAATTTTGGGCGCTTTAAGTTCAATTAATGAAGCAACACGTTTGGCAGATACCATTGCTGCTCATATGCCGCTTAAATTAGCAGATAAGCAATCTGTTTTAGAAATGCAGGATGTTAGTAAAAGATTAGAATATTTGATGGCAATTATGGAAACAGAAATTGATTTGCTAGAAGTAGAGAAACGTATAAGAAATCGTGTTAAAGAACAAATGGAAAAAAGTCAAAGAGAATATTATTTAAACGAACAAATGAAAGCTATTCAAAAAGAATTAAGCGAATTAGATAATGCTACAAATGAAAATGAATCTCTTAGAAAAAAAATTGAAAATACTAAGATGTCTCAGGAAGCACGAGAAAAAACAGAATCTGAATTTAAAAAATTAAAAATGATGTCCCCTATATCTGCTGAAGCTACTGTTGTAAGAAGTTATATTGAATGGATGTTATTAGTTCCATGGTGTACTAAAAGTAGAGTTAAGAAAAATTTAGTTAAAGCAAAGAAAGTTCTTGATAAAGACCATTATGGATTAGAACAAGTTAAGGACCGGATTTTGGAATATCTTGCTGTGCAAAATAGGATTAGTAAAGTTAAAGGCCCTATTTTGTGTTTAGTTGGACCACCTGGTGTAGGAAAAACTTCTTTAGGAAAATCTATTGCTCACGCTACAGGAAGAAAGTATGTAAGAATGGCTTTAGGGGGTGTGAGAGATGAAGCTGAAATACGTGGGCATCGTCGTACTTATATCGGATCTATGCCAGGGAAAATTATTCAAAAAATTTCTAATGTTGGTGTGAATAATCCATTATTTTTGCTTGATGAAATTGATAAAATATCTTCTGATATGCGAGGAGATCCTGCATCTGCTTTACTTGAAGTATTAGATCCAGAACAAAATATTTCATTTAATGATCATTATTTAGAGGTAGATTATGATCTTTCTTCTGTAATGTTTGTTGCTACTTCAAATTCAATGAATATTCCTTTTCCTTTGCTTGATAGAATGGAAGTTATTCGCTTGTCAAGTTATACCGAAGACGAGAAATTAAATATTGCACGTAAGTATTTACTACCAAAACAAATGATTCGAAATGCGGTAAAAAAAAGAGAGTTAGTGATAGAAGATGATGTATTTCTTAAAATAATTCGCTATTATACAAGAGAAGCTGGTGTAAGAAATTTAGAAAGAGAAATTTCCAGATTATGTCGTAAATCTGTTAAAATGTTGTTAGTAAACAAAATTGATAGTGTTAATATTAACGTAGAAAATTTGAAGAATTTTTTAGGAATACGAAGATTTGATTATGGTCGGGCAGAAAAAGAGAATCGTATTGGACAAGTTGTAGGTTTAGCATGGACAGAGATGGGTGGGGATCTTTTAACTGTAGAAGCAGCTTGTATACCAGGAAAAGGAAAATTTAATTATACTGGGTCTCTTGGTGAAGTTATGCAAGAATCTATTCAGGCTGCATTGACAGTTGTGCGTTTTTTTTCAAATAAATTGGGAATTAGTTCAAATTTCTATGAAAACAAAGATATACATATACATGTTCCAGAAGGAGCTACTCCTAAGGATGGACCAAGTGCTGGTATTGCAATGTGTACAGCATTGGTTTCATGTTTGACTTCTAATCCTGTAAAATCCAATGTTGCAATGACAGGTGAAATTACATTATGTGGCCAAGTATTACCTATTGGAGGTCTAAAAGAAAAGTTATTAGCCGCACATCGTGGTGGAATAAAATCAGTATTAATACCCCACGAAAATAAAAGAGATTTAGAAAATATTTCTTCTTTAGTTCTTAAAGATTTGGATATTTTTCCGATAAAACATATTGATGAAGTTTTAAAATTAGCTTTGCTAAATATTCCCTTTAATGATGAATGATAAACGTGTAATTTTAAGAATTAAATGCAATTTAATTGAATTAGGTAAAATTTTTTGATAAATCTATTTTTTTATTTGTAAATTTGGTTTTATTGATTTTTATTAAAAATTTAAGATATATAGTAGATTTTTTACTTTTAAAATATTTAGAAATTGTAATTATATATTTATGTTTTATTGATTTTAAATTTAAGAAGTTGAAAATTTTATTACAACAGTGTTTAGTTTTTGTTTTATATTTTATATTTTTTAAATAAATTTTGTTTTTTAATACTTGCATATTGTACTTAAAATAAAATTTTTAAGAGTTTATATTAGTTGTACTAACAACATTTATTTTTCGTATTTTATTCATAAAGGTTTTAGATAATATTTAGTCAAAATTTAGATGTTTAAATAATGCATATTTATGAATAAAAAAGTATAGATTAGGTGCTAAAATTTGTTAGGTTTTATTTTTTAATTGTATTAATTGTGTTTTATGTGTTCATTTATGAGTTTTAGATGATTTGGATTAAATTATTTTTTAATATAGTGATGAAGTTAAAATTTCATCTTATGAATGAAGATTTATTTTTTTATTTATAATGAATATTTTGTATCATAAATATTGTTTGTATATATTTATATGATAATAAATTTTAAAATGGTTAATTATAAATTTTATAAATTTTTTGTTTTTTTTCTTATTTTTTCTTTTATTCTTACTGGAATAGGTAACTATTTAATTTTTGATGATTTTGATGATTATGTTGTTAAAATAAATGGAAGAAAGATAGATTATACAATTTTAGAACAAATGGCTAAAATTGAATTTTATCAATATAAAAAAAAGAATAATGCAGATATAGCAAAAAATGAAGATTATAAAATTAAAGAAAAGATATATCAAAACGTTTTATCTAAATTAATTGATGAAATATTATTGGCGCAATATGCGGAAAAATTAGGGTTACTTGTTTCTGAGAAAAGAATTAAGAATGTAATTTTTTCTATTCCAGATTTTCATATTGATAATAAATTTAGTAAAGAAAAGTTTAATATTTTTTTAAAAAATGTAGGTTTAACTTTTTTTCAATATTTAAATATTTTAAAAGAAAAATTAATTATTCAACAATTGATACATGGAATTAGTTGTGGAACTTTTTTATTACCTATTGAAGTTAATGAGTTGTTGAAAGTTATTTGTCAAAGTAGAAAAGTTCGTTTAGCAAAATTTGATCCTATAAGATTAAAAAAAAATATTTCTAGTAGTGGAATTCAATATAGTTTTGATCTTAATCAAGATCAATTTTTTTCGTCAGAGATGTTTAAAGTAAATTTTTTTTTAATAAATCGTAATGATTTATATGATCAGTGTAGTTTAAATGAAGAAGAGATAAAATCTTGGTATAATAAACATATTAATCAGTTTGTTATTCTTCCTAAAAAACGATATAGTATTATTTATACTGATAGAATAGATAAAGCTTATGAGTATTTTCGAAGAATACATCAAGGGGAAAATTTTAATATTTTAGCTAAGAGTGTGTCTATTGATCCAATTTCTGCGAAAAAAGGGGGAAATATTGGTTGGGTAGATGATTGTGATTCCGTTTTTCATGAAATTAAAATAGCTAATTTAAAAGAAATAGGTCAATTTTCTGATATTATTAAAACTTCAAAAGGTTATTCTATTATTCGTTTAGATCAGATTCAATCTAGGGAGGTTTTTCCGTTAAATGTAGTATATAATTATGTAGTAAATATGATGAAAAAAGAAAAATCTTATAAACATTATATTTTTTTAAAAAAAAGAGTTATGAATATTTTAAATAAAAATAATGAGACTTATGAGAAAAAGTTAAATAATTTGGAAATAATTATTAATAAGAAAATTAAGAAAACTAATTGGTTAATTAGCAATCAAATACCAGTTTTGTTAAATTCTGATAAAATAAAGAGTTTATTAATTAATAAATCGATGTTAGGGATAGATGGAAAAGTTATTAAAAAATTTCAATTTATTGATATTGATGAACATTGTTTTTGTGTTTTTTCTTTTATTGATTATTTAAATGAAAAAGCTAAGTCATTTGTTGAAATGGTTGTAGGGGAAACAAATATAGTTGAAAAGCAAAAACAACTTTCATATCAAACACAAATTCATGTTCAAAATGTTTTAAAAAATTTAAAAGAGAAAAAAAAAGAAGAATATGAAATTCTAAAGAATTCTGGATTTGAATTTGGTGTATTTAGAGTGTTTAATTTTTTGTGTGATAATAGTATTTTAACTAGAAAGATTTTTTCTTTACCAGTTCCGAAATTAAATGAAATTAGTTATGAGATAGTTAACAATGAAGAAGGAGATATTATTTTAGTAGCTTTACATGAAGTTTTTTTAGATACAATGAATTGTCAGAATAATATTTTGTCAGTTGATAAATTAAATTTTCTTTTTATGAATAATGCTATATTTGATACTTTATTAATGTATTTAAGGAGTGTTGCTAAAATTAAAATTAATGAGAAATTTTTTGTGCCAAATTAAAAATTTAGAATTCTAAATTTATATTAAATAAAAAATTTTTTATAAAAAGAAGTGTAGTGGATTTTTAAAAAGATATATAAATTAATTTTATAAGAAAAATTTTTTGAAATGTAAAAAATATGATATATGATAATAAAATTATAATTCGAATGTGTTTATGTAAGACATAAAATACGTTATAGTTTTTATTAATTGTTATTTATTTTTTATAATAAAATATTTAAATTTGGTAATTTAAATTTTATTTTTACAAAAACTATTTGATTTATTTTTAAAAAGATATTAGGTTTTAATATATTTGAATTGTGAAAAATACTAATTTTATTAAATTTTTCAAATATTTTTGCAAAATATTTGGCTATATAAATTAAATTTACGAGATTTTTTGTAATTAAATTTATTTATCAATAATTATGTAATGGTAGATGTAATTTTTCTGAAAATGAGTTTTTAAAAAAAATTATTTTTGTGATATTATGAAATAATTTTGTTTATATTGAATAAGGGAAGTATGTTTATTAGTGTAAATTGGTGAATTTTATATTTAGTTTTGAATTTATTAATTAAAATCATTGAGATCTGAATATTTATTATCATAAAAATATTGATGTTTTATATTATGTATTTTAAAAATTATAGTAAATTGTTTAAAATAATATAGTACATTAGTAGATAATTTAGTAATTATGTAAAAACAGTATAATTTCTGAAAATAAAATATTAATTTTATGATAGCTATGATTTTAATTTTTTTATTTTTATAAAACAGTTTATATCTTAAGGTTATAAATTTAGTTAAGTGTTTAGTATTTATTATTTTTCGAATATAAATGCAGTCAATTTATCTAATATAAAATTAAACTGTTTTTTTGAAAAAAAGTTTGGTTTTATGATATATTTTAAAAAATTACGGGAGTATTTATTATTTTAAAAAATTTGATTGTTTATTTAAAATATCTAGTTTAGTTTATAAAACTGTTTTCGCATTTAAATATTTTGCAGATGTAAAAATATATGATGTTTTTATCTTTATATTATAAATCATAATATGTTTAAAGTATTTGCAGTTTTTATATATGAAAATGATTTAATAGAAGTTTATATGTTAAAAATTTTTTTATTTTATAAATAAAATATAGTTTTATAAAATAAAAGTATGTTTTAAATTTTGTGATTTATATTTTTGTTTAATAAGTTTTGTTAATAAATTTATTTTTTATTTGAATTTTTGATTTACAAGTTATTATGATAATTGAAAAATTTTATGTTGTTTTGTTGTTATTGTAAATAAAAATTTTTTCTTTTGTAAATATTGATTATGAATATATATAGATTATGTATTTAATTGAATTAAAATTTTATTGTAATAATATTTTTTGTTCTGCTATGATAATAACTGAAATTAAAAAAATACAAAATTGTTCTAAAGTTATTTTATTAATGGGTCCAACTGCTTCTGGTAAAACTGATCTTGCAATGTTATTGAGTCGTATATTGCCAATAGAAATTATTAGTGTGGATTCTGCATTAATTTATCGTTATATGGACATAGGTACAGCTAAACCTTCATTGCAGAATTTGTCAGAAGTTCCTCACAGATTAATTAATATAAAAGATCCAGCAGAGTGTTATTCTGTTGTAGAATTTTGTCAAGATGCTCTTCAAGCTATGGAAGAAATTATTAACAAAGGAAAAATACCTTTGTTAGTAGGGGGTGCAATGTTTTATTTTCATGCTTTATTATCCGGAGGTTTTCCAAGATTGCCTTCTTGTAAACCAGAAGTACGTTTATATATTGCTAAAAAAGCTAAAAAAATTGGATGGGATATGATGTATAAAAAGTTAGAGAGAATTGATAAATTTTCTGCGGATCGCATTCATCCTAATGATACACAAAGAATATCTAGGGCATTAGAAATATTTTTTATTTCTGGAAAAACACTTACAGAATTAAATAAGTTTTTTTTGAAAATTAATTTATTGAAAAAATATCAAGTATATAAGTTTGTTATAATGCCTTTTGACAAAATTGTTTTACACAAATATATTGAAAGAAGATTTTATAAGATGTTATCTTTAGGTTTTGAAAAGGAAGTAAGATTTTTATTTTCTAGAGGAGATCTGTATCAAAATATGCCTTCTATTCGTTGTGTGGGGTATCGTCAAATGTGGTTATATTTGTTAGGGAAGATTCAATATAATGAAATGATTTTTCAAGGTATTTGTGCAACTAAAAAACTTGCTAAGCGTCAAATAACTTGGCTTAGGAAATGGAAAGATGTTCACTATTTAAATAGTGATAATATTTTTTTGTCTTGTGAAAAAATATTAAAAGTTATAAATGAAAATAGATAATAATTTTTATAAATCAAAATGTTAGTTGATAATTAATTAAATATAATTAAATATATAATAAACCAGGGTGAATACTAATGGTTAAGGGAAAATCTTTACAAGATCCGTTTTTAAATACTTTACGTAGGGAACGTATTCCTGTTTCTATTTATTTAATAAATGGTATTAAATTACAAGGAAAAATTGAATCTTTTGATTTGTTTGTAATTCTTTTAAAAAATACAGTGAGCCAGATAGTTTATAAACACGCAATTTCTACAGTTGTTCCTTCTCGATCTATATTTTATCATCATGATAATATTAATAGTAATTTTAGTCATTATCATAATAAAAGTTCGACATTTTCTCGATCTAAAATTGGTGTATTTAAAAGTTTAATAAATGTTTAAAGTTTTGTTATTAAATTTTATAATTTAAAATTATATTTTAAGTATTATTTAAATGTAAATTATCAAAGTGTTTATGTTTTTGAAAATATTATATTATTAAATGTTTATTTTTTACAATATTATGCAGTTGATATATTATGGAATTTGCAAATTTGATTATATTGTTTCATTGTTTTTATAGGTCGTTTATATTATGATAAAGTTTATTTTATAGTCGAAAGTTTAGGTTTGATGGATTTTGATTGTTTTATTTTTTTATAATATTAAAATAAATTGGGTGAAGATTGTTTTTACTTTTTCATTATGGATAATTTTTTTAATAAAAATAAAATTGTTTCATTCGTAAATAAGAAATAATTTTAATATATTAATGTATTAGAAATTAAAGAAATTATATTGTGTTTTATTTTTATGTATAGCAAATTGGTTAAATATATAAAATATTTTTAGCATTAAAGTTATGAGTGCTAACTTTTAAGAAAATTTTATATGGATTTTATTAGTTTGCATATTTTTAAAATTAATAGTTTCGATGTTTTATTTTATGAAGATATGTATTAAAATTTAATATTTAATATTTTATTATATTAATAATTTTTTAAAAAATTTTGTTGAGTTATTAGTATTAAAGTAGAAAAATATTTGTAAAATGATGGAGTTAAAGATTATTATGTTATTTTTTCATAAAAGTAAAAGTTTGTATAATTTTCAAAAAAAAAACCATGTTAGTTGTTCTTGTATAGTTTGCTGTAATCAATCAAAAGGTAATGGTCCTCCTGATTTAGAAGAAATATTTCGAAATTTTTTTAAGAGTTGGAGATTCCGAAATTGTAAAGAAAGCGTTTTTAATGTAAAAAAAAGTTTTTTTAAAAGAAATAATTTTTATTTTTTTATTGTTTTTTTATGTGTCATTTTTTTATTTTTTTTTGGTAGTGGATTTTATACGATTAAAGAAGCTGAACGTGGTGTAATTTTACGTTTTGGAAAATTTTATAATTTAGTACATCCAGGATTAAATTGGAAAATAATTTTTATTGATACTTTATATACAGTTAATGTAGAATCTGTACAAGAGTTAGCAGCATTTGGTGTCATGTTAACTTCAGATGAAAATGTTGTTCATGTAGAAATGAATGTACAGTATCGAATTTTTGATCCTAGATCATATTTATTTAGTGTAACCAATGCTCATGATAGTCTTAGGCAAGCTACCGATAGTGCATTGCGCGGGGTTATTGGGAAATATACAATGGATCGAATTCTGACTGAGGGTAGAACTCTTGTTCGTAATGATACACAACGAATTTTAGAAGATATTATCCGTCCATATAATATGGGAATTATGCTATTAGATGTTAATTTTCAAACTGCTCGTCCTCCTGAAGAAGTAAAAGCAGCATTTGATGACGCAATTGCTGCAAGAGAAAATGAACAACAGTATATAAGAGAAGCTGAAGCATATGTTAATGAGGTTCAACCTCGGGCTAATGGTAAAGCGCAACGCATTTTAGAAGAAGGTCGTTCTTATAAGATTCGTTCTATTTTAAATGCAAAAGGGGAAGTGCAGCGTTTTATAAAAATGTTACCTGAATATCAGGCAGCTCCAGAAATAATGAAAGAACGTTTATATATAAATACTATGGAACGTGTTTTAAGTAATACAAATAAAATATTAGTTTCTAATGAAAAAAATAATATAGTAGTATTTGGAAATCAATTAGTTGCAAAAGAAATGCTAAATGATGTAAAAAATTGTAAAAGAAATAATGTAACGCTAGAGTCAAATAAAAATAATTTTAGTGATAAATATGATGTTAATTTGAATAAAAAATAGTGTAGATAATAGTTAATTTAATATAATATAGAGTGATTTAGTATGGGATTTCGAGGTAGTTTATTATTATGCGTAATTCTTTATTTATAGCTATTTTTGTGGTATTAATTATGTTTCTATATTCTTCATGTTTTATTGTTTGTGAAGGGCAATGTGGAATGATATTACGTTTTGGAAAAGTTTTACGTAATAAAAATAATGATCCATTAATATATAATCCAGGTTTACATATGAGAATTCCTTTATTAGAAAAGGTAAAAACTCTTGATATTCGAATTCAAACTATGGAAAATCAAGCAGATCGTTTTGTTACAATGGAAAAGAAGGATTTAATTATTGATTCATATATTAAATGGAAGATAAGTGATTTTAATCGTTATTATTTGGCTACTGGTGGAGGAGATATATCTCAAGCAGAAATTTTATTACGTAGAAAGTTTTCTGATCGCCTTAGATCAGAATTAGGAAAACTAGATGTAAAAGGTATAGTTACTGATTCTAGAAATAAGTTAATGAGTGATGTGAGACGTTTATTAAATTACGGAACTATTGGAAATAATAATGAAAAAAAGATAGCTCCAATATCTTTTAATTATAAAGATGTTCATCATTCTTTTTATAAAGAAGAAAATTTTGGATTTTTCCATGATATTTCAAATTCGATTTTTTACGCAAATAGTATGGCAGTTTTGGGTATTGAAGTAGTTGATGTACGTATTAAACAAATTAATTTACCAACAGAAGTTTCTGATGCTATTTATCAACGTATGCGTGCTGAACGTGAGGCTGTGGCTCGAAGACATAGATCACAAGGACAAGAAGAAGCAGAAAAATTGCGTGCTGTTGCAGATTACGAGGTAATCCGAACATTATCTGAAGCTGAACATCAAGCTTTGGTTATGCGCGGTGAAGCTGACGCAGAAATTGCTAAAATATATGCAAGTTCATTTAACAAAGATCCGAATTTTTATATATTTATTCGTATGCTGCGTGCTTATGAAAATAGCTTTAATGATCGTTCATGTAATGACATGATTATATTGGATTTAAAAAGTGATTTCTTTCGTTTCATGAAATTATATAATGGTAATATGAAACATTAACAATGTGAAAAGTTTTTGATATTAATAATAAAATTTAATATATAGATATGTGTTTTTATAAATTTATAAATAAACAAAAATTTTGTAATTATAAACTTGTATTATTTATTCATAAAGTGATTATTGCATGATTAGTATTGTTATTATTTAGTTTTTTATATAAATTATGCGTTTAATATAGTAAAATTTTTAATAAATGTGAAATTTAAAATATTTTCTTTTGATTTTTTAATTTTGTAATTTGATATCAATATAAATTATTAATATAATTTATAAAAGAAAGCTAGATAAATGTTAATTTATAATGGATAAATATAACATAGTATTGTGTTTTCATATATAATGAGTTTTTTATTTTGTTAAATATGTATTTAAGATAGTCTAAGTGTTTTATTTTAAAATTATTTTAATGAATAGAATTAGTTTATTCGTAGTTATATTAATTTTATTTATATGAATAATTTTATTTAATTATTTATTAATAAAATATTTAAAATTGAAAATTTTTGAAAAGAAAAAGTTTTTTAAAATATTAATAGTAGAGATTTATTTTTATATTGTATGTAAGATATTTTTATACATTAATTAAAACTAAAGTTTTAAATATGTAATTTATTGTATCATAAAATTTGTATATTCTAAGGAATAAATTATTTATATTATGTTAAATATGTTGTTATTTTATTAAATTTTGATACAAAGGTATTTTGTTATAATTTTAAGGTTTTTGATTCGATTAATGAATGAAATTATTTATGGAATACACAGTGTGGAATCAGTTCTTAAAGTTGATCCTTTTCGTTTTTTAAAAGTATATTTTATTGAGAATATTTACAATAATCGCTTACGGATTTTGATGCGCATATTAAAGGAAAGAGGTGTGATTGTGCAATTAGTTACAAAAAAACAATTAAATAATATGGTAAATTATGGAATACACCAAGGAGTTGTCGCTTTAGTAAAGAAAAAAATTTTTTTTGAAAAAGAAATAATTCCGGTTTTGGTGAAAAAACCTGTTGTTTTTTTTCTAATTTTAGATGGTATTACTGATTCTCATAATTTAGGATCATGTTTGCGTAGTGCTAATGCTGCTGGCGTAGACGCTGTTATTGTTCCTAAACACAGAACAGCTAAATTAAATTCTATTGCTAAAAAAGCAGCTAGTGGAGCAGCAGAATTAATCCCTTTAGTTCGTGTTAGAAATTTAATTAATACATTACGTATGTTAAAGAAACATAATATATGGATTATTGGAACTAGTTCCAAAATTGGTCGATCTTTATATAAATCTAGTGTGATTGGTTCGTTAGCTTTAATTATGGGATCTGAAGATAAAGGAATACGTTATTTGACATATAAATATTGTGATGAGATAATTAATATTCCAATGATTGGAACAATTTCTTCGTTAAATGTTTCAGTTGCTACCGGAATATGTTTGTTTGAATTTATTAAAAAAAACCAATTTTCGATTCAATAAAATGTTTATATTATATAATTATCGTAATATTTATAGAATAAAATATAATTGAAAAATTAAATTCATTTTTGTAAAATATATAATGAGATTTTTTAAATAAACATTTGTAATATTATATATTCTATTGATTAAAATCAAATATATAAATTAAATATGTATTTATAAAATATTATTTTTGTAATTTCATGTATTTTATTTTTGGTTATTATTTTATATGCTAACATAAATTATGTTTATTTTATTATTAGTATAAAGTTTATTTATATAATTTTATTGCAAAAGCAATATTTTGGATTATTTTTTAGACTAATATTATTTGTATTTAGCATAAATTTTTTACAAATTTATTATTTTATTTAAATTGATATATTGACAGTTACTTTGTTAAGTTTTATTTATAGAAATTTATGAATAGAATTTAATTATTTATTGTAAAGTTTGTTAATATGATAATTTTATATTAATATTATAAATGTGGGAAATAATACTTCGAATTAATTTTATATAATTTTAATGTAAGTTGTTATAAGATATCAGGTATGGTTTGATATTTTTTAATTTATAGTTTTTAAATAATATTAAAGTAGTATAACTTTTAATAAAGGTAAAAATTTATGCGGCATTATGAAATTGTTTTTATAATACATCCAGATGGGTTTGGAAAAATTGATAGTATAGTTAAAAATTGCTTGTCTATTATCAATATAGATAATGGTGTGGTACATCGTTTAGAAAATTGGGGTTGTCGTAGATTAGCATATCCTATTAAAAATGTGTATAAAGCTTATTATATTTTGCTGAATGTAGAAGTATTAATAGAAACATTAAATAAATTAAAGAAATTTTTCTTTTTTAATGAAGAAATTATTCGTAATATGGTTATTCGTGTTAAGTTTGCTATTACTGAGTCTTCTCCTATAATGAATATTGTGAAAAAAGAACAAAATGAAAAATTTTGAATTAAGATTGATAAAGGTGATTTAATTATAATAATTTGTGTATTAATTCTAAAGTTTGTTTTTTGTTTTTAAGATTATACATATGTTAAATATTAGAGTTTTTGTAATTTTTTATTGAGTGTGTTATAATAATATTTTGTGCTTTATATTAAAATTTTGTGAGTTTTTTGGAGATATTGATTATATGATTCGTTATGTTCGTCGTAAGTTTTGTCGTTTTAGTACAAGTAGTTCTGTTGAAATTGATTATAAAGATGTTATTTTGTTAAAAAATTATATTACTGAAAGTGGGAAAATAGTTCCAAGTCGTATTACAGGAACTAAATCTAAATATCAAAGGCAGTTATCTAAAGCAATAAAAAAAGCTAGATATATTTCTTTGTTGCCTTATACTGATATTGGTAATTGTTTGTTGTTAACAAAATCTTATAAGAGATAAAATATATGAAAGTTATTTTGTTAGAAAAAATATTAAAATTAGGGGATTTATGGGATCAAGTTCTTGTGAAAACTGGATATGCTAGAAATTTTTTATTTCCAAAAGGAAAAGCTGTTTTAGCAAATGAAAAAAATATCAAATATTTTATGAATCGTAAAAAAGAATTAGCTTATAAATTAAAATCCTCATATCTAGATGCTAAAAAAAGAGTTAATGAAATAAATAAATTAGGAGGTAGTGTAACTATTAAATCAAGAGTATCGAATAATGAAACAGGAAAATTATTTGGTTCTGTAAATGAACAAGATATTTCTAAAGCTATGAAAAATCTTGGTGTAAATATTTCCAAAAAAGAAATATGTTTGCCTGATGGTGTTTTTAATTATACAGGAAGTTATAATATTATTTTTCAATTTCATAGTAAGGTTTTTGTTAATTTTAGTGTTATTGTTGTTAACAAAGAGTAGGAAATATTTTTTATATAGTTTCGAATTTATTTGATGATTGTTATTGGTATATGAAGTATGGTTTGAGAAAATTTTTTACTATGAATGTAAAAGACATTCTTAAAGTGTTTCTATAGAGTTTATTAAATCTTAAAATTTATTTTGTTTATGTTTTTATAATTATAATATTATTTGATTTATTAAGTTTTTTAAACGCATGATTTCTAATTTTAATGTTTGTTATATTTATCGTATAAATGAAATATATTTTATTTAGGATGAGAATAAATTTTTAAATAAATCGATTTTGTTTGTTGAGTTTTTGTTTTATATCTTTTATGTTTATTTTATAAATGAAACCTTATAAAAATGAAATTTTAACTATTTAAAAAAATTAGTTCTAGTGTTCTCACATTAAATTAAAATTTATTTCCTTCCATTTAAAGAACTTAAAATTTCTTTTTTAGCTTCATTAGCGTTTTCCCAAGAGTGAATTTTTACCCATTTATTTTCTTCTAGATCTTTGTAATGTTGAAAAAAATGAATTATTTGTTTTTTTAAAAATTCTGGAAAATGGTTAATGTCTGTGCAAAAGTTATATTCTTGAGATATTTTTTTGTGTGGAACAGCTAATATTTTATTATCTATTCCTGATTCATCAGTCATATTTAACATTCCTATTGGTCTACATTGTATAACTGAACCAGGTTGTAAGGGGAAAGGGGATGGAACTAATACATCTATTGGATCTTTATCCAAAGCTATAGTACCATTAATATATCCATAATTACAAGGATATGTCATCATTGTTGGTATAAATCGATCAACAAATAAATTCCCGGTTTTTTTATTTATTTCATATTTTATTGGATAAGTATTTGCTGAAATTTCAATAATAACATATATATCTTCGGGTATTTTCTCTCCAGGTGGTATTTGTTTAAAATTTTTATTTATGATCATATTTTTTATTAGTTACAGTTAGATATAAATTATTTTTATATATTTTAATGAAATACAGAATTTTATGAGATTAAATATTAAATTTTATGTATAATATTTCAACAAAACCTATTTCTTATAGTATCATATTTTTATAAATAATTGAAAGATTTTTCAATAATAAGTAATTATTAAATTAACTTTTTGTTTTAAAATTATTTATAAGGGTGTTAAATAGATTATTATTTTACCTGAACAATATAATCAATGTTATGTTTTACTAAAATAAATATAGATTTTACATAAAATTATTTATATTTTCAAATAAAAATTTTTATTTTGTAAATTTATTTTTTATATTGTTGCTATAATGAATTTTTTTATTATAAAAATCGTAAATATTTTGTTGTTTTATATCGTTGGTATTATAAGAGAATTTTTGTGAATTGGATTAGAAATTTAGTATATGTTTTAAATTTAATATGAAATTTTATTTAATATAATTGGATTTATTTTGTTTATATATTGTATTTTGATATGGAAATAAATGTAAAATTTTTAATTTTATAACTGAATTTATATAATTTGAATGTTATTATTAATTTACAAATATAGTTTATAAAATGATTTTATATTATCTGAATAATATATGAATTTTAATTTAAGAATATTAAAATAATTTATTAATAAAAAAAATTGGTTTATTAATGTTTTATTTAGCAAATAATTTGAGGAAATTTTCATTTTTAAAATTTTAGATTATAAAGCTATATTTAGTGTTTCAATTGAAAAAATTTAAATACATGAAATGTAAATTTTATAAATTAATGTTTTTACCATGTAATTGTTATGTTTATATGATTTAAATATAATTTAGTATGTAATTATAAATACAAATTATTATAAGATTTGTTTTACAAATTTTAATTTTTAAAATTATTTTGGTATTTTATGTTTTGTATTAATACGTTAAGTACAAAGTTTTTATAAGATAAATGTTATTTAAAATCTACGAAAATATTAGATAAACGTTTTTTGAAAGTATGGATAAAGAAAAGGATGATATTTATGCACGCTATATTTCAATATGGTAGTAAACAATATAAAGTAAAAGAAAATCAAGTTATTTATATTGAAAAATTGAATTTAGAGATAAACGAAATTTTGATTTTTGATAAAATAATTATGCTTATTTATAATAGAAATGTTAGAGTTGGTTTTCCATTTATTAATAATAGCAAAATTATAGCTAAAGTTTTAAAGCATGGTCGCTTTGATAAACTTGTTATTGTTAAATTTCATCGTCGCAAGCATTATAAAAAAATTCAAGGGCATCGTCAATGGTATACTAAAATTAAAATTAATAATATTATTGAAAATGGGTAATAATTATTTAAACAAAAGTTATAGAGGTATATTATGGCACATAAGAAAGCTGGTGGATCAACTAGAAATGGTCGAGATTCTATAGGAAAACGATTAGGAATAAAACATTTTGGTGGTGAACTAGTAAATCCTGGATTTATTATCATCAGACAACGAGGTACTAAATTTCATCCTGGAAAAGGAGTAGGTTGTGGAAGGGATTATACTTTATTTTCGTTGAAAAATGGTCAAGTGAAATTTGGAATAAAAGGACCCAAAAAGAAGAAAATTGTTTCTGTTGTTTAAATAAAATCTTATTTTAATATTTTTCGTTTATTAAATTTTACTATTTGTGAATTGCAATTATATATTAATCATATTATTTTATTAATGAGAAATTTATTTTGTATTTACAATAATTAGAATATTATTAAATAATTTTTATAAATTATTAGTAGAATTTTTGAAATTGTATATTTATAATTTTGTTTTTATATGAATATAATATGAAATTTATGTACTAAAATTTAAGTTAGTACACTAATATTGTTGAAATTATTCGTGTTATGTTAACAAATATATTTATTATCATCAAATATTATTTTATTAGTAATATTTTATATCAAAAGAAGTCATTTGGTTATATTATGTTGTGAATACTAAAATGTTAATTTTGATATGTGTAAAAGTTTTATTTTTAAAATAAAATTATTCATTATAATATAGGATTATATGCAGTTTATTGATGAAGTAATTATTAAAGTTTTTGCTGGAAATGGGGGGAATGGTTGTATTAGTTTCCGTAGGGAAAAACATATTTCTCGTGGTGAACCAAATGGAGGGGACGGCGGGAACGGAGGAAATGTTTGGTTGTTAGCAGAAAAAAATTTAAATACTCTAGTGGATTTTCAATTTAAAAAAAAATTTTTTGCTGAATGCGGTTGCAATGGGGGAAGTTCAAATTGTACGGGAAAAAATGGAAAAGATATGTATATTAAAGTCCCTGTAGGAACCAGAGTAGTAAATTTGGATACCAATAAAATTATAGGAGATATGATTTTCGATAAACAGAGTTTAATGATAGCTAAAGGTGGTTTTCATGGATTTGGTAATGCTAGATTTAAATCATTTTTTAATAGTTCTTTAAATAAAAAAGTTTTTGGAAAAAGAGGTGAAATTTGTTGTGTTGAATTAAAATTAATTTTACTAGCAGATGTTGGAATTGTTGGATTGCCTAACGCAGGCAAATCTACTATGGTACGTACATTAACTGCAGCTAGACCGAAAGTAGCAGAATATCCGTTTACTACTTTGTTTCCAAATTTAGGTGTTGTAAAATTAAATTTTGAGAATAATTTTGTTATTGCGGATTTACCTGGTTTAATCGAAGGGGCATCTCGTGGAGTGGGATTGGGTATACGTTTTTTAAAACATTTGGAAAGATGTTATATATTGTTGCATTTAATTGATTTAGCTCCAATAAACGGAAGTGATTTGATTAAAAATATTAAAATAATTTTTAAGGAATTAGATTCATATGGTAATGTATTAAAACATAAACCTCATTGGTTAATATTTAATAAGATGGATCTTATAGAATTTAGTAAAGTTAAATTTTTTATAAAAACTATTTTAAAAAAATTACATTGGAATAAGAAATATTATGTAATTTCTGCATTGCATAAAAATAGTATGCAAAAATTGTGTTTTGATATTGCAAAATTTATCAAGGAAAATTCTGCAAAGAACTAATATAGTTTGATAATATTTTAAAAATGTTAATAGATTTAAAATATTCTTTTATAAAGAATGTTGTATTTATGAAAATTTGTTTTTGTTTTTTTAGTTTTATTAAAATAAAATATTTTTATAAAATTTTGAAATTTAGCTGAAATTTAATATTTATTTTATATGGGATTTAAACATTTGAAATAAATATATTGAAAATTAAAATTTTATTTACAAAATTTTAAATAAATTTTGTATTCTATTTATAAATGATTTTAATAAATTAGTTATTTATATAATGAAATTTTAATTAGTTTAGAAATTGGATTTTTTAAAAAAATAAATAAAAATTTATACAATATTTATTTATGAAGTAACATAGATTTCTAATGATTTTTTGATTTAAAATTTTAAAAATTTATTTGGTTTTTAGTAGTTGTTTATATATTATTATCGAAATTATATGAAAAGGCATAATGTATGAAACAAATTCCGATGACCTTGCAAGGTTTGGAAAAACTTCGAAAAGAACTTGAGTATCTTAAGAATGTACGTCGTTCTCAAATTATTGAAGTTCTTACAGAATCTAGAAAGCATGGAGATTTAAAGGAAAATTCTGAATATCATTCAGCAAGAGAACAACAGGCTTTTTGTGAAGGTCGTATTCAAGAAATTGAAAGCAAACTTTCTCATGCGCAAGTTATTGATGTAACTAAAATTATACCAAGTAAAAAAGTAATTTTTGGTGTAACAGTTAGTATTGATAATTTGTGTACAAAAGAAAAACGTAAATATCGTATTGTTGGAGATGATGAAGCGGATTTTAGAAAAAATTTAATTTCTATTAATTCTCCTATTGCAAGAGGATTAGTTGGTAGGAAAGAAGGAGACACTGTTGTTATTAAAACCCCTAGAGGTAATGTAAAATATAAAATTCTTAAAGTTGAGTATATATAATTTTACTTTAAGAATAAGATTTTTATAATATGTATATTTATATATCTAAAAATTAACATAAATTTATATAATTTTAGTTTTCAAATAATATTTTCTAATTCATTATATGCTATTTATGTATTTATTATTTTTATATACAATATATAAGATTATATTTGTATTTAGAATATTTGTGTATATTCTAGTTTTTGTCAAATAAAATAATTGATGTTATCATATTATTAAGTGTTAGATCTTGTTCAGGATAATATTTATTTCAATTATTTATGAAGTATAAAAGTTTCATAATATTTTGTATAATTTAAGTTGTTCTTTAATATATAAAAAAATTAAGTTATGGTATTTTATGGGAAATCGTTCCTTAAATTCTTTTCGTTGGTTACAAGAACATATTAATGACACATATGTGAAACAAGCAAAAATTAAAAAATTGAGATCTCGTTCTTGGTTTAAAATACAAGATATACAAAGAAGTGATAGATTATTTTATCCTGGTATGGTTATAATAGAATTAGGTTCTTCTCCTGGAGGTTGGTCAAAATATATACTCTCAAAAATCGGGGATAAAGGTAGTATTATTGCTTGCGACATAATTTCTATGTCTGTTATGAAAGGTGTAGATTTTATACAAGGGGATATTTACAACACTATAACTATAAAAAAAATTTTTAAAAAAGCTAAAAATAAAAATATTCAATTAATTTTATCTGACATATCTCATAATCTTAGTGGAATTGCTGTAATTGATATTGCAAAATCTATATATCTTGTGAAATTTATATTAAAAAATATTTGTAGTATTCTTGTAAAAGGGGGAGATTTTCTAGTAAAAATTTTTCAAGGAGAGGGTTTTGAAGAATGTGTGCACGAAATACGTTTATTATTTGAAAAAGTTAAAATTCGAAAGCCCGTAGCTTCTAGATCTCGTTCTAGGGAGGTTTATATTGTTGCAAAAAAAAAGAGATGAAAATTGTTACATGTTAATTTATTTTGATACTGTTAAAATATGAGGTTAATTTTTGAGAAATATGGCTAAAAACCTGATTCTTTGGTTAATAATTGCAGTGATTTTAATGTCTTTATTTCAAAATTTTGGTTCTAATGATTCTGGAAATGGTAAAGTAGATTATTCTACTTTTGTGTCGGAATTAGATCAAGGTCAAATAAAAGAAGTATATATTAATGGGAATGATATTACTGTAATTAAAAAAAATAATAATCGTTATATTACTTATATTCCGATTCATGATTCAAAATTACTTGATTTGTTATTAAGTAGAAATGTTAAGGTGGTTGGTGAACCTCCTGAAGAACCTAGTTTATTAACATCAATTTTTATTTCTTGGTTTCCAATGCTTTTATTAATTGGGGTATGGATTTTTTTTATGAGGCAAATGCAAGGTGGTGGGAAAGGAGCTATGTCTTTTGGAAAAAGTAAGGCTCGCATGTTATCGGAAAACCAAATAAAAACAACTTTTGCTGATGTAGCAGGTTGTGATGAAGCTAAAGAAGAAGTAAAGGAATTAGTAGACTATTTACGAGAACCGGGTCGTTTTCAAAGATTAGGGGGAAAAATTCCTAAAGGAATATTGATGGTTGGTCCTCCCGGGACTGGAAAAACGTTGTTAGCAAAAGCAATAGCAGGGGAAGCGAAGGTTCCATTTTTTACTATTTCTGGTTCTGATTTTGTCGAAATGTTTGTTGGTGTTGGGGCTTCTAGAGTTCGTGATATGTTTGATCAAGCAAAGAAGTCATCTCCTTGTATTATTTTTATTGATGAAATTGATGCAGTAGGTAGACAAAGAGGTACAGGTTTAGGTGGTGGACATGACGAACGTGAACAAACTTTGAATCAAATGTTGGTTGAAATGGATGGTTTTGAAGGGAATGAAGGGATTATTGTTATTGCTGCTACTAACCGTCCTGATGTTTTAGATCCAGCATTATTACGTCCAGGTAGATTTGATAGGCAGGTTGTTGTTGGATTACCCGATGTTCGAGGAAGGGAACAAATCTTAAAAGTTCACATGATTCATGTTCCTGTTTCTTCTGATGTAAATGTTTCGGTTATAGCTAGAGGTACTCCTGGATTTTCTGGAGCAGATTTAGCTAATTTAGTAAATGAAGCTGCTTTATTTGCTGCGCGAAAAGATAAAAAAATAGTATTTATGGAAGAATTTGAACAAGCTAAAGATAAAATTATGATGGGGACAGAACGTAGATCTATGGTTATGACAGAAATACAAAAGGAATCTACAGCTTATCATGAAGCAGGACATGCTATTATTGGTCGTTTAGTTCCTGAGCATGATCCAGTTCATAAAGTTACTATTATTCCAAGAGGTTGTGCTTTAGGAGTAACATTTTTTCTGCCAGAAGGGGATTCCATTACTGCAAATCGCCAAAAATTGGAAAGTCAAATTTCTACTTTATATGGTGGTAGATTAGCTGAAGAAATTATCTATGGAGAAGAGAAAATATCAACTGGATCATTTAATGATATTAAAGTTGCTACGTCAATTGCGCGTAATATGGTAACACAATGGGGTTTTTCAAAAAAATTGGGCCCTTTATTATATGCTGATGAAGAGGGTGAAGTATTTCTTGGTCGTTCTGTTGCGAAAGCAAAACATATGTCGGATGAAACAGCTCGTATTATTGATCAAGAAGTAAAATTATTAATTGAACGAAATTATACTCGAGCTCGTATTTTATTATTGGAAAATTTAGATATTCTTCATTCTATGAAAGATGCTTTAATGAAATATGAAACTATTGATGCATTTCAAATTGATGATTTAATGGATAGAAATATTGTTCGTCCTCCTTCTGGGTGGAAAGATAATTCCATTTATATTAAAAAAGAAAATAATATTTCCACAACTTCTTCAGATATAAATAATAATTAATTTTATTTAAGCGAAATTAAATATAAAAATGTTAAATTTTTTTATATTTATCTTTAAGTAAATAATTTGATTTTATGAATTAAAGTTTTGAAATTTGTTTTTTCATGTTTTATTATATTGGTATTTAAACTAATGGTTTTGTTGTGAAATTGATTATTAGTAATAATAAAAAAGTTGATTTGACTTTCCCTAAAGTTATGGGAATATTGAATGTAACACCAGATTCTTTTTTTGATGGTGGAAAATATAATAAAGTATCTTGCGCGGTTGATCGCGTTTTTTATATGATCAAGAATGGAGCTACTTTTATTGATATAGGAGGGGAATCTACTAGACCAGGCTCGGATATTGTTGAAGAAGAAGAAGAAATGGATCGAGTAATTCCAATAATAGAAGCATTGGCAAGTCGTTTTGATACAATTATTTCAGTAAATACTTCTAGAACATTAGTAATGAAACAAAGTTTATTAGTTGGGGCACATTTAATTAATGATGTTCGTTGTTTTAGTGAAAAGGGATCTTTAGATGTAATATCTAAATTTCGGATACCAATATGTTTAGTGCATATGAAAGGAACTCCGAAAACTATGCAGAGAAAACCAAAATATAACAATATTATATCAGAAATAAAGGATTTTTTTTCTGAAAAAATCTCTTATTTTGAATTGCATGGAATAAATAAATCTAAATTATTATTAGATCCTGGATTTGGTTTTGGGAAAACAGTATCACATAATTATGATTTATTATCAAATTTAAAAGAATTCAATTGTTTTGAATTACCGATATTGGTTGGTATGTCTCGAAAATCTATGATAAGTAAATTTCTTAATGTTTCTTTCGATAAATGTATGTTAGGGAGTATTACTTGTGCAGTTATCGCAGCAATGCAAGGAGCAAAAATTATTCGAACCCATGACGTTAAAGAAACTATGGATGCTTTACATATTGTTTCTTATATTTTAAAAAAATCAAATAAATTTAACAATAAAGATACTAATAAATGTTAATTATTTTTAATTCTTATACAGAAAATTTTTTATATTTGTATTTTATGTTTTTGAATTTATTTTTTAAATTAGAAGAAAAATGTATTTAATAATATCAAAGAAATATTTATACTTAATATATAAAATAGCTTTGTAGATAATATATTAAAATTACTAATTTTGTTTGTATATAGAGTTTAGTTTATAATATTATATAAATGTTGTTTATTTTAGATATTTGATAATAAATTCTTATAAAGGTATAATAAATAGGATTTCCTTGATAAAAAGAATAATGTGTGTTTTTGTATTTGATGAATTGATAAATTTTATATTTTAATAAGAAAAATTTTTGTTATTTTATACATATAAATATTAGATTGGTTTATTATAATTTTGTGTGAATTGGAATTGATATAATATAAATGTTCATATGTAGTGTTTAATTAAACAAGAATGATTTTTTTTTAATTTTGAATTATGAGTATTTTATTATATTAAAAATAAATTTTTTCTAAATTTTTATAATAATTATTAAGATAAATGTTTTGATTTAGCGTGAATATTATAATTTTATGAAATTTTATATAAATAGGTAATTGATTTTGTTGTTTATTTTTGGATATTTAATTAAAGATTAAATTTGTATTTTAGATAATTATAAGTTATATATCGTATTTTAATTTAGATTAGTAATTCTAATTCAGAGATTTATATTATTTACACTAAAGTTAAATTAGTATAGATGTTGTTTTTATATTAGTAAATAAAATTGTTTAATTAGTACATAGAATTTTTGTTAAATGTATTTTATTATTATATAAACAAAGATTATCAATTTGGAAAAAAATTATTATATTCGTGTTTATGAATTTTGTTATTTTTTTATGTTATAATTAGATTCATTATGAATAATGCTTTGTAGATAAAGTGTTTTAAATTCTGTTTAAGATTTTATTGAATTAAATTAATAGAAATAAAAGTGTAGAACTTATGAATTTTTGTATAGTTTAACAATGTTATTTGTGAACACGAAGTTATATGAATAGATATTTTGCATATAAATAATTTCGTGTATGAGTTATGAATTGTATCAAATTTCTAATTTTGAAATCTTGTTCTATTATTTTAAAAATAAAATTAATTTTGTTCCTTTGCATAAATGTTGTTGCAATTGTTTTATTATGTTCTATAATTTTCTTATATAATATGTTTTGGTAAGTAATATTTAATTTAAAATTTATTTTATTATAAAATTTTAGGTGCATTTATCATGTATGAATTAGTATTAGTTATATTTTTAATAGAATCAATAAGTTTAATAATATTGATTATGCTACAACAAGTGAATATGAATTCAAGTTTTTCATATAGTAATGTAAATAGCACTGATATGTTTTTATCTTCAAGTAGTTCTAGTAATTTTATGACTAAATTAATAACTGTTTTTGCTGCAATTTTTTTTTTTCTAAGTTTAGTTCTAGTAAATTTTAGTAATCATCAATATATATGTGGAACTGAATGGGAAGATTTGGTGACAAGAGAAGATATGTGGAAAATGAAAAAAAATTCTTTAGTTGAAGATATTCCATATTAAATTTTAGATAATTGACTTTTACCGAGGTGGTGGAATTGGTATACACGCTACTTTGAGGTGGTAGTGCCCAGTTTGGGTGTGCGGGTTCAAATCCTGTCCTCGGTATTTATATGCATTTATTTATCGCGGGGTGGAGCAGTTTGGTAGCTCGTCGGGCTCATAACCCGAAGGTCATTGGTTCAAATCCAATCCCCGCAACCTTTTTTTAAATATTTTAGATAATGTGATTATATTAATTTTGTTATTATCTATTTTATAAGATGTATTTATTAATTCTTTTTAAAAGAATCAAGGTAGTTTTTAATTTTATTTTATTTTGTAAATTATCTAATATTTATTAGGTAAAATTATCGTAGTATGATGTTATTTGGTAACAAATATATATTTATATAATATTTTAAAGAAATAAAATTTCTATTAGGAATTTTTTATTAATATATAAAATTAATATTTATTAAATATTTTGTGTAAGTAATGTAATTTTTCGGATTAGATTTATTGTAAATTTATTCATATATAAAAATATAGAATTCTTTTTCATTAAAAGTCGTAAATAATAGAAAGATAAAGTATAATTATTATTTATAAAGTAATATGAATCTTTGAAGGAACCTGTTATTTTATTTATTTCTAATTACAATTTTTGAATTGATTTAAAAAATTTTTATATCAAATATTTTATTGAGATCATTAAAATGAATAAAGAAGTTCTTTCTGTTATTGAATCTGTTTCTAATGAAAAGGCTATTCCTAAAGAAAAAATTTTTGAAGCTTTAGAAACGGCTTTAGCTATGGCTACAAAAAAGCAATGTGCCCATGATATTGAGGTAAGAGTCAGTATTAATAGAAAATCGGGAAATTTTGTAACATTTCGACGTTGGCTTATTGTAAATGAGGTGATTCATCCTACCCGTGAAATTACCATAGATGCTGTACACATTGATACCCCTCAAGCTCAATTAGGGGAATATATTGAAGATGAAATGCAATCTATAATTTTTGATCGAATTACCACTCAAACTGCTAAACAAGTAATTGTACAAAAAGTTCGCTACGCAGAAAAGATGACAATACTTGAACAATTTCGTGAATATAAGGGAAAAATTATTAGTGGTGTGGTAAAAAAAATAGATACAGATATTATAAGAATGGATTTAGGAAATAATATAGACGCAATAATTACTCGAGAGGATATGTTGCCAAAAGAAAATTTTCGCATCGGGGATCGTATTCGTGGGGTATTATATTCAATACGTCCTGAAGCTAAAATTTCACAATTATTTGTTAGTAGATCTAAAAAAGAAATGTTAATGGAATTATTTCGTATTGAAGTTCCGGAAATAAATGAGGGAATTGTTGAGATTAAATCTATTGCTCGAGACCCAGGTTTTCGAGCTAAAATTGCTGTTAAGACAAAAGATAAACGTGTAGATCCTATTGGGGCATGTGTTGGTATGCGAGGATCTCGCGTTCAAGCTATTTCTGATGAACTTAACGGGGAACGTATAGATATTATTCTTTGGAATGATAATCCCGCTCAATTCGTCATAAATTCTATGTCTCCTTCTGATGTTAGTTCTATAATCTTAGATGAAGATAAACATACCATGGATATTGCAGTTGAAGAAAGTAATCTAGCACAAGCTATTGGTAAAAACGGGCAAAATGTTAGATTAGCTTCGCAGATTAGTGGGTGGGAGTTAAATATTATGACGATAGATGAGTTACAAAAAAAGCGTCAAGAAGAAATTTCTGTATCTTTAAATATTTTTACTAAAGATTTAGGTCTTGATAAAGATATTGCTATGATTTTAATAAATTCAGGGTTTTCTTCGTTAGAAGAATTGGCATATGTTCCAATAAACGAATTATTAGAAATTAAAGAGATTGATAGAAAAACAATTAAAGAATTACGGGAAAGAGCAAAAAGTGTTTTGACTGCAATTACATTGGATAAAGAAAAAAATTCTTATAGTAAAAATGTACCTTCTGAGGATTTATTATCATTACCGAAACTTGATAAAGAAATAGCATTTAAATTGGCAAAATGTGGAATTTGCACACTAGAAGATCTTGCAGAACAAGGAATTGATGACTTATTGGAAATTGAAGGATTAAATAGCAAAAAAGCTGGAGAATTAATTTTAGCAGCACGTAATATTTGTTGGTTTAGCGATAATGTATAATTTCCAATGTAAATAAAATTACGAGGTATTATGACAAATATAACAGTAAAATTGCTTTCCTTAGAAATACAAATTTCTGTAGGGCATTTATTACAGCAATTTTCAGATATTGGTATTAATAAAACTGAATTGGATTATGTAACGAAAGAAGAAAAAGAAATATTATTATTGCATTTAAAAAAAAATCAAGAGAAATATTTGAATAAATTAACTGTGCAAAGAAAAAAACAAAGTACGTTAAACATTTTTAATATAGAAGGAAAGAATAAATCTATTCATATAGAAATAAGAAAAAAGCGCACTTATTTAAAAGAAGATTTGAATGAAAATACCGTTAAAAATGATTTTTTTAAAAAAAATAAAATTGTTAATAATTTAAGTTATTTGAAAAATGAAAATATAGATTTGCAACAAAGAATCAAAAAAACATGTATTTTTGTAAAAAATAAAAAATCTTTTGAAAAGAATAAAATTTCAAAAAACGAAATTTTATCCTTAAAAAACAATTCTAAGAAATCTTTTAAAAACATGAAAAAAGGTTTTGTAAAAGGAAAATTTAAACATAATAGTATATCAATTTCAAAAAAGAAAAATGTTTTTTTGAATGATTCTGCTTACACTAAACATCATACTTTATATAATGAAAAAAAAGAAGATAAATTTAATTATAAAATAAAAAATAAAAAATGTTTTTATGATAGAGCTTTTACGGAAAAAAAAATAAATCGTTTTATACCTAAAAGAAATAAAAAAAAATCATTTTTACCTTGTAATAATATAACTAAAAAATATGAAACTTTAAATTTATCAATTTCAAAACATAATAATATAAATATTAAAAGAACGAAAAATAAATGTTGTATAGTTATTGGGGAGAATATTACTTTATTGAAATTAGCAAATAAAATGTCTATAAAAGTGCAAAAAATTTTTAATATATTGAAAAATTTAAACATTTTTATTGAAAAAGTTGATCAAATTATTTCTCAAAATATTGCAAAATTAATTGCAGAAAATGTGGGTTATAGAGTTGTTTTGTATCGAGAAGATGCAATAGAGACTTCTATAATGTCTAATAGAAATGTTGGCGTTAATTTTGTTCCATTAGTTCGAGCTCCTGTTGTTACTGTTATGGGTCATGTAGATCATGGTAAAACTTCATTGTTGGACTATATTCGTTCCGAAAAAACTGCTTTAAAAGAAATCGGGGGGATTACTCAAAGCATAGGAGCTTATCATGTAAAAACTAAAAATGGAATGATTACTTTTATTGACACACCAGGGCACGCAGCATTTAGTTCTATGAGAACAAGGGGAGTAAAAATTACAGATATTGTTTTGCTAATAATAGCCGCTGATGATGGAATAATGCCCCAAACTGTTGAAGCTATTCAACATGCTAAAACAGAAAAAGTTCCTATAATAGTTGTTATTAATAAAATTGATAGATTGACAGAAAATTTAGATAATATTAAAAAAGAGTTGTCGGGGTATGGAATTTTATCAGAAGATTGGGGTGGGGAAAATCAATTTGTTTATACTTCCGCGAAAACTGGTCAAGGAATTGATGATTTATTAAGCGCTATTTTAGCGCAAGCGGAAATTATGGAATTAAAAGCTATTCATGAAGGAATGGCTAGCGGTATTGTTATTGAATCTTATTTGAATAAAGGGTGGGGACCTGTTGCTACTATTTTAGTAAAAGAAGGGAAGTTGAAATGCGGTGATATTGTTTTATGTGGATTTGAATATGGTAAAATTCGAGCTATTAGAAATGATATAGGACATAATGTTATTTCCGCAGGACCTTCTATGCCAGTTGAAATACTTGGTTTATCTAATACCCCAAATGTAGGTGATAAAATTGTTGTTGTTTATGATGAGAAAAAAGCAAAAGAAGTTGCTACATATCGAAAAGAAAAATTTAGAGAAATTAAATTAGAAAAACAAAAAAAAATTTTTACATTAGAAAATGTATTTTCTATTTCTAATAAAAATAAAATATTTATATTAAAAATTGTATTGAAATCTAATACCAATGGTTCACTTGAAGCTATTGTTAATTCGTTAAAATCGTTATCTAATGAAAAAATTATAGTAAAAATTGTTGGAATGGGTGTAGGTAATATTACAGAAAGCGATGTTGTGTTAGCAGCTTCTTCTAAAACAATATTAATTGGTTTTAATGTCCGATGTGAAGAGTTTGTTCATAAAATTTTAATAGAAGAAAATGTAGATTTTTGCTGTTATTCTGTAATTTATGATTTAATTAATGATGTAAAAAAGAAAATTTTTAATTTTATTTCATTAAAAGATAAAAGAAAAATTATTGGTTTAGTTGAAGTTCGTAATATTTTTCGTCCAATATCATGTAATATGATGGTTATTGGTTGTGTTGTGATAAAAGGTGTTGTGAAGCGTTATAGTAAAATTCGTGTATTACGTAATAGAGAAATGATTTATGAGGGAAAAATGGAATCTTTGCGTAGATTTAAACATGATGTTAATGAAGTTCAAAGTGGAATGGAATGTGGGATTAGCATAAAAAATTTTCATGAAGTTCGTTTAAAAGATATAATTGAAGTGTTAGAATGAAAAATAATATAAGATAAATTTATAATTATTTTATATCAGATTTTATATTAAAACTTTAATTTGTTAATTAATGTAAAAATTTTGGTGTTGAATTAAATAAAATGTTAACAAAATGCATTCGTACAAAACGTGTTGCGAAAGAAATGCATAAAAAGATTTCTTTTATTTTACAACGTTTTGTTAAAGATCCTAGGATTGGTATAGTTACTATTTCTCATGTTACTGTTTCTAGAGATTTAAGTTATGCTAAAGTTTTTGTTACTTTTCTTAATTTTCGGGAAATAGGAAAGATAAAAATTGCTATCAGATTATTACAAAATATGTCTAAATTAATTCGTCATTTGATTATAAAAGACATAAAATTGCGTTTGTTTCCTAAATTAACTTTTATTTATGATAAATCTTTATTAAATGGAATAAATATATCTAGATTAGTTGAAAAACTTAATAGAAATAATTTATTTAAATAATGTGAAATATTGAAATTAAAAATTTTATATAAAATTTTTTATGTATTATCGGAACATACATGGAGTAGTCTTTTTAGATAAACCGGTGGGATTATCTTCTAATATTTTTTTACAAAAAGTGAAGGTTTTGTTGCGTGTAAATAAGGCAGGTTATATTGGAACATTAGATCCTCAAGCATCCGGTATGTTGCCAATTTGTTTTGGGGAAGCAACAAAATTTTCTCAATATTTATTGAATACTAGCAAACATTATCGGGTTGTTGCTAAACTTGGAGAAAAAACTGATACATTTGATTCTGAAGGAAATATTATTAATATAAGACCTGTAAATATTAATCTTCATAAATTAAAAATTGCTTTATCTTCATTTTTTGGAAGAATTAATCAAATACCTCCGATGTTTTCAGCTATAAAATATCAGGGTAAACCACTGTATAAATATGCTAGAAAAGGTGTTTTTTTTTCCAGAAAAGTAAGATCTGTTTTTGTTTATAATTTAAAATTAATTTATTATGATAAAATAAGTATTGCAATAGATATTATTTGTTCAAAAGGTACTTATATTCGAGCTATTATTGATGATTTAGGGGAAAAACTTGGTTGCGGAGCTCATGTGATTTCGTTACGGCGTTTGGGTATTGGTATTTTTTCAAGTTCATGTATGGTAGATTTTGAAAAATTAAAGTCTAAATTATATGAAAAAGATGTTGAAGATTTATATAAAAAAGAATTTTTCTCAATAAATAATATTTTATTAGATATGCCTATAATTAATTTATCGTCCCATATTGTAGAAAAAATAAAATGTGGGGAATCGGTAATAATTTCTACAAATTTGTTAAAAAGTGGATTAGTATGTTTAATTGAAGAAAATATTAATAAAAATTTTATTGGAATTGGAAGGATTAGTATTTCTACCGGTAAATTAATTCCGGTTCGTTTAGTAACAAGAAATAAAATTGTAAAATCGTTTATATAAAATATAAAAATTTTTCTAAATTTTTAATATTTTTGTATTTTCTTTAAAAGAAAATTGGAGCTTTTGTGTTATGTTAATAGATAGTCAATCAAAAAAAAAAATTATATTAAAATTTGGTAATACTACTAAAAATAGTGGTTCTTCTGAAGTGCAAATTGCAATTTTAACTTTTAAAATTAATCATTTACAAAACCATTTTTTGGTTCATAAAAAAGATCATCATAGTAGATGTGGTTTATTGTATATGGTATCTAAAAGAAAAAAATTACTTAATTATCTAAGAAAAAAAAATGTTTCTATTTATATAGAATTAATTAAGAAATTAGGATTACGACATTAAATACTATTAGAAAATTTTTTGAAATTATTGATATTAATTTAATTTTGAATTTAATATTTAACTAAACTAATGCTAGTTATTAAAAGAAAATATTTTATTAAAAATAATAAAAATAACTAATGTATATAGAATATAATTTGAGTGATATGAATGTAATTTTTATATATGATTTTATATCTATATCTGATATAATGAAATTTGTAGATCATTTTATTTTTAAAAATATTTTGCATATTTTAAAAAGGAAAGTATTGTGTTAAGTTCTGTAATTAGTAAATTCCAATATGGAAAACATATTGTTACATTGGAATCAGGTTTGATTGCCAGAAAAGCTACTTCTTCAATTATGGTTAGTATGGATGATACAGTAGTACTTGTTTCTGTAGTTGTGGAAAAAAAAGAAAAGTTAGGGAAGAGTTTTTTCCCTTTAATTGTAAATTATCAGGAAAGAGCTTATGCTGCTGGCAGATTTCCAGGGGGTTTTTTTAGAAGAGAAGGAAGACCAAACGAAAACGAAGTATTAGTTTCTCGTTTAATTGACAGATCAGTTAGACCTCTTTTTCCAGATGATTTTTTTGATGAAGTGCAAATTGTTTCTACTGTAATGTCGATTGATCCTCAAATTAACCCTGATATTGTTTCTATTATTGGTGTTTCTGCAGCACTTAGTATATCTGGTATTCCATTTAACGGACCTATTGGGGCTGCACGTGTTGGTTATATTAACGAAAAATATGTTTTAAATCCTACTGTAGATGAATTACGTATTAGCGAATTAGATTTAATAGTTTCTGGAACTAATGATGCAATATTGATGGTAGAATCAGAATCAAATTTATTAAATGAAGACAAAATATTAAACGCAATTGTTTATGGGCAAGAAAAGCAAAGAGTAATAATTGAAAAAATTAATAAGTTAGTTTCTGAAATAGGAAAAAATAAATATACATGGAATTCTTTAGCGAAAAATGAAAAGATTTCTTCAAAAATTTCTAAATTAGCTAAATTTGATTTGGAAAATGCATATAAAATTTTTGATAAAAAAGAAAGGTGTTGTGTTATTGATTCAATTAAAATGAAGGTATTAAAATTTTTTTCAAAAGAAAATGATGATGTAAATGAGGATGAAATTGAACTTATTCTAAAAAATATAGAAAGAAATATAATTCGAAATCGAGTTTTATGTAATAAGTTTCGTATTGATGGTAGAAAAAATAATGAAATTCGCGATGTAAATGTTCGCGTAGGTATTTTCCCTCGTACTCATGGTTCATCATTATTTGTTAAAGGGGAAACTCAATCTTTAGTAATTGTGACTCTTGGAACTGAGCGTGATGCACAGAATATAGATGCATTAACTGGTGATCGTATTGAACGTTTTTTATTTCATTATAATTTTCCTTCATATTGTGTTGGAGAAATAGGCATGATTGGACCCCCTAAACGTAGAGAGATTGGCCATGGAAGATTGATTAAACGTTCTATGATGGCGGTTATGCCTTCCATTGAAGATTTTCCGTATACTATTCGCGTGGTTTCAGAAATAACAGAATCGAATGGATCTTCTTCTATGTCATCTGTATGTGGAGCATCCCTGGCTTTAATGGATGCAGGAGTTCCTATAAAATTTGTTATTGCTGGTATTGCTATGGGTTTAGTTAAAGATGGAAATCGTTTTGAAATATTGTCTGATATTTTAGGAGATGAGGATCATTTAGGGGACATGGATTTTAAAGTTTCTGGTGGTAAAAAAGGTATTACAGCATTACAAATGGATATTAAAATCGTAGGAATAACTCACGATATCATAAAAATTGCATTAAAAAAAGCGAAAAGTGCTATTTTGTCTATAATTGATAAAATGGAAAAAATTATTGATCGTCCAAAAAAAGATATTTCTAAATACGCTCCTAGAATTTATATAATTAAAATTAATCCTGATAAAATAAGAGATGTCATTGGTAAAGGAGGTTCTATTATTCGCGCGTTAACTGAAAAAACAGGTTCGGTTATTGAAATTAAGGGGGATGGAACCGTAAAAATAGCTTCTGTAGATATTGAAAAAGCTCATTATGTTATTCGTTGTATTGAAGAGATCGTTGATGCTAAAATTGAAGTAAATCGTGTTTATAATGGAAAAGTAACCAGAATTGTTAATTTTGGTGCTTTTGTTTCTATTGTTGGTGGAAAAGAAGGTTTAGTTCACATTTCTCAAATTACTAATAAACATGTGAAAAAAGTGGATGACTATTTAAAGTTAGGACAAAAAGTGTTAGTAAAAGTTTTAGAAATAGATAATCAAGGTCGTGTTCGTTTAAGTATTAAAAAAGCAAAATAATTATAAAATATTGATTATACAAATATTAAATTGTAAAATATTTAAGTTTCACATATCATAAAACAGATATTTAGATAAATAAGAATTATTTTTAATTTTAGATCATTTGTTTTTAAGAAAATTATTTATTATATTGAGAATCATATGTAATGTTGTGATTTACATTGAAATCGAGTTTTTATACATTATTTGTAATTATGATTTTATATGAAAGTAAATATACAAATGTTTTTTATTAAATTTTATTTATTTATAATATTAAATAGAATCGTAAGTTTATGTAGAAAATTTATTTTTCTAGAGAATAAATTTGTGTGTTTTGATTTTATTTTTTAAATTAATAAAATATATTTTATTTAGTTTTTATTAAATTATAAAATTAAAAAAATTCGCATTTTATATATAAAATTATTATATTTCAATATAAGGGTATTTTATATTTAATTTTATTTTAATATGAAAATAAATTTCATTTTGAATATTTTTATAAATTTTAGGAAAGAATCAATGTTGAAAAAAAATAATCTTGAAATGTCAGGAATTGTGTTAAGTACACTTCCTAATACTATGTTTCGCGTGGAATTAGAAAATGGACATATGATAATTGCACATATATCTGGTAAAATAAGGAAAAATTATATCCGAATTCTTACAGGTGATAAGGTTACTGTAGAATTAACTCCTTATGATTTAAATAAAGGAAGGATTATATTTAGAAATCGATAAAATTCATGATTAGAAAATTTAAATTTATTTAATCTAAAAAATTTAGTGTATTAATTTTTATAATTTTTAGATTAATAATTTTCTATTTTATTTTGAATTTTTAAATAATAAAATAAAATCAAATTCAAAGAATATTCTTACAATTAAATTTAATGAAATAATTTTATAAAAAAAATAATTTATTCAAATATTTTTCAGCATCTAATGCTGCCATACAGCCAGTTCCTGCTGAAGTAATTGCTTGTCTATATTGATTATCTGTAACATCTCCTGCTGCAAATATTCCCGGTACAGAAGTAGAAGTAATGTTGTTTTTTTTAGATTTGTTGGTGTATATATATCCATCTTCTAATTTTAGTTGATTTATAAATAAAGAAGTATTCGGATTATATCCTATTGCAATAAATATACCAGAAATTTCTAAATATTTTTTAATATTTGTGTCTATCTTTTGTATATATATTCCAGTGATTTTTTTGTTGTTTCCTCTAATTTCTTTCAAAATATGATTTTTGTGTAAAATTATATTACTATATTTTGATTTATTTATTATTTCTTTAATAAGAATCTTTTCTGCTTTAAAATTATTACTTCGATGAATTAAATGAACTTCTTTTGCTATTTTAGAGAGATATAAAGCTTCTTCTACAGCTGTGTTTCCTCCACCGATTACCGCTATTTTTTTATTTTTGTAAAAAAAACCATCGCATATAGCGCAAGTAGAGATTCCTTTTCCTTGATAATTTTTTTCATTATGTATTCCTATGCTTTTAGGAACAGATCCAGTGGCAATAATTAATGCATTAAAAGTATATTTATAGTTTTTACTTTTCAGATAAAATGGTTTTTTTTTGAAATTTACTTTAGTTACATGATCATGAATAATATTCGTGCCAAATTTTTTTGCATGAATGTGCATTCTTTCCATTAATTTTGATCCAGTTATTGTTTTTGGATCTCCTGGCCAATTTTCTATTTGGTTAGTATTAATTAATTGTCCTCCTTTTTCTCTTCCGGTAATAAGAACTGGTTTTAAATTAGCTCTAGATGCATATATAGCTGCAGTGTATCCTGCTGGACCTGATCCCAATATAAGTAATTTACTATGTTTTTTTTTTTTCATATTTAATGTATGAGTTATAAATTTTTTAAAGTTTTAGTTTAAAATCAGTATTTTAATTATTTTAAAAAACGATTTAGTGAAATAATAATCTTATAAAGAGTTTTTTAAATTATTTTTATATATCAATTCTTATTTTTTATAAGAAAAAATTCTACATTTTATATTCTATTTTAGAATTCATTGTTTTTATATAAAAATCTACTGTTAAATATGATCTTTAGTTGAATGTCATATTTTAAATATGTAAAATTATATTATGTTTTTTTTATAATGTCTAATAATTAACAAAAATTTTGTGAATATTTGGTATATTTTTGGTATAATGTTTAACTGTAATAATTATATAAATTATCTTATTAAAATTTTTGTAATTCTATATTTTATAAATTTATAGATTTTGTATTTTACACATTTACTTTTAAATTAAATTTTATTTAATATATTTAGATATTGTGATTTATTTAAATTTAAGTATATTTATACAATTTTAAAAAATTAATTTCAATAAATTTTTGTAAATTCATTAAAGTATTTTGATAAATAACATATGAAATATTTTAATATAAAAGCTTACAAATTTTTTTGGCATGTTGTTTAATATTGTAATATATTTAAATTAATAAGTTATTTATGGAATAAATTTTTAAAATTTTTCATATTAATTAAATATAAAATTATGCTTGATTATAATTTATTACGTGACAAACTTGAAGTAATTTTTGAAAAATTATCTAGAAGAAATTTTTTATTAGATATCAAAACTTTTAAATGTCAAGAAAAAAACAGAAAAATATTACAAAATAAAATGGAAATTTTACAACAAAAGAGAAATTTTTTATCTAAGATTATAGGAAAAAGAAAAAGTTGTGGAAAAGATGTAACAAAATTATATAAAGAAGTTAAAAAAATTAATTTAGATTTAAAAATAAAAAAAAGTGCATTCAATATTTTAAAAACAAAAATACATGATTATATGTCCTTGTTACCAAATATTCCAGATAATACAGTTCCGTTAGGGATTAATTATAAAAATAATGTGGAAATTTTAAAATGGGGTATTCCTAAAAAATTTGATTTTTCTATTCGAGATCATGTAGAATTAGGAAGTATTGTAAATGGATTAGATTTTTCTTCCGCATCAAATTTAACTGGTTCACGTTTTGTAGTCATGTGTGGAAAAATTGCTTATATGCATAGAGCATTAGTGCAATTTATGTTAGATGTGCATATTGAGAAACACGGATATTATGAATATTCAGTTCCTTATTTAGTCAATCATACTACATTATATGGAAGTGGACAAATCCCTGTTTTATTTAATGATTTATATCATGTAAATAATGTAGTTGAAAAAAAACAAATAAATTGTCGCAATATCTACGCTTTAATCCCTACAGGAGAAGTTCCTTTAGTAAATTTAATGCGAAACAAAATTTTTAACGAAGAAGTTCTTCCAATAAGAATAATTTCGCATACTCCGTGTTTCCGATCTGAAGCCGGTTCATACGGAAAAGATAGCAGAGGACTAATTCGTATGCATCAATTTGAAAAGGTTGAAATTGTTCAAATGGTACATTCAAAGCATTCAATGCAAGCTTTAGAGGAGATAACCAACCATGCAGAAAAAATTTTACAATTATTAAATTTACCATATCGAAAAACTCTTTTATGTTCTGGGGATCTCAGTTTTACATCTTGCAAAACTTATGATTTAGAGGTTTGGTTGCCTTCAAAAAATGATTATTGCGAAATTTCTTCTTGTTCTAATACAAGTGATTTTCAAGCACGAAGAATTAAGTCTCGTTATAGGACAAAACATGATAAAAAGTTGCATTTTGTGCATATTTTGAATGGATCTGGATTAGCTGTTAGTAGAACATTAGCTGCAATTCTTGAAAATTATCAATTAATTAATGGTGATGTAAATATTCCGTTAGTTTTGCAACCTTACATGAAAGGCTTAACGCATCTTAGTTCGTGTTAAAAAATATTCATAATATTTTGAAATATATAATGATTTTAAATTATTAAATAATAAAAATCAAAAATAATGTTTATAAATTTTATTTTAATAAAGTTATTTTAATTTATTTTAAATATATAATAAATATTTTATTATTTTCGATTGTTTCATTTAAACAATGAATATATTTTAATATTAAATATTGAAAAAATTTTTTGTATATTTTATATATAATATATTTTAGTAAATTATAAAAATACAATAAGTAATTGTGTTCATATAAATTTTTTCAAAAATATTTTTTAAAATGATTTTTAGTAATTATATTACAAAGATTGTATTTTAGGATAAAGTTTGATTTAATAAAATATGTAATTAATATTGTTAGATTTTTTATTGATTTTACTCGTGAATTTGTTAAGAAAAATAATTCTAATTGTGTTTTGTATAAATTTATGCGGGAGTGGCGAAATCGGTATACGCACCAGATTTAGGTTTTGGTACTTATAAAGTATGCGAGTTCAAGTCTCGCCTCCCGTATTTTATTTTTTTGTGTAACATTTTTAATTGAAATTTTGGGGTATAGCCAAGCGGAAAGGCAGCGGGTTTTGATCCCGCCATTCTTAGGTTCGAATCCTGATACCCCAGATTTTTAATTATTAAAATTTTGCAAAATATATTCTAATTGATTTTAGGATTATTTTTATAAATTTGGCTACGTAGCTCAGTAGGTTAGAGCATAGCATTCATAACGCTAGGGTCACAGGTTCAAATCCTGTCGTAGCCATTTCAAAATATATAAGCAATATTAATAAATATGATATAAAATTATAAATAAATTTTTTTGTAAAATGCAAAATTTAATTTAAAAATGTACTTTAATGATATTTATAAAAAAATGATTTTTGAAAAATTTTATTAGATAAATTTTCAAATTTAAATAAGGCACACATTGAAATTTTGTAAATAATTCATAAAATTTTAACAAATTAATATATGAAATATAATTTGAAAATAAATTTTATTATATTAAATTCAAAAAAATATTAGTTTTAGGAATATTGTATATTTTATATAGAATAATTATATAAATGTTGATATCTTAAAATATTGAAATGTTAATATTAAATTATTTGTAATAAATTCATTTTTGTTAATGATATATCATTTATGAAAAAGAAATTATATATAAAAACTTGGGGATGTAAGATGAATGAATATGATTCATCTAAAATAGTTGATTTATTAGAAATGACACATGGTTATTTATTAACTGATTTTCCTGAAAACGCTGATCTTTTATTACTTAATACATGTTCTATAAGAGAAAAAGCGCAAGAAAAAGTTTTTCATCAATTGGGAAGATGGAAAAAATTAAAAAAAATTAAACCCCAATTAATTATTGGGGTTGGGGGTTGTGTAGCTTCTCAAGAAGGATACTATATACAAAAAAGAGCAAATTATGTAGATATTGTTTTTGGGCCCCAAACTTTTCATCGTTTACCTAATATGATAAATTATGTTCATCAATATCATAAAAAAATTGTTGATGTTAGTTTTCCAAATCTTGAAAAATTTAATTTTCGTTTTAAAAAAAAATTTACAAAACCTGTTTCTCATGTCACTATTATGGAGGGGTGCAATAAATATTGCAGTTTTTGTATTGTTCCATATACTCGGGGTAAAGAAATAAGTCGTTCATATAATGAAATTTTGCGTGAAATTAATCATCTTGCCACACAAGGTGTTCGAGAAATTAATTTATTAGGGCAAAACGTTAATGCTTATAGATATAATATCGGTAATGGAAGTGTACTTCGTTTTTCTGATTTATTACGATCAACAGCTTCTATAAATGGTATTGATCGTATTCGTTTTATTACAAGTCATCCTGTTGAGTTTACAGATGATATTATTGATGTGTATCGTGATACACCAAAATTAGTTGATTTTTTGCATCTTCCTGTTCAAAGTGGTTCTGACAAAATTTTGCGAATTATGAGACGTTTTTATACTATTTCAGAGTATAAATCCATTATTAATAAATTACGAAAAGTTAGACCTAATATCCAAATAAGTTCAGATTTTATTGTAGCTTTTCCTGGAGAAAATGAAAATGATTTTCAAGAAACCTTGGATTTAATCTCAGAAGTAAAATTTGATATGAGTTTTAGTTTTATTTATTCAGCTAGACCAGGAACACCTGCAGCAGATATGAATAATGATATTTCTGAAAAAAATAAAAAAAAACGACTTCATATTTTGCAAAATCGTATTGCGCAGCAATCAATGCAAGTTAGTAGAAGAATGAAAGGAACCATGCAATGTGTTCTTGTAGAAGGTATATCAAAAAAAAATATTGGGGAATTTTTCGGTCGTACTGAAAATAATCGTATAGTTAGATTTATTGGGACAAAATCTATTATTGGAAGATTTGTTAATGTGAAAATTTTGCATGTATATTCTCATTCTTTATATGGAAAAATTATTCATATTGAAAAATGAGTTGTTTGTTTATGAAACAAAATTTTATTTTAAATTTATTCTTAAAATATTATTTTTCATCAGACTTTCTAGTATTGTATAAATACATGTTTATTTTTATGAAAAATAACACAAAATATTTTTGTATTCATTCTATGTTTTAATATAAAAAATTATTTAAGATTAAATTTTTTAATAAGTTAATTTTAATGTTATTAATTGGAATAAATATGTTAATTCTTAATTTACAATTAGTATTAAACAATTTTTATTTTTTACCAAAAAAATCGGATTTTATAAAATGGATAAAAGAAGCATATAGTTTTTTTTTAAGAATATTAAAATAGAAATATGCATTCGTTTAATAGAAAAAACTGAAAGTAAAAAGCTTAATATGTTTTTTCGAAAAAAAAAATATCCTGCAAGTGTTCTTGTTTTTCCATTTGAATATCCTGCGCACATAAAAAATTTAGACTCATTTTTTTTAGGAGATATAATTATATGTCCTGAAATTTTAGAAAACGAAATCCCAGTATTTAATACAACATTAAAAGAACATTGGGTTCATATTGTTATTCATGCTTTTTTACATTTGCTGAAATATGATCATATAGTATACGAAGATTTGCGTGTTATGGAACATATTGAAATAAAAATAATAAAAAAAATCGGTTATTCTAACCCTTATGAGAAGAATTGAATTTTGCATTTACAACATTATTAATTTTTTATTTACATAATTCTATTTTATATTTTTAAATGAAACAATATGTTATATGTTTTGAAATAAATTTTGTGTTTGGTGAATATAGGAATATGTGTATTTTAAATTTTATGTAAAATTATTTTGTTTTGATAAAAATTAAATATTTATGTTGTAAATTTTTGTTGATTTTTAAGTTTTAATTGCAACATAATGATTAGAATTGTATGATTTAATTTTATATAAATATGTATTTACATAAAATATAAAGAGTAATTTTTATGATTTTACTTGAATGTAATATTAATAATTAATTCAATCTATTTTTTATTATAGATTTTTTAAATTTTACAATATATATTTTATTTATTAAGTAAATTAATCAGTATTAAAATTTATATTGTTTATTTTATATATAAATTTAACACTAAGCACTAAATTAATTTGTATTTATTAAAATTTAATAATGAACTGTTGTTTTATGAATATTTTATTTAAAATACAAAATAAACTACAAATAATTTTACGAAATAGTTATTATATAGATAATATTAAATTATATGAAAAAATTATATGAACCAAAAAAAATTGAATCTTTTGTTCAAAATTATTGGAATAAATATAAAATATTTAAAGTACAAGATAATTTAAAAAAAGAAAAATATTATTGTTTATCTATGCTTCCATATCCTTCTGGGAAATTGCATATGGGGCATGTTAGAAATTATATTATAGGGGATGTTATTTCTCGATATCAAAGAATGTTAGGGAAAAATGTTTTGCAACCTATTGGTTGGGATGCGTTTGGATTACCCGCCGAAAAAGCAGCAATAACGCACAATGTAGATCCAAATACATGGACATATTCTAATATTAATTATATGAGAAGTCAATTGAAGAATTTAGGGATAAGTTATGATTGGGATCGAGAAATTACTACGTGTGACCCAATGTATTACAAATGGGAACAGTTGTTTTTTATAAATTTATATGAAAAAGGAATAGTATATAAAAAAAAATCAATAGTAAATTGGTGTCCAAAGGACAAAACAGTTTTGGCTAATGAACAAGTTTTAGATGGACGATGTTGGCGTTGTCATGTAAATGTAACAAAGAAAAGGATTACACAATGGTTTATAAAAATTACTTCTTACGCAAATCAGTTATATGATGATTTAAATAAATTGTGTAATTGGCCAAAAAAAGTAATAAATATGCAACGAAATTGGATTGGCCGTTTTAATGTATTTGAAATTATTTTTAATATATTAAATAGTAAAGAGACGTTAAAAGTATATATGCGTTATCCGTTAATGTTTATGAATGCAACTTTTGTTAAAATTACTATAGATCATCCATTGTTATTACAAAAAACAAATAGTTATATGAAAATAATTAAATTTATTAAACATCAACACATAAGTAGTGAAAATATGCAAAATAATTTATTTAATTTAAAAAAAAACAGTGGAATATTTACAGGAATATATGTTATTCATCCATTTAGTAAAGAAAACTTGCCAATTTGGATTTCTCATTTATCTTCAATATATTGCCAAGAAATTGCATGGATTGGTTCTCCTTATGATGATGAAAATGATTTAAAATTTGCTAAAAAAAATAATATACCAATTAGACCAAATGATTATAATGTTTGTTTACAAAATATGCATGCTGCTTGTGTATCATTTATTGATGAGGATATTGAATATAATTTGAAAAATTTTGATATATTAAATTATCAAAAAAAAAATGATTTTCTTTTTAAAATATTGATGTTTTTGGATATTGGAAAAAAAAAAGTACTTTATAAATTACGAGATTGGTGTGTTTCTAGACAACGTTATTGGGGAGTTCCTATCCCTATGATAACATTAGATAATAATATTGTACTACCAGTTTCAAAAGAAGATTTACCTGTTGTACTCCCTCAATGTGATCGAGTGAATTATAGTAAATTTAATTTAAAAAATTGTAGTGAATGGGTAAAAATTTTGTATAATGGAAAATATGTTACTAGAGAAACAGATACTTTTGATACTTTTATGGAATCATCTTGGTATTTTTATAGGTATACTTGTCCTCATTATGATAAAGGTATTCTTAATCCTATTTCTGTAAATTATTGGCTCCCCGTAGATCAATATATTGGGGGAATTGAACACGCTACTATGCATTTGTTGTATTGCAGATTCTACCATAAATTATTTAGAGATGCAGGTTTAGTAAATTTAGATGAACCAATTATTCGTTTATTATGTCAAGGAATGGTATTATCTGATACTTTTTATTATATATCTGAATCTGGAGAATATATTTGGATATCTCCTTCAGAAATTAAAACTGTAATAAAAAATGATTTTAATCATATCACGGGAGCAATCGATTTAAAAGGAAATAAATTAATTTATGATGGTATTAAAAAAATGTCAAAATCAAAAAATAATGGAATTGATCCAAAAGATATGATTGATAGATATGGAGCAGATACTGTTCGTTTATTTATTATGTTTGCTGCTCCCGTTGATTCCCCTCTTGTGTGGAAAGAATCCGGGGTAAATGGTATGCATCGTTTTTTAAACAGGTTGTGGAAAGTAGTATATAAATATGCTTATTTAAATAATTTTTCTGTTGAAAAATTTTTTGATTATTCTTCTTTAACTAATAGTAGCAAAATTCTATATCGTGAAATGAATGAAACTATTTTGAAAGTTACTGATGATATTGATAGAAGACAATCTTTTAATACTGCAATTTCTGCTATTATTAAATTAGTGAAAAAAGTACAATTGTTTTTTTGCAAAACCTATCAAGATGAACTATTAATAAAAAAAATATTAATAGTTGTTGTAAAGATGTTATATCCATTTGCTCCCCATATATGTTTTTTTTTATGGAAAAATTTAGGGGAAACGGAAAATATTGATTTTTCTTCATGGCCAAAAGAAAATAAAGATATTTTACTGATTAATGATCAATTATTTCTTGTTCAAATTAATGGGAAATTTCGCGCTAAAATTATAGTTCCAAAAAATTCTAATAAATATTTAGTGCAAAATTTTGTATTTCGTAGTAATTTAGCTTTAAAATATTTAAAAAACAAGACAATAAAAAAAATAGTTTTTGTTCCTAATAAATTAATAAATTTTGTTTTAATCTCAAAATAAACTAAAAATTTTTGTGTTTTTCTATTGAAATTTTGAAAATAAAATATGATTATTACTTCCTCAAAAGATTTAAAAATACAATTGCAAAAAAAGTTTTTTTTGTTTTATCTATTGTTTGGAAATGATCCTTTTTTATTATTGGAAAATGAAAAAATAATTTTATATTATGCAAAATTTTTGCAATTTGAAAAATATTTTTTTAATTTTTTATTAACAAAAAATATTGATTGGAATAAAATATATAATTTATGTTTATCCCCAAGTTTATTTTCTAATCGTTTAATATTATCATTAGTTTTACCTGAAAAATGGAAAGATGTTGTAAGTATTTCTGATAATTTATGTAAACTTTTTACATTATTACACAATGATTCATTGTTAATTTTAAAACAAAGTAATCAAATAAACAAAATGCAAAAAAATAGCGTATGGTTTAAAACATTTATTAAACAAGATTCTATTTTGATCAATTGTTCAACCCCTGTATATAAAGATCTATATATATGGATTATTAATCGTGCTAAAGAAATGCAGTTATTATTAGATGATTCTGTTTGTCAATTTTTATGTTATTGTTATGAAGGAAATTTATTAGCGTTAGTACAAACATTAAAAATGTTGGTTTTAATTTTTCCTCAAGAAAAATTAACTTTATGTAAAATAAAAACCGTAGTATATGATGTATCTCATTTTACTGTATATCAATGGATTGAAGCAGTTTTAATAGGAAGAGATGAAAATAAAATTCTTCATATTTTACGGAAACTACAATTAGAGGGTTATGAACCAATTTTACTACTACGCAGTATTCAACGAGAAATTTTATTAATATTAAATATTAAGCTTCAAATATGTGATAATATTTCCATAAAATCTCTTTTTCAAAATTATAAAGTATGGAAAATACGACAAGAATTAATATTGCATGCTTTGGAACGGTTAACAATTTCAGTATTAGAAAAATCAATAAGATTCATGATGAAAATTGAATTTTCTTTTAAAAAAGATTTTTATGATTTTTTTTGGATTGATTTGTGTTCTTTATCATTATTATTATCTAATAAGACTTTTATAGACAATTCGTATAATTGATGTTTTTCTTATTTAATTATTTTTACAAAATATTTAATTTTATTTATTAAAATAATTTATAAATTTTTATTTTTCTATTAAATTTTTAATTTAAAAAAATAATTTTTAATTATATTTACTAAATCAGTTTATTTCTATTTTTGAAAAAGTATTTAAAAAATTATACATTTCTACTTTAAAAATAATAAGAAATGTATTATGGATTTTAGAAAATTTTTTGTAATATTTGTTTAAAATAATGGAAATATTTGAAATATTAAGATGTAAATATAATTCTAAAATTTTATTAAAACTAATTTTTAAAAAGAATTTTCAGTATTTTCTTTAAATAATGTAGAAAAAAATCATTAAAATTATGTTTATATTAGCATTATCTTAATAAGATAATTAATATAATATTAAAAGTAAGTTTTATCTGTATAAAAAAATTATCTAATTCAAATATTATTTTATAAGATTGCTGAGTTTATTTATTTAAATTGTAATTAAATATGTTATTAAAAATATTGATAAGTAAATATACAGTTTAATAAATAATTTGAATGTTTATTTTATTAATATAATTTTATTTAAAATTTTTAATTTTTTGTTTCTTATTAATCTTAATACTATTTTACTAATTAGAAAATTAACATTTTATTGTATTAAATTTTATAAAATAAAATTTTATTTGTATTTCTAATTAATAAATTACAAAATATTAATTATTTAACATTAAATAAAAATGTTTATATAATTTAGTAAAATTTCATTAAAATTTCTTGGAATAGTTTATTTGCAAAAATTATGTATTTATAAAAAAAATAAATTTTATATAATTAAAAATATTTATGTAAAAAATCAATTTTATATTTAATAATTAAATTAAATATTAGAATAATAATATAAAATAAAGAATGTTTTAATGTCTCGATGAAAATGTTTTTATTTAAGAAACGTATATTGTTAGTATCATATGTTATAATATTTTTTATTGGAGTTTTAATTGTAAATTTGTACTATCTACAAATATTTTCTTTTAAAGAATATCAAATTCGTTCTAATAAAAATAGAATTAAATTTATTCCTATTATTCCAAAAAGAGGAATAATTTATGATTGCCACGGAATTCCTTTAGCATTAAATTATACTTCTTATCAATTAGAAATAATGCCTAATAAAATAAAAAATTTAAAAAAAACTATTAATTCTTTACAAAATATTGTACATCTATCTAATAATGATATTATGAAGTTTAAAAATTTATGGAAACGGGAAAAATACCGTTTTCTTTCTTTTCCTATAAAATGCAATTTAACAAATTCGCAATTGGCGTCTTTTTTTGTTAATCAAAATCGTTTTCCTGGTGTATACGTCAAATCTTATCAGTGTCGTTATTATCCCTATGGTTCAATATTAGCTCATGTGTTAGGTTATGTTTCTAAAAATGATGATTGTAACATAAATCAATTTCATGATAAAAACAAAATAAAAAATTATGCAAAAATTAAAAATGTAGGAAAATTAGGTATTGAACGTTTTTATAATCAGGTATTATACGGTGTTCCTGGATATATAATTATTGAAGTTGATAGAATAGGTAATATGGTTCGCAAATTACATGAATGTTCTCCAATATCAGGAAAAAATATTATTTTATCTTTGGATATATTTTTACAAATATATATCACAAAATTATTAAATAATATTCGTTCCGCAGTAGTTGTAGCAGATCCTAGAAATGGAGAAATTCGCGCTCTACTTTCCAGCCCAAGTTACAACCCTAATTTATTTACAAAAAGTATTTCTACTGTAGATTATTTTGCATTATCTAAAAATGAAAATTTTCCTTTTATAAATCGAGTTACACAAGGTTTATACCCGCCTGCTTCTACAGTAAAACCCCAAATTTTAGTATCTGCATTAACGCATGGAATAATTAAAGAAAATTTTTTTATGTATGATCCTGGTTGGTGGAAATTTCCTGGATCAAAAAAATATTATCGAGATTGGAAAAGGTGGGGGCATGGTTTATTTAATCTTACGATAGCAATAGAAGAATCAATTGATACTTTGTTTTATCAATTAGCTTATGATATGGGTATTGATTTACTTTCTGAATATATGAAAAAATTTGGATATGGAAAATTGACTGGAATAGATATTAAAGAAGAATACTCTGGTATTATGCCAAATAAAGAATGGAAATTAAAAAAAATTAAACAACCTTGGTATCCTGGAGATACAATATCTATTGGGATTGGACAAGGATATTGGATTGCTACCCCCATACAAATGCTAAAAGCTTTAATGATATTAATTAATAATGGGAATATTTATACCCCCCATTTATGTGTTTATATTAGTGATCTTAAAAACAAGATGTTGTCTTATCAAAAAAAATATTTTAAAGTGGAAGGTTTGTTTTCTTCTAAATATTGGCATGTTGTTAAAGAAGGAATGTATGCTGCTGCTAATTGTATAAATGGTACAGCTTATAAAAGTTTTTCAAACGCAAAATACAAAGTGGCGGCAAAATCTGGAACAGCACAAGTTTATAGTTTAAGAGATAATGAAATTTATGATATTAATAGGGTGAGTGAAAAATTACGAGATCATAAATTAATGGTTTCTTTTGCTCCTTTTGATACACCGACTATTTGCATAGTGATTGTTTTAGAAAACAGTAATATGAATACAATGATAGGAATAATCACTAGAAAAATTTTTGATTATATTTTATTGAATGATTGTTATATTAAATAAAAAATTAAATTATTGAAATTTCAAAATTTTTATTTAAGAAAAATAGTTATAATTTTATTATGTTTGTTATGATATGTAATCTTAAGAAATATTTTTTTAATATAAAATTATATGTTGATAGAAAATTATTATTTTTGATTTCTATTTTATTAATTTATAGTATTTTTATTATCTGGAGTGCTAGTAATGAAAATATATATATTATAAAATGGAAAATTTTTCAAATTAGTGTTGGTTTTTTTTCGATGATTATTTTCGCAAAAATTCCTCCTAAAATATATGAGTTATTTGCTCCATATTTATATATTTTATGTATTTTATTATTGTTAATAGTGAATTTTTTTGGACATGTTAGTAAAGGTGCGCAACGCTGGTTAGAAATAGGGTATATACATTTTCAACCTTCTGAAATAGCTAAGATTTCTATTCCTTTAATGATAGCTAGATTTATCTATCGAAATAATAAATTTTCTTCTTTTAGTTTTATAAATGTATTTTTTTTATTAATAATTGTAATTTTTCCAATTATTTTAATTATATTGCAACCTGATTTGGGTACAGCTATTTTGATCTTGTTTTCTAGTTTTTTTATACTATTTTTATCTGGTATAAATTGGAGATTGTTTTTTCTTTTATTTATATTATTTGTATTTTTTTCTTTTATTTATTATTTTTTTTTTATGCATGAATATCAAAAGATGCGTATAATAATGTTACTATATCCGGAAATTGATCCTTTTGGATCTGGGTATCATATAATTCAATCAAAAATTGCTATTGGATCTGGGGGTTTTTGGGGAAAGGGTTGGTTAAATGGAACACAATCAAAATTAAAGTTTTTACCAGAATGCCACACTGATTTTATTTTTTCAGTTTTAAGTGAAGAATTTGGATTTATTGGTGTATTATTTTTGTTATTTTTATATATATTAATTATATGGAGAGGATTATATATTTCGATAAATGCAAAAAATATATTTAACAAAATTGTATCTAGTAGTTTAATAATAGTTTTTTTTACTTATATATTTGTTAATATTGGGATGGTTAGTGGAATTTTACCAATTGTTGGTGTTCCATTACCATTAATTAGTTATGGTGGTTCATCTTTGATTACATTGATGATTGGATTTGGTATAATTATGTCAATAAATTTTTATGAAAATAATTCAAAATGAATATTTTTACTTTTGTAATGTAAAATAAATTTATTATTCTATTGTATTTATAATAAATAAAAATTTGGTTATGTAATTTATTTTGTAATACGAAATATTTATAGATTCTATTTTAAATTTTTCCAACTTATTTGATTAATTTGGTATATAATTGTATAAAATTTTTTAGAAATATTATTTTATAAAATAAAAGTAATTTTGCAATTTACATAGTTATTTTAATCGATAGTAATTACTATTATTCATGATATTTTTAAAATAAAAAAATGAATTAGAAAATTTTTTTGAATAAGTGTTCTATTCATATTTGAATTATTTTTAATTGATTTTAGATATAATTTCTAAATTCGTATTAAGATTTTATAGTTACTATATAAATTTTTCATTATATAATAGATATTATTTTTATATGTTAAATTTTATAATTGTTCGATATTTAGGTTTACAACCATATGAAAAAATTTTGAATGCGATGAATTTTTTTGTTGATCATCGTACTTCTTCTGATTTTGATGAAATTTGGTTAGTGCAACATCCGCATGTTTTTACTCAAGGAAAAAATCAAAAATTTAATTTTCCAAAAGTATTTAACACTATTCCTATAGTGCAAAGCAATCGGGGAGGGGGTATTACATATCATGGACCAGGACAACAAATTATATATATTTTATTAAATTTACGAAATCAAATATTTAAAATATCTAATTTAATTGTTTTGTTAGAAAATATAATCATTACAACGTTATCCTATTTTTCTATTAGTTCTTATTCTATAATTAATTCTCCAGGAGTATATGTTAATAAAAAAAAAATTTGTTCTTTAGGATTACGAATTAGTAATAAATATTTATCACATGGTTTATCTTTGAATGTTAATATGGATTTAACACCTTTTTCTTATATTGATCCTTGTGGTTACTCCGGGTTGCGCATGACGCAAATGAGTAATCATTCTGTTGTAACAGAAGAAAAAGAAGTAATTCCAATATTATTAGAAAATCTATCTCGTTTTTTACATGTTAAATGTAGTGATATAAAATCGTGGAAAGAAAAAAAATATAAAATTTAAACTTGTATTATTTTATAAATAAATATCATATTTAATAAATAAATTTTTTGTAAATTATATTTATATTAATAGAACATTATATGTTAAATAATATTCATCATATAAATAAAAATTTTAAATATAATGTATGATTTATTTCTAATGTATATTTTATATTAAAATTAATTATGCTAAAAAAACCTTTTTGGATAAAAATTAAAATACCATCAAACACTTCTCGTATACAAAACATCAAAAAAATTATACAAAAAAATAATTTAAATTCAGTATGTGAAGAAGCTTCTTGTCCAAATTTACCAGAATGTTTTAATGCAGGATCTGTAGCATTTATGATACTGGGGAAAATTTGTACGAGGCGTTGTCCATTTTGCAATGTACAAAATGGACGACCCAGTAATCTTCCAGATGCTAATGAGCCGAAACGTTTAGCAAGAACGATTTTAAAAATGAAATTAAAATATGTGGTTTTGACATCAGTAAATAGAGATGATCTTCGTGATGGTGGGGCAAAACAATTTGTTGATTGTATTAAACAAATTCGTTTAAAAAATCCTTTAATTCGTATTGAAATTTTAGTTCCTGATTTTCGAAAAAAATTAGAAAGAGCTTTAAATATTATTAATACAACTCCTCCTGATGTATTTAATCATAATATAGAAACTGTTCCACGACTTTATAAAAAAGTTCGTCCTTATGCTAGTTATGAACATTCGCTAGAATTACTTAAAAATTTTAAAAAACATAATTTAAATGTGTGTACAAAATCTGGTTTAATGGTAGGATTAGGAGAAACAGATCAAGAAATAATAACAGTTATGCAAGATTTATATAAATGTAATGTTGATATATTGACAATTGGCCAATATTTACAACCTACTTTCAAACATTTACCTGTTAAACGTTATGTTACTGTAAAAAAATTTCATATTTTAAAAAAAACAGCTTTATCTATAGGATTTACATACGTAGCATGTGGCCCGTTTATAAGATCTTCTTATTATGCTAATTTACAAGATGAAAAAATTGATATTTAAACAAAATATTATATAAAATTTATAATATATTTAGTGTTATCACGTTAATATTAATTAACATGATATTTTTTGTTTAATAACGTATTAATATTGTTTATTTTTTATTTTTAAAAATGAATTATCAATTTTAATATTATATTTATTTTTATAAAAATATACTTTACATATTTTATTATTAACATTTTATTTTGGAAAATTATGCATAATCTTTTAAAGAAAAAGGTAATAGTAGGTATGTCTGGTGGTGTAGATTCTTCTGTTTCTGCATTTTTATTAAAAAAACAAGGGTATTTAGTAGAAGGATTATTTATGAAAAATTGGGAAGAAGAAGATCACGCAGAATATTGTATGGCAAAAAAAGATTTAACAGATGCTCAAGAAACATGTAAAAAATTAGGAATTGTATTACATACAGCAAATTTTTCTTCTGAATATTGGGATAATGTTTTTTTACATTTTTTACGAGAATATAAATTTGGTCGAACACCTAATCCAGATGTATTATGTAATAAAGAAATAAAATTTAAAGTTTTTTTAGAATTTTCTATTAAAAATCTTGGAGCAGATTATATTGCAACTGGACATTATGTACGTAGTCTTAAGATGAAAAATAAATATTGGTTATTACGTGGTTTAGATTGTAATAAAGATCAAAGTTATTTTTTATATAATCTTAATAATATTCATCTTTCAATCTGCATATTTCCATTAGGAAATTTAATTAAAAAAAAAGTGCGGCATATTGCTTCTCAGCTAAATTTGTCAATTGCTGATAAAAAAGATTCAACTGGAATTTGTTTTATTGGAAAAAGAAAATTTCGATGTTTTCTCAGTCGTTATCTTCCAAAAAAACCAGGATTGATTATTTCTTTTATTACTGGAGAAAAAATTGGATACCATCAAGGTGTAATGTATTACACAATAGGACAAAGAAAAGGATTGGGAATTGGTGGGATACATAATAATAAATCTGCTCCTTGGTATGTAGTAGATAAAGATTTAATAAATAATTATTTATTTGTGGTTCAAGGAATAAATAGTCCTTATTTGAAATCTATTAGTATGGTAGTTAATGAATTAAATTGGATAAATTTGGATATATCATGTAAATCATTACAATGTACAGTAAAAGTTCGTTATAGACACGTTGATGTTCCTTGTTTAATAAAATTTTTGCCAAATAATCATATACAAGTTTTTTTTAATAAGCCAGTTTCTTTTATTTCCCCAGGGCAATCAGCTGTTTTTTATATGTATGAACGATGTCTAGGAGGTGGTATTATTAAATCTCGAAAATTATTATGTTAAGTTTTAATTTACATGAATTTTAAAATTAAATTTTAATTTTAATATAAATAATATTAGTCTAATTTGAGTATATTTAATTTGAAATATTATAATATATTTTAATCAAAATGTTATAAAATATTAAGAAATATATAAAATTATGTTTATTTGAGTTAATGAATAAGTAGCTATATATCAAATAAATTGTAAGAATGAATATAAATTTTTTTATTTTGTTTTATTTCAAATATATAAGTTTATAACTAAAATAAAATGAAATTTTATTTGAGAAATAGATTATGTAAATAATACATTCAAAATGTTAGTATAATGAATTTTATTTAAATAAAGTGAAAAATTTCATTCTTCATAACAATAAAATAATAAAATATTTCTTAGAATTTTCGTAATTTAATAAAATTAAAGAATTTATTTTATATATTTAAAATATTAATGGTTATCTTATTTTTAATATAAAAAAATAAATTGTTTTAAAATGTAAAAAGTTTTTTATCAAGAAATTTTTAATATTATTACAATTCCCATGATTATATTGTATTTACAATTAATCAATAATTTTTTTGTTTTTAAAAATAAATGGAAAATGTTGTGGTCATATAATTAAACAACATTTACAGTTTTAAAAATATAAATTTAAGAAAATTAACTGATTTTTTTGGATATTATATATAAATTTGATTATTTTATTCAAAATTTATTGATATAAGTTAAATGGAAAATTTCTTATCATTAAGAGTTCATTAAAATTTTAATAATCTTAAATGAATTTAAACTTTTATATCTTTTATTTATTTGATTATGTATCATATTTTAATATGATTTTGATAATTTAATTAAGATTTCAAATTATATTTTTTTAATTTTAAAAATAATATAATTTTTAATAAAAGGGTTTTTTAAAAGAAGTATAATTAATTTTATATAAAAATTTTTATAAATTTTGTATAAATAATTTTAATTGCATTTAAATTGATTTAGAGAAAAAAAATAGATTTTTTATGTTTTATTATTTAAATTCCATATTTCAATTTTATTTGTATTATCAAAATATTTATATATTAAAAAAAATTTGTTTATATTTATACAGTGCTTATTAAATTTTAATAATTAAACTATATTATAAAATAATTTTTGAATTGTATAATTTATCAAATTCCATATTTATGGAAATTTAAATTTTATTTTGATAATTAATATTATTATTTATATTTTAGATATTTGAAAAATTTTATAAAATTTATATAATTTAATATGGATATTAATTAGATAGTTTTATATATTATGAAACAGAACATAAAAAATAAATATACTAATACAAATTTAAATTTAAAAAATGTTTCGTTGTATGAATTATATATTGGGCAACCCATAGTACATGTTAAATATGGGGTTGGAAGATACGATGGAATGAAAACATTAGAAATTAATGGAATAAAAATGGAGTATTTAATTATTCGTTATTTCAACAATGACAAATTATATGTACCAATATCTTCATTGTATTTAATAGACCGGTATATTGGATCTACAAAAGAACAAATTCCGTTACATAAATTGGGAAATAACATTTGGATACGTTTAAAAAAAAAAGTTTTGAAAAGAATTCAAGATATTTCTATTAAATTATTAAATTTTTACGCAAAACGTATAGCAAAAAAAGGTTATTCTTTTCAATATAATAAAAAAGAATATAAATCTTTTTGTGAAAAATTTCCTTACGAAGAAACTCCAGATCAAAAAAACGCTATGGATATTGTGTTATATGATATGTTACAACCATTTTCTATGGATCGTTTGATTTGTGGGGATGTGGGTTTTGGAAAAACAGAGATTGCTATGCGTGCAGCTTTTATTGCTATACAAAATAATAAACAAGTTGCTGTATTAGTTCCAACAACTTTATTAGCACAACAACATTTTTATAATTTTAAAAATAGATTTTCTAATTGGCCAATATGTGTAGAAATGATTTCTAGATTTTGTAACAAAAAAGAACAAAATAGGATTTTAAAAAATACTCATATAGGTGAAATAGATATTTTAATTGGAACACATAAATTATTACAACGTGATGTTAAATGGAAAAGATTGGGATTATTAATTATTGATGAAGAACAAAGGTTTGGTGTTCGACATAAAGAACAAATAAGGTCTATTCGCGAAAATATAGATATGTTAACTTTAACTGCTACACCTATTCCCAGAACATTAAATATGGCAATTCATGGTATACGCGATTTATCTATTATTTCTACTCCTCCCGCTAAAAGAAAATCAATAAAAACTTTTGTATGTGAATATGATAAAAATATAATTTGTGAAGCCATATCTAGAGAAATTTTTCGAAACGGGCAAGTTTATTATCTTTGTAATGATATAAATTTTATTGAAAAAACAGCTTTTTCTTTAAAGAAAATGTTGCCAAATATTTCTGTTTCTATTGCTCATGGAAAAATGAAAGAACGCGATTTAAAACAAGTTATGGATGATTTTTATCATAAGTTATTTAATGTATTAGTATGTACAACAATTATCGAAACTGGAATAGATATTGCTAATGTTAATACCATTATTATTGAACGAGCTGATCGATTTGGATTAGGACAGTTGTATCAACTACGAGGCCGTGTAGGACGATCATGTAATCAAGCTTATTCTTATTTGCTAATACCATCTTTAAAAGAACTTAGTAAAAATGCTTCTAAGAGATTGGAAGCTATTGTTTCTTTAGAGACTTTAGGATCTGGATTTTCATTGGCAACACATGATTTAGAAATTAGGGGTCCAGGTGCTTTGTTTGGAGAAGACCAAAGCGGAGATATACAAAATATTGGTTTTTCTTTATATATGAATCTTTTAAGAGATACAATTGATACATTGAAAAATGGAAAAAAATTATCTTTAAATGATATTTTAAATCAACAAGATATTGAAATAGAACTAGGTGTTCCAGCATTCTTTCCAGAAGATTATATATCAAATGTAAATATACGTTTATCATTATATAAAAAAATTTCTGATATTAAAAAATGCAGTCAAATAGAAAAATTAAAAAAAATGATTATTAATTGTTTTGGGCCTCTTCCAAAATCAGCGGAATATCTTTTTTCTTTAGTTTATATTAGAGAAAAAGCAAAATTTTTAAAAATTAAAAAAATAAAAAGCACAAACAGAGATGGATTAATTGAATTTTATTCAATTGGTCATATTAATTTTCTTTATTTAATCAAATTAATAAAAAAATATTTTAATAGATATTATATATCAAATACATCAATGGAATTAAAATTTATTCATAATTACATAAAATTTGATGAGAGATTACATTTTATAAATATTTTATTAGATAAAGTTAAAAAAAATATATCTTTTATTAATTAATATTAAATTATAAATTTTATTTAAAAATTGTTTAAAGTAATTTAATAGATATAATATCTTGATGTGAATACAATTTTGTTTATTTAATTCTTTTAATTCTACTTCAATATTGAAATTTTAATTTCATTAATTTAAATTTTTCATATACAAATTATTATATTTAATTAATTTTTATATTAAATACGAATATGCTGTTTATATATATTAAAATTTAATACGATTAAATATAAAACAAATTTTTATAAATTTCATGAAATATGAAACTATGTAAAGTTATAACATTTTAATTTAAAAATATATTTTATGTAATTATTTACGGTAAACAATTTAATTGTTTTCCTCCTAATAAATGCATATGTAAATAATAAATTTCTTGTGTTCCATGTTTATTACAATTCACAATTAGCCTATATCCTTTTTTGGCAATTTTCTTTTTGGTAGCAATTTTTGCTGCAACAGTAAAAAACCGACCAAGCGTAATTTCATGCTCTTTTTTTACATCATTTACAGTGGGTATAAAGATATTAGGAACAATTATAATATGAATTGGTGCTTTTGGATTAATATCTGAAAATGCTGTTACTAATTTATCTTGATAAATAATATCAGAGTGTATTTTTTTTTGTATAATGTTTTTAAAAATATTTTGTGTTTTCATTATTTTTCCATAAAGAAAGATCTTATCTTTATAAGTTAAAGTTTAATTGTTGTAAATTTTATTTAAGTAAAATTTTAAAATATATTTGTTATATTAAAACAGTTTTATAAATTAATAAATTAACTAAATAAGATTTTTTCAATTTTTGAAATAATTTAAAATTTATTTTTTATATAAAATTTATTTTTTACATTATAAAATTTTATGATTATAAAAAATGAAAATATTTTATAAATAAGTTATTTAAATGTATAAATATCATATTAAATTTTGTTTTTAAAAATTTAAAAAAATTTCCTATATAAATAAAATTTATATGATTTTAAATAAATAACAAATATATAATCATTTATGGTTATGTAATTACATTTACATAATATTTAATATTCATATACAAACATATATGTTTAATATTAAATTGTTTTTATGAGTATCAATATATCAAATATGTAATTATGAATAATTTGGATTTTGATTTATAATTTTCAAGTAAATATTTAAATTTAATTAATAAATAAATATTGATTAATTTATTCTTGATATATATAATGTGAATTGGGTTTTTTGTTTTTTATATTATTTAATAATAAATCTTTCAATTATTTGAAAGAAGTTATTTAAATTATTATTAAAATAATTCGGAGAAGTAGAGATTCGAACTCTAGAACGTTTTACGTTTCCGGTTTTCAAGACCGGCGCCTTAAACCACTCGGCCACTTCTCCATAATTAGAAATTATAGATAATGTATTATTTTTTGTAAAGAATATTTGAGATATTAAAATCAGAATTTATATTCCAAATTATAAAATAATTCAAAAAATTTTGTATATATCAAATTTTATTTATAAAATATATAATATTTGTATAGTGTATATAAATTTATTAATATTTGCATTGGGGGAATTAATATGAATCGTTTTATTGTAACGTCTTCGAGCGGGCAGTCTTTATTAAATACTCATAAAGTTTTACGAAATACTTATTTTTTATTATCTTTAACATTAGCTTTTTCTGCTTTAATTGCTACTATAAGTGTTTTATATCAGCTTCCATCTCCAGGAATAATTGTAATGTTATCTGGGTTTTATGGGTTACTATTTTTAGTACATAAATTAGCTAATAGCTCAGCTGGGATTGTAGCAACATTTGCTTTAACTGGCTTTATGGGATATACTTTGGGGCCTTTGCTTAATATGTTATTATCAATAGGATCGGGTAATGTAATTACATTGGCATTGGGAGGAACAGCATCTGTATTTTTATCTTGCTCTATATATGTTTTAACGACTAAAAAAGATATGTCTTTCTTATCTGGAATGATGATGGCTGGATTCATCGTTATTTTAGGAGCAATTATTTCTAATATTTTTTTACAAATTTCAGCATTATCGCTCACTATTAGTGTAATGTTTATTCTGTTTTCTTCTGCTGCTATTTTATGGGAAACAAGTAATATTATTTATGGAGGGGAAAATAATTATATCCGTGCTACTGTCAGTTTATATGTTTCGTTATATAATATTTTTGTTAGTTTTATAAGTATATTTCGTAAACAAACATGATAAATTTTTTTGTTACTTGATTAAATTCATTGTTAATTAAATAAAAATTAATTTTTTAAAAAAGAATAGTAGTTGTAAAAATAAATGTGCTAAAATTTTTTCGTGTAATAATATTGACACGTTATCTTATTTTTTTATTTTGTAGTATTTTTGTGTATTTTTGTTTTTATTTTTATTAGTGTGTTGTTAACAACAATATCATGTGTTTTATATAGTGGTTTATAAATCTAAAATTTATTTAATTGAAAACGTTAAAAGAAATTTTAAAATAATGGGTTCTGTGCATAAAATTTTTATGAAATCAATAAAAAATGTTTCTGTTGATTCTGATGGATATTTGAATAATATTTTTGATTGGAATAAAAATATAGCTATAGAAATCGCTAATTGCGAAGGAATAACTCTGAGTGAAGAACATTGGAAAATAATTAATTTTTTTCGTTCTTTTTATTTTCATTTTAATACTTTACCTAGTTTTCGTATATTAGTAAATAAAATGCTAAAAGAGTTTGAAAATAAAAAATGTAATAGTTGTTATTTATTTTATTTATTCCCTGGTGGACCAATGAAGCAAGCGGTAAAAATTTCAGGATTACCTAAACAAGAAAGATGTTTGTAAAAGTATATTTATAAAATAAAAAATTTTGTGCTGATTTAATCTAAATAAGAATTAAGTTTGATAAGTTGAATTTTTGAATAAATTTACAAAGTTTAAATGAATAAATTTATAAATTTTTACATTTTAAATTTTCTGATATGAATTAGGTTTTTTGGGGGTCTTATGATTACAAGTAAATTTTGCATAGGACAACAAGTAAGGCATAAACTTTTAGGATATTTAGGTGTAATTATTGATGTTGATCCTGAATATTCTTTAGAAAAACCAACATTAGATGAAATTGCAATCGATGATAGCTTGCGAAAAGCACCTTGGTATCATGTTGTTATGGAAGATGATGAAGGAAAACCAGTGCATACTTACCTTGCAGAAGTGCAAATAGGGTATGAATTATTTCTAAACCATCCAGAACAACCAACATTAGATGAATTAGCAAAGTCTATTCGCCTTCAACTTCAAGCTCCTAAATTGAGAAATTAAATTTAATTATTAAATATATTTTCCAAAATATTAATAAACTATAAATATATGAATGTTTAATTACATTATAAAATATAACTTTATAATAAAGTTAAAACATATAAAAATTAATTTATCTATTAAAGTTATCAATTTATAGTGAATTTACATAATAAAAATATATTGTTTTTGAATTTTTCCTAATATATATAAAAATATATAAAGAATTAGAAATTTGCATAAATAGTGTATGTAAAATTTTAATAATATTAATTCTAAATGTTTATTTTAAAATGTTAGAAGTTTTTATTTTAAAAGATAAAATCTTGGTTTAATTTATTAAATTTAAAAATTTAATAAAATTTTATTTATAAAAATTTATGAAAATATTTTTGTAAATTTATTTTAAATATAAAAAATAAATTTTGAATAGGGAACAAATAAATATTTAGTTGAAGTTTTGTTTTTAAAATTTTGTATTTTAAATACATATTATTTAATTTTGTAAAATTTTTTATTTGATAAAATTCTGTGATAAATAGTTTTTTACAGAAAATTTTTCACCTTTTTTAATACGAAATATTGTGTATTTTGAAATTTTTATACAATTATCTGGATCAACAATAGCATGAATTTTATTTCGATATCGTCTTTCTGTGTTATTTGTAATTTTTTTTTCTTCACTTAGCAAATAAGATATGATAGAGATAGGAGCTATTATATAGCTAACGTGTGTATTTTTTTCTAGAATTTTTTTATTTATATTTTTTAATATAGACAAAGAAAGTGATGTATTTTTTTGAATAGTTCCACTACCTTTACAGGTAGGACAAACATTTCGCTTGAATTCAACTATAGAAGAGTTAATTCTTTGCCTAGATAATTCTAATAGTCCAAAATGAGATATTTTTCCTATTTGAATACGCGCTCGATCTTGTTTTGTTGCTTCGCGAAGACAATTTTCTATTTCACGATGATGTTGAATTGGGGACATGTCTATAAAATCAATGACCACTAAACCACTTAAATCTCGCAATCGAAGTTGTCTAGCAATTTCATACGTAGCCTCTAAATTTGTGTTGAAAGCAGTTTCTTCAATATCATTCCCTTTCGTAGATTTTGCGGAATTAATATCAATAGCTGTCAATGCTTCCGTAGTATCTATAGTAATAGAACTTCCAGAAGGAAGACTAATTTCTCGTTGAAATACAGATTCAATCTGTGATTCAATTTGAAAATAGCTAAATAAAGGAATTTCACTATTATAAAATTTAATTTTATTAATATAATCTTTACGTCCCAGTAAAGTAATATATTTTTTTGCTAAAGTTAATATTTGAGTATTATCGATTAATATTTCAGAAATATCGGGTCTCAAATAATCTCGAAAAGCACGAATAATTATATTACTTTCTTGATGAATTAAAAAAGGAGCTTCGCAATTCATTGAAATTTCCTTAATTATTTCCCAATTTTTTAATTGAAAAGATAAATCTCTTTGCAATACTTCTATCTTTTTTTTTAATCCAGCAGTACGAATTATTGCACTCATTCCAATAGGAAGATTTAATAAAGATAACATTTCTTTTAATTCAACACGATCTTTTCCAATAATACGTCTAGAAATACCTCCAGAATTCGCGCTGTTAGGAAATAATACTAGATAACTACCTGCTAAGCTTATAAAAGTAGTTAATGCAGCACCTTTATTTCTTTTTTCTTCTTTATTTATTTGTACAATTATTTCTTGCCCTTCTCGTAATATATCTCTGATATTAAATTTATTTCGATGTAAAAAATATTCAATTGGTAAATATTCTGGTGAAATTTCTTTAAAAGGTAAAAAACCATTTTTTTCAACCCCATAATTTACAAAAACTGCTTCTAAACTAGGTTCTATGCGAGTAATTTTTCCTTTGTATATATTAGATTTTTTTTGTTCATATCCAGGAATTTTTATATTCAAATCATATAATTTTTTTCCATCTATCAAAGCTATTCGTAATTCTTCTTGTGAATTTGCATTAATCAACATTCTTTTCATTGTAATTTATTTATTCCATTCAATATTATAATTAAATCAATTTTTTTAATTATATTTTTGTTTAACAACTAAAATCTGTTTAATTTTATTTATGTTAAATTTTTACGAATCAATTTTTATTGATTCCTAAAAATTTATAATTATATAAATCTAGTGTATTTTTAAAGTTTTACATAAATTCAACATTAATTGTTATAGATATAATTTATAAGGTTCATTCAATATTTTAATAATATTAATTCAAAATTATCTTCAAATATGTTTGAAATTTTATTTAATACATTGTATAAATATGTTTTGTATATTAATAACAACTACTATTATTATATCATTATAATCTTCTATATTTAAAGACAAATTTTAATTAGAAAATTTTTTTTAATTTTAAAAATTAATTATTTATTTTAAATAAATAAAAATTTAAATATATCTAATATTTAAATATATTAATTGATTAATAAAATGATATTTCAAAAAATAAAATAAATTACATTATATTTAAATTATGAATTTTATTTTAAAAAATAATATAAATAATAACAAAATATTATGTTTCATTTTATGAAAAAACAAATATATTTAAAACTACATATTATAACTATTACCAAAAATAATGCTTTGCAGCGTATTGATAATTTTTTATTTCAATACTTTAAAACAGTTCCGAAAAATATGATTTATCGTATTATTCGTAAAGGAAAAGTAAGGATTAACAAAAAAAGAGTTAAACATAATTATAAATTGCAAAAAAATGATATTGTTCGTATTCCTCCTGTTAAAATTGAAAAAACAAGAAAAAATTTTTTCAAAAAAATTTCATTTCATAAATTCATCTTATATGAAAATAAAGAATTAATTGTTATAAATAAACCTACAGGTATGGCTGTACACGGAGGTAGTGGTTTGAAATATGGAATTATTGAAATGCTAAAATTTTATTATAAAAAAACTAATTTTTTAAAATTGGTTCATCGTTTAGATCGCGATACTTCAGGAATTTTATTAATAGCAAAAAAAAATTCAATATTGCGAAAATTACACGATCTTATGCAAAAAAAAGAAATTAATAAAAAATATTTAGCGCTAGTAAAAGGAAAATGGTCTTCTAAAATAAAAAATATAACCATTCCATTATTTAAAAAAAGATTAGAAAATGGAAAACGTATCGTTCAAATTAATCAAAAATACGGAAAATATTCAAAAACTCTTTTTAAAGTAAAGGAAAATTTTTCTTCATTTGCAACATTAGTTAAAGCGAAACTGATTACTGGACGAACTCATCAAATTAGAGTACATGCTAAATACGCAGGACATCCTATTGCATATGATGCTTTGTATGGTGATAAAGAATTCAATCTTAAACTTAAAAATTTTGGTATTGACAGATTATTTTTACACGCATATTCATTATCTTTCCAATACCCAAATACTAATGAAATTTTTTCAATTACAGCACCTTTGGATAAACATTTATCTCAATGTTTAAAAAAATTACGATCTAATAACAATGAATTAAACGTGTAATATAAAAATTAATATAATTAAAAATAGATTGATATTTATACTATTTTTTAAATTTAATCAATTTTATCAAAAGTAATTATATAAAATATTTTATTGTAAAAAATAAAATTTTACGCATATTTATTATTTGAAAATAATTTATTAATTTTAACATTATGTTTTAATTAAAATTAAATGAAGGAGTAGTTTTTTTAAAATAAAATATAGTTTATTTTTAACTTTTATTTACATAAAATAAATAATTATGATAGAATTTTATAAATTAATATTTTATATTATTTACATAAATATATTTTATTATTTATTAATTAATTTTATAGAGATATTTGTTAAATATAAAATAATATGAAATAATATATACAAATATTATATATTGTTTGAATAAGTGAAAACATAATATATAAAATAATATTTTTATTTTTTTAAACTTAACATTAACAGAATTATTTTACATTATTATTTATTTATTATAAAAAATTTTATGTAAATATAGTATTTTTTAAATATATAATGGATTTAATTAAAATTAATAATAAATAGTCTAAAGAGGGAAATTATAATGGCTGTTCAAAAAAATAAATCTACTCGATCTCGCAGAGGAATGCGTCGTTCTCATACAAAAATTCTTTTTCCGATATTATCAATTGATAATATTTCTGGGGAAACACATATAAGACATCATGTTACTGTTAATAATTATTATAGAGGAAAAAAAATAAATATTGATTTAAAACATAAAGTGTAAATATATTAAAGTGTTTTCATTAAACCAATTAAATAATTTATAAATATATTTATTATAATATTATATGTTTAATATCTTTAATATTATATATTTGTAATATTTAATTTGATATTTAAAAAATTTTTTGTTTTAAATTATTTATTAGTTTTGAATTTATGTAATATTAAATTAATCTTTTATAAATTTTTATTGTCAATATAATAAGTTATTTAATATTTACTAAAATTTTTGATACAAAAAGTTATCTATCTGAGCGTAGTTTATTTAATTTTAATTTGAAAAAAATGAAAAATATTTCGAATTAATGGATTATTGAAGAATTAGAATTTATAATCATTATATTGTACAAATACTAACGAAACTGTTTTTAAAATGAAAATTATGTTCCGCTAAACAAAACGTTAAATATATTTGGTATTCGTATTAATAAAACTGGAATGATCATTGTAGTTATTATTTTTTTCTATTCATACTTTTGAGCTCTGTTTGCCAATTCAATATAATTTAAATATTAATGATATTTTTTTTGATTTAATAAGAAGCAACATGTTTTGAAAGTTATTTATATGCTTAGTGTAGTAGATAATTATATCAAAAATAATGTAACCAAATATGTGTTATTTATTGAATCTAATACAATAAGTCAAATTCTTGATCCAAATGATAGAGATACTCTAATTTTATTTAGAATAGATTTAAGTACAGTACAGGTTAATCCAATAACTGAGTATTTTTCCATCTATTTACACGTTAATGGAAAGTGTAATAAAATATTAACATTGCTTTATTATAAAGCATATTAGTCCTTCTTCTTATAATTTATTCAAGTGTATTTCGATGAGATATTAAGATAACAAGATGTGAATTAATACATATTATAAATGAAACTCTTAATTTTAATTATAAAAAAATTAAATTAGCTAATTTTGTATCAAGCAAATTTTCATATTATTGCTCTTGTGCAAAAAAAAATTAAAATAGATATGAAAAAAGTTATTATATTTAATAAATGTAAAAATACTTCTCTACCGAATCTATTCCATTAGGTCGGAATAAAGAATACGGGATAAATAAATTCGAAAAGAATATTTAATTTTTTTAGAAACATTTGAAAAGAATTTACTTGAAGTTCAACATTATTTTATTTTTAATTGATTTTTAAGGAGAATGACTATTTTATCTGTAGTATTTCCAGGGCAGGGTTCTCAAAAAATAGGAATGTTATCAAATCTTTCTACAATATATACAGAAGTAATTGATACTTTTAACGAAGCATCAACTGTTTTAGGATACGATTTATGGAAATTAGTACAAAATGGACCAGAAGTTGAATTAAATAAAACTTGGAAAACCCAACCCGCGATATTAGCTGCATCAGTGTCAATATGGAAAATTTGGAAAAAAATAGGCGGAAAAATGCCAGAATTAATGGCTGGACATAGTCAAGGGGAATATTCAGCATTAGTATGTTCTGAAAGTATAGATTTTGTTGCAGCAATTAAATTAGTAGAATTCCGTGGCAAACTTATGCAAAAAATGTCTCCTTTAGGTACAGGTTCCATGTCTGTTATAATTGGTTTAGATATTAATAGTATTCGTTTTATTTGTAATAATGTTAAACAAGAACAAATTGTGGAGCCAGCAAATTTTAACACCCCAACGCAAATTGTAATTTCTGGACATAAATCAGCTGTAAAACGTGCTGAAATTGCTTGTTTAAAAGCTGGAGCAAAAAATGTATTTACTCTTCCTATTAGTATTCCTTCACATTGTTTGCTAATGAAACCAGCTGCTAAGAAATTAAAAGAAAAATTGAAAACGTTAATCATATCAAAACCAAATATTCCAGTAGTAAATAATGTGAATGTATGTGTAGAAAATGATCCTATAATCATTAAAAAATCTTTAATTAGACAAATGTATAATCCAGTTCATTGGAGTAATATTGTACAATATTTTTTTGACAGAGGAATAACAGTATCTTTGGAAATGGGTCCAGGAAAAATTTTGACTGGACTTGTGAAAAAAAATATTAGTTCTTTAACAGGAATATCAATAAACGATTATATGTCTTTAATGTTAGCAATAAATCAGCAAAATTATTGGAGATAAAAATGAGTTTTAAAAATAAAATTGTATTGGTAACTGGAGCAAGAAAAGGTATTGGATATGCAATTACAAAAATATTTTTAATTAAAGGTGCTATTGTTATCGGAACTTCTACTGATATCTTAAGAGTTGAAAAAATTAATAATTATATAAAGAAATATGGTAAAGGAAAAGGAATGAAATTGGATATATCTAATGTAGATTCTATTGATAATTTTTTTAAAAAAATACAAAGAAATTTTGGAAAAGTTGATATTTTAATTAATAATGCAGGAATTTTATGTGATAATTTATTAATAAATATGAAAGAAAAAGAATGGCAATCTGTTATAAATGTAAATTTAACATCTATATTTCGTATTTCTAAAAGAGTAATACGATATATGATTAAACAATGTTACGGTAGAATCATAACAATTGGTTCTGTCATTGGAAGTATAGGAAATATTGGACAAACAAATTATTCTGCAGCTAAAGCAGGTTTAATTGGGTTTAGTAAATCATTAGCAAAAGAAGTAGCACATAAAGGAATAACAGTAAATGTTATAGCTCCAGGATTCATTATTACTAATATGACCAAATCTTTGTCGAATAAACAACGTGCAAAAATATTATCTAAAATTCCAATAAAACGATTTGGAAATATCAAGGATATTGCTAATATTGTTGCTTTTTTTGCTTCCGAAAAAGCATCATATATTACTGGAGAAACAATTCATGTTAATGGTGGTATGTATATGCCATAATAAAATAGTTAGTATAAATTTTATTAAAAGTTTAAATAAAATTAAAAATTTTATATTTGTCTCTTAAATATTATAAAATTGCGAAAAATCTTGATAGGAATTTAATAATATGAATACTATCGAAAAAAATGTAAAAAAAATTATTGTTGAACACTTAGGTGTTAAAACAAAAGAAGTAATAAATAGTGCTTCTTTTGTTGATGATCTTGGGGCAGATTCACTTGATATTGTAGAATTAGTTATGGCATTAGAAGAAAAATTTCATATTGAAATTCCTGATGAAGAAGCAGAAAAAATTACCACTATTCAATCTGCCATTGATTTTATAAAAAAAAATAGACACATATTATAAATTAATAAGTTATTTTATTCATCCATTTTAATAAAAACAAAATTTTAATTATTCAAAATCTTTTTAATTTGATATTATTAACAAATAAAACTACATTTTTATAAAATTTGTAAAATTTTGTAAGTTTTAATTTATTTGTAAAATATTTTATATATCACATATAAATTTTAAATTATATAAAATGTAGTTTTATTCAATAATAATTTTCATATATTATGTTAATAAAAAGTACACTGTTGTAACAGGAATTTTATGTTAGGAAAATTTATTGTAGTTGAAGGTTTAGAAGGTGCAGGAAAAACAACTGCATCTAAAGAAATAATAAAAATTTTACATAATTATGGTATTTTTAATATTATTAAAACACGAGAACCTGGTGGAACGCCGTTAGCAGAGAAAATGCGTGTATTAATAAAAACAGGATTTAAACAAGAACCAATTACCAAGTATGCAGAATTGCTTATGTGTTACATAGCAAGAGCGCAATTAGTTGAAAATATTATTAAACCAGCTTTATTACAAGGTTCTTGGGTAATATGTGATAGGCACGATTTTTCTTCTTTTGCATATCAAGGAGGAGGGAGAAAAATAAATAAAAATTTACTTAAAGTACTACATTATTCAATATTAAAAAATTTTCATCCTAATTTAATATTTTATTTAGATGTATCTCCTATAGTTGGTTTATCTCGTATAAAAAAAAGAAATAAAACAGATCGTATTGAAAAAGAAACATTATCTTTTTTTAAAAGAACTCGTTTTTATTATAAAAAATTAGCAAAAAAAAATAAATATACTTTTATTATCGATGCTAATGAAACTCTGGAAAAAGTTAATAATTCTATAAAAAATACATTAAAAAACTGGTTAAAATGAAAAAAAAAACACTAAATAAAAATTTATATCCTTGGCTAATCGATTCGTATGAAAAAATTTTAAATAATTACAAAAATAAAAACAAAGAATGTTTTCCTTTATTTTTACATAGTCTGTACAATGTAGGAGAAGATATTTTGTGCTACACTATTAGTTGTTGGTTAATATGTTCTGAACCCAATAACATAAAAAATTGTGGTATGTGTTATTATTGTAAATTGATGCAAGTTAATAGTTATCCTGATTATTATGAAATAAAACTCTCGAATAAAAAAAACGATTCAATTAATTTAGAAAATTTATATTGTTTTATTGATAATGTATATAGATTTCCTTTTTATGGAAAAACCAAAGTAATATCTATATATTATATTGAATTTTTTTCGAAACGAATTATTCGTTTAATATCAAAAGTATTAGAAAATCCACCAAAAAACACTTATTTTCTGTTTGTTTGTTTAAAAGAACCGTTAGAAGAATTAACGAGAATTAAGAGTTATTGCTTTTATTGGAAAATTCCGTATCCTGAAGAAAAAATTGGATTAAATTGGTTAAGTAAAAAAATCACTAACAACCATTATTCTGTTTTTGAGCTTAAATCTGCGTTGCGAATTTATAATGGTTCTCCAATAAAAGCAAAAAATTTATTACAACCTGTTCTTTGGAAAAAACGGAACATGTTATTTTCAAAAATGAAATATGCAATTTTTAAAAAAAATTTTTTGTTTTTATTACCAGATTTCTTGAAAAATAATGCACAAGAATTAATATTGTGGATTTTAACATTGTTGTCTGATTCTATAAAACAACATTTTGCAATACAAAATTTTTTAATTAATATCGATCAAATAAAATTAACACAATTTATAGTGCAAAGCTATTCTGTTAATGAAATATATGTGCAATGGAATAATTGGATAAAATGTAAAAAAATATATTATAAACTTGATAGTATTAATCAAGAATTGTTATTTACTAATATTTTATTAAATTGGAAATAAATTTCATAGGCATTAATTATATGTTTTTAGTTGATTCACACTGTCATCTTAGTAAATTAAATTATGAAACACTACATATAAATATACAAGATGTGATAAAAAAAGCAAAAAAATGCAATGTAAAAATGATATTGTCTGTTTGCAATACATTATCAGATTTTAATACAACTATTAAAATGACAGGATATTATAATAATAATGTAATATTAAGTTGCGGAATTCATCCATTATATGTTAACAAACTATGTAATTTTCAAAAATTACGTTCTATATCTAAATTAAGTTGTGTCAAAGCACTAGGCGAAACTGGATTGGATTTCTTTCGTAAGAAAAATAACAAAAAACAACAAAAAATATTTTTTCGAAAACATATACAAATCGGAAAAGAAATAAATAAACCTGTTATCATACATACTAGAAATGCAGAAAAAGAAACATTGAATATTTTGCAAGAAGAAAAAATAGAAAAATGTGGGGGTGTAATACATTGTTTCACTGGAAATCGAAGAATAGCTAAAAAATTTTTAGATTTAGGTTTATATCTATCAATATCTGGTATCATTACTTTTAAAAATTCAGAAATTTTGCAAAAGACTATTCAATACATTCCATTAAGTTATTTATTATTAGAAACAGATTCTCCTTATTTAGCTCCAATTCCTTACAGGGGAACAGAAAATCAACCTGCATATATTAATAATATTGCATACGTTATTTCTAAAATAAAAAAAATATCACTAGAACATCTATCTTCTATAACAACATTTAATTTTTTCCAATTATTTAAAATTTATCCATTAAATAACATAGATTAAATATCTAATTATATATTTTGGCTAAAAAATTTTATCCTTTATTAATAAATAAATGTGAAATTTTTTTAAATTAACTTAACATTAATATACTTAATAAAATTATTGTTTTACTTCAAATATAATTTTGAAATAGAATCGTTTATATTTCAACTAAATATGCATAAAATTTTAAAAAAATTATTATTAATATTCAAAAATACTTTTAATTTTAAAATAAATATTAACAAAAATATTATAAATAATTATAAAAAACTTTTTAAATATAAAAATACTGAATAATATATAGTAATTTTAAAATTAAAATAAAAATACAAAAATATTTTTTAATTTGATTAATATTTAATTTAAAATTATTAAATTGAATAATTTTATCATTTTATAAAATATAAATTTAAAAATATAAATAAATCATATAGAACATCATTCATATATTTACGTATTATTTACACAATTTTGATATATAAAGGATTATATTTAAAAAATTAATATTGTAATATTTATCATATTTGTGTACTATGTAAGAAAGTTAATAATTAAATATAAATTTTGTTATTTTATATTTTATACTTTTCTAAAATCAATATATTAATACAGTAATTATTAAGAGGAAATAATAAATGAAGTTTATTGAATTTCTTAAAAAAATGGTTTTTATTGTTTCTTTTGCATTAATCACATCATGTGATAATCATAATAAAGATATAAATTTTGATATAGACGAAAAAGATATTTCTGCACAAGATATAAAAAATGAACTTAATATTATCAATGAAAATGAAATAAATCAAGATAATTCTAATGAAAATTTTCATTTAACATTACGAAAATTACAATATAATAATACTATATATTTCGATTTAAATAAATATGAAATTCGTCCAGAGTTTTTTCACATATTAGATGAATATGCAAACTTTTTGTCAAACAACCCATCTTATGTAGTAATAATTGAAGGACATACGGATATAAGAGGAACAGAAGAATATAATATTGCATTAGGAAAAAAAAGAAGCAATTCTGTTAAGAAATATTTGCAAAATAAAGGAATTTCTATTAATCAAATTGACACTATTTCTTATGGAAAAGAAAAACTTATTTCATTTGGTTATGATGAATTTTCTCATGCAAAAAATCGTCGTGCTGTAAATATATTAAAATGTTTAAATGAATAAAATTTTAAATTTGCAATATTTTATTAAAAATTAAAAATATTTAACATTTATTTTATTAATATTAGTTATTATGTAGACAATAAAGATTAGAAAAGGTTTTTATGAAAAAAATTGGTATTTTTTTTGGTAGTGATACTGGAAATACTGAGAATGTTGCTGAAATTATACATAGAAAACTTGGAAAAAATATATCCGATATTTTTGACATAGCTAGATCTAATAAGAAAAAAATTGAAAGATACGATAAATTAATACTTGGTATACCAACATGGTATTACGGGGAAATGCAATGTGATTGGGAAAATTTTTCACCAATATTAAAGAAAATAGATTTTACTGGAAAATTAGTTGCAATATTTGGATGTGGAGATCAAGAAGATTATTCAGAATATTTTTGTGATGCTTTAAATAGCATCTATATTATTACAAAAAAACAAGGAGCAAAATTTGTTGGAAATTGGCCTATTGAAACTTATAATTTTGAATCATCAAAAAGTTTAATTAATGATACACATTTTGTTGGTTTAGCTATTGACGAAGATCGTCAGCCCAATTTAACTTTTAAAAGAATTAATTCTTGGGTAGAACAAATTTATGATGAAATGAATTTCATATCTTAAATGTTTAAAAATAAAATTATATTGGAATGTGATTTAGTTTAGTTTGTATAATGATTAAATTTGATACATCAATTAATATATTTATTTTAAAAATATTATTTTGTTTAATAAATGTAGAATTATTTTTATGTATTCAAAATAAATATTATTAAATGTATTAATTATATTAAAAAATGATTTTTTTATATAAAAGAAAATTTACTAAAATCTAGTAGCGGAAATTTTTCAAAAAAACACTAAAATTATCTGTTCTAAATATATTAATAATAAAATTGTTAAAATAACAGAAGATAAAGAGAAATTATAATAAGAGCTTTTTTCATAGAAGAAAAATTAAAATATTCATCGTATGGAATTTTTTGTCATTTTATTAACGATCCTAATCATATTTAAATATTTGGAATTAAACGCAATATAAAAAATTGGATTATTTAGCTTTAGATTATAGGAAAAAGGAAAAATCGATAAATGTAAATTAGATAAAGTTTATTGTACAAATTTTACCTAATTTAATTATTAAAGTTTTTCAAATAATAATTTTAATGAAAGTTACTAAAATAAATTTAATATAATAAAAATATTATATTTTATAATTTTGTTTTTATATAAAATTTATTCATTTCAAAACGATTTTTTAATATATTTAATACATTAAAAATAATTTTTTATCTACAAATATTGATAATTATTATTTTTTTTAAAATTCTTGATTTTTTATTTTATATTTAATTATATAGACACTTCTACATAATTAATTAATACAAATTTAAAAAATAGTTAAAATAAAAATTTAAATTTAGCTAAAATAATTAAATTAATTAAAATAACAATTAACTGTGTAGAATGAATATATTTTACAAGATTTTATTTTTTAAAATACAATAAATATTATTAAAAATATACCACAAAATTAGTATTTAATAAAAATTTATTTATATTGTAAAATCTTAAATAAATTTCTAATAAAATATTAATCTTTTTGATAATTTAAATAAAATATAAATTTCATAATTTTCTAAAAATTTTTTTAAAAACATTATACAATGCTTTAAATTATAAAACATATTTAACTTTTAATTATATTAATGTTAAATTATCAAAATATAATAGCTAAATTAATAACATATAAAAGAAAATTAATTTCTAAATTATCTGATTATTTAGAAAAATTATTCCAAATAAAGTAAAATTTTAAAAATTTTAAAACTATTTAATATTTTATAAAATTAATATTTTAACAATTTAAATTTAAATATTTGCAATAAAAAATAATTTTGTATTTATATTTAAATAAATTAATATTAAATAAAATTTTATTTAATATATATTAGTCATAAAATTCATTATGACATTCTGTATTCATAGAATTTTTTAAAAAAACAATTTTAAAAGAGAAATATATTATGGGGTTAATATCACCTATATCAAACATATTAAAGGGATGTATAAATATTAATACTGAAGTTACAGTACAAGGTTGGATACGAACTAGAAGAGATTCTAAACTTGGAATATCTTTTTTAAACATTTATGATGGTTCCTGTCTTAAGTGTTTACAAATTATTGTGAATAAAAATATAGAAAATTATAATAGTGATATTTTACGCTTAACAACAGGTTGTTCTATAAAAATAATTGGAAAATTAATTAATTCTCTTGGAAAAAAACAAAAATATGAAATAAAAGCAAAATATGTTAAAATATTAGGATGGATAGATAACCCCAGCGTATATCCTATATCTGCTAAATATCATACAATGGAATATTTGCGAGAAGTTCCACATTTAAAACCAAGAACAGGTTTAGTTGGAGCAATAACTAGATTGCGGCATTTTCTTGCGCAATCTATTCATAATTTTATGAATAAACAAGGCTTTTTTTGGGTCACAACTCCTCTAATAACTTCTGTTGATACAGAAGGTTCTGGAAAAATGTTTCGTGTATCCACATTAGATTTAAACAATTTACCTGTTAAGTCTCGCGGGAAAATAAATTTTAATGAAGATTTTTTCGGAAAAGAAACATTTTTAACTGTTTCTGGGCAATTAACAGGAGAAAGCTATGCATGTGCTTTATCTAAAATTTATACTTTCGGTCCTACATTTCGCGCAGAACATTCTAATACTAGAAGACATTTATCTGAATTTTGGATGGTAGAACCAGAAATGGCTTTTTCTACTCTAGAAGATATTATAATTTTAGCAGAAAAAATGTTGAAATATATATTTCATGAAATATTAACCAATTCATATGAAGAAATAAAATTTTTTCAAAAAAAAATACATAGATTTGAAAAATATAATTATATAAAACAATTAACCAGTACAGATTTTGTACATATTGAATATTCAGAAGTAATAAACATTTTAAAAAAAAATAATAAATTTTTTAAAAACACAATTTCATGGGGAATGGATCTTTCTTTTGAACACGAATGTTATTTAACTGAAAAATATTTTGGTTGTCCAATAGTAATAAAAAATTATCCGAAAGAAATTAAGGCATTTTATATGAGAATAAATGAAGATTCTAAAACTGTCGCAGCTATGGATATATTATTTCCCAGAATAGGGGAAATTATTGGGGGTTCACAAAGAGAAGAACGATTAGAAAAATTAGATAAAAGAATGGAAGAAATTGGACTTAATAAAAAAGAATATTGGTGGTATCGTGATTTACGACGTTATGGAACTGTACCCCATTCCGGTTTTGGGTTGGGATTAGAAAGATTAATGGTATATATTACAGGAATAAAAAATATTAAAGACGTTGTTCCTTTTCCTAGAACTTTTCATAACGCTCATTTTTAATTTTATAAAAATTTGAAATTATAAATATTTTATATACAATAATAAACAGCATGGAATAATTATTTAAATAATTAACAATGTATATATTTAAATAAAATATTTAGTTTTTTATTAGAATATTTTTACATATTATAAATTTCATAATATTTTATTATGTTTAAATATTAAATATATTTGACAATACATTTTTATTTTTGAATAAAAATTTTATTTATTACAAAATATTTTATTTTAAATATATTTTAAATACAAAACACAATATCAAGAATATTAGAAAAAATTTTATAAATTTTCTATTAAATTTGTTTATAAAATTATTTTCTATACTAAAATCAAATTCTTTAAGGTATAACTACTTTAACAATTTATTTTATTTATTAGAGCAATTTTAATAAAATATTTTAAAAATTAAATAAAAAATTAATTCTATTTTTAATTCTTTTTAGGTTTAGAATGAGACACATATTTTGTTTAAAATTATGAATTTTGTTCTTTTTTTATATTTTTTCAATTTTGAAAAAACAATAATACAAAGAAAATCCTAAATTTTTTAATTTCTACTTTTTAATTAATGCTTTAATTATATTATTTAAAAATATGTATGACTATATCTTGGTTATTTATTTTAAACAAAATTACATTTTTAAAAATCTTTGATAAATTCAGATTTAATTATAAATTTCTAAAATTAAGATATTATATTCACAGATCACTTCTATTATATGAAATAAAATTATAATTTTTGTATTATTAGCAACTTAAAATAATTTTGTAAAATTAATAGAAACATTTTTATAATTATTTTATCATTATTTTCTATATTTTTTTTTCTTCATTAAATAAAGATAAATTAATAATTCTATTTTTACTATCAAAATTTATCAATTTTACTTTTAAAACATCTTTTTTCTTAAACGAGGAAAAAGTTTTTTCAATATTTTGAGAAGATAATAAATCTTCATTAGAACAATTCAAATATCCTTTTACACAATCTTCCAAGAGTACTATAATTTGTTTTTTTTCTTTATTTATGAAAATAATTTCCCCTTGCACAATAGATCCAATTTTATTTAATAATAAATAACTATTTATTGGATCTTCAGTTAATTGTTTAACTCCTAATGAAATACGTTCCCGATTAATATCAACTTGTAATAATACTGTTTCTATTTCGTTTCCTTGTTTGTATTGTTTAATAATTTCTTTTCCTGAATTTTTCCAAGAAATATCAGATATATGAACGAGTCCGTCAATTCCATGTTCAAGTTCAACAAAAATTCCAAAATCTGTTATAGATTTAATAATTCCTTTTATATGATCATTTTTCTTATATGTATTGGAAAAAATTTTCCATGGATTTTTCGTACATTGTTTCATTCCTAAAGAAATACGATGTCGTTGCTCGTCAATATCTAATATTTTAATATTTATTACATCATTTATATTAACTATTTTTGATGGATGAACATTTTTATTTTTCCAATCCATTTCAGAAACATGAACTAATCCTTCAATTCCATCTTCTATTTCAACGAAACAACCATAATCAGTTAAATTAGTTACTTTACCCGTTAATTTCATCCCAACAGGATATCGATCAGTTATAGAAACCCAAGGATCTCTACCAAGTTGTTTTAAACCCAAAGAAACACGAGTTTTTTCTTTATCAAATTTTAAAACCTTAACAAGAATTTCATCGCCAATACTTACAATTTCGCTTGGGTGTTTAACCCTCTTCCATGCCATATCAGTAATATGTAATAAACCATCTATAAAACCCAAATCTATAAAAGCACCATAATTAGTTAAATTTTTAATAATTCCCTTTATTTTCATGCCTTCTTTTAAGTTTTCTAATGCTTGATTTCGTTCTTGTTCATTATCTATATCAACAACAGCACGTCTAGAAACTACAATGTTATTTCTTTTTTGATCTAATTTAATTATTTTCAATTCTATTTCCTGTCCTTCTAAACAAGAAAAATCTTTCTGTATTTGTCGAATATCTATTAAAGATCCAGGTAAAAAAGCGGGAATACCATTTATATCTATAGTAAAACCACCTTTCACCTTTCCATTAATAATACCAAGAACAGTGCTTTTTTCTTCATAAGCTTTTTTTAAAAATAACCAAGATTCATATCGTTTAGCTTTCTCTCGAGATAAAATAGTTTCTCCGAACCCATCTTCAATTTGTTCTAAAAAAACATCAATTTTATCGTTAATTTTAATTTTTATTTCTCCTTTATCATTTTGAAATTGTTCGGAAGGAATAAGAGATTCAGATTTTAACCCTGCATCAACCAAAACTATATTTTTATTAATCGACAATACAGTTCCACAAACAATAGATCCTGGACGAATTTCATGTTTTTTTAAAAACTCTTCAAAAAGTTGAGAAAAAGATTCTTTCATATTAGTTTAAAATTAAAATATAAAAATTTCAGTATTTAATTAAAATAAATGTGATTTTTTAAAAATTAATTAAAAATTTATTAATTATCAATAATAAATTAAAAAATATTTCCAATATTATTAATGTATTTCATAGCTTCTTTTACTACTTCATGTTCATTTAAATAAGTTGAATCTAAAACTAATGAATTTGTAGCACGTACAAGAGGAGATATAATACGATTTCTATCATAATCATCTCGTTTTTTTATTTCATAAAGAACGTTATTAAGAGTAACATTAACATTGTTTTTCTGCAACTGTCTAAAACGTCTTTTAGCTCTCTTTTTTATATCTGCATCTAAAAAAATCTTTATTTTTGCGTCAGGAAAAACTACAGTACCCATATCTCTCCCATCAGCAATTAATCCAGGAAAAGCACGAAATCTACGTTGATAATTTAATAACATTTTGCGAATATTAGGAAAAGAAGAAATATGAAAAATTGTATTATTAACACGATGATTACGAATTTCCCAACTAATATCTTTATTTTCTAACATTACGTTTGTTTGATTATTTTGAATTTTAAAAGACATATTAGAATTTTTAATTACAGATAATAAACTTTTTTCATCAATAATATTATGATATTGCGACAACAAATTTATTGTTCTATAGATTACTCCAGAATCTAAAAAATTCCACTGTAATATTTTTGCTAAAGTTGCGCATAAAGTCCCCTTCCCTGAAGCACTAGGACCATCCACAGTAATAACAGGAGGAAGACTTTTATTGTCACCATTAACAATATTTTTACAATTAGATAAAAACACAATATTTAAATTTTTCTTACACATTAACATACTTTTATTTTTAATTGTTGAAAATAATTTTATTATTTTCACAAATCTTGCGAAAAAATGCTTATTTTTTTAAGTTGTTTGAAAAAATTAGGGAAAGTTTTATAAGTACATTTTGGATTAAGAATTGTTATTGACACATTAGATAACGCTATTAATGAAAAACACATTGCAATACGATGATCATCATATGTATTAATAATAGCTGGATTAAATTTATCAGGAGGTGTTATTTCTAAAGAATTTTCTTTTTCTAAAACATATGCGCCAACTTTTCTAAGTTCATTTGTCATAGCAGAAAGTCTATCAGTTTCTTTAACTCTCCAATTATATATATTGCGAAGTATGGTAGTTTTTTTTTTATCCACAAATAAAGCTAAAATAGCTACTGTCATTGCAGAATCAGGAATATGATTCATATCCATATCTATGGCATATAAATTATTTTTTTTGCACTCAATATAATTATTTCCCCAATAAATTTTTGCACCCATTTTTTGCAATACTTTTGAAAAACCAATATCCCCTTGTATACTAGAACGATCTATTCCAGTTACTCGAACAGTTCCTCCTTTAATTGCCCCTGCTGCTAAAAAATATGAAGCGCTAGAAGCATCTCCTTCTACTGTATATTCTCCTGGAGATTTATAAACACTTTTCCCTTTTATATGAAATGTTTTATAATGATCATGATAAATTTCTATTCCAAAAACTTTCATTATCTTTAATGTAAGAGAAATATATGGTTTAGATACGACTATATCATCACGAATAGAAATATAAGTATCTTTAGATGCTAATGGCGCCATCATTAATAATGAACTTAAAAATTGACTAGAAATTTTGCTATTAATATTAATTATTCCCCCTTCATATCCACCAAATAATTTAATTGGAGGATATCCATTTTTCTCAAGATATTGTATTTTTGCACCACCCTGCCGTAAAGCATCTACTAAATGATTTATAGGTCTTTCTTTCATTCTAGATATTCCCGTTAAAATTATATCTTTTGAATTTAAAGATAATGCAGCTGTCAACGGTCGCATAGCTGTTCCTGCATTTCCTAAAAATAAAGTCAAAGAAGAATTATAATATAATGGTTTTCCTAATCCATAAATTTTACAAAAATTACGGTCTGGTGAAAGAAAATAATTTACATTAAGTTTTTGTAATGCTATTAACATATAACGAACATCATCGCTATCAAGCAAATTATTTATACAAGTAATTCCATCAGATTGTGCTGCTAGTAACAAAACTCTATTAGATATACTTTTCGAGCCTGGCAAATTAATTGTACCATTAACATAAGAAATGGGTTTTATAACAATTTTTTTTTCCATTTAAACATATATTCCGTTTAATATTATATAAATTAACTCTAATTATATTACAAACTTGAACATGTAAAATTAAATTTTATCTAATTTGTTAGTACAAAATATTAATAAATGTAATATGTTTATTATACTAGTACTATTTAATTATATCAATTCATAAATATAGAAATTTTATATTATTATAAAAATACACATACTTTATTAAAATTAATTATTGTTTATTATAAAATAATAAAATTATAAATTAATAAATTATCTAATTTGATTTCATGTTTAAATTTAATAAATTAAATTAATATAATTATATTTGACTCATAATTTTATAAATTAATTTTATATGTAAATAATAAAAAATATTTTTTAATATAAAATAATATTGAAAAATTAATTTTAAAACATATGATACTTTATAGAATATATTTTAATTAAAATATTAGTTTGATTTAAATCAAATATTTTATTAAATTATTTTTTTTAATAAAATTATCTTCTATAAGATAGAAATGGTAAAAATTTTTTAGTAATTTAGTATATAAAATTGTAAATTATTTCGTACAATACTTTAATAGGATAAATTATAATTTATGCATATTTTAATTCATTTAAAATAAAAATCTTAGAATTATATAATATATTAACATCAATAATAGAATTATTTAATAAACTAATTTTTGCTAAAAATTTATATGAATTTAAAATGAAAATATAATATAACATTTAAATATGATTAAAAAACGTTTTAAAAATTTTATTTATCAAATCATTAATAATGACTTATTATCTGGAAAACATAAAAAAATATGTACTAGATTTCCTCCAGAACCTAATGGTTATTTACATATTGGACATGCTAAATCTATTTGTTTAAATTTCAATTTAGCTAAAGATTACAATGGATATTGTAATTTACGAATTGACGATACTAATCCAACACAAGAAAATATAAAATATATTAATTTTATTAAACGTGATATTAAATGGTTAGGTTTTCATTGGAATGGAAAAGTTCGTTATTCATCTGATTATTTCGATGTAATGTATAAATATGCATTAGAACTTATTGAAAAAAAATTAGCTTATGTTGATCAATTATCTTCAAAGGAAATTCGTAAATATAGGGGTTCTTTAATACTTCCTGGTAAAAATAGTCCATATAGAAAACAAAGTATTAAAAAAAACAAAATATTATTTTTAAAAATGAAACATGGAGAATTTTCTGAAGGAAATGCATGTTTGCGTGCTAAAATTAATATGAATTCAACTTCTATGATTATGAGAGATCCAATATTATATCGCATTAAATTTGTATCTCATTATAGAACTAAAAATAAGTGGTGTATTTATCCAACATACGATTTTGCTCAATGTATATCTGATGCTTTAGAAGGAATTACACATTCTTTATGTACTTTAGAATTTCAAGAAAATCGTAAATTATATAATTGGATTTTGCAAAATATTTCTTTTAATAATACTTATCCACATCAATATGAATTTTCCAGACTTAATCTTCAATATACTGTTACATCTAAAAGAAAAATACGTAAATTAATTGAAAAAAAAATTATTGAAGATTGGGACGATCCGCGTTTACCCACTATTTCTGGGTTACGTAGAAAAGGGTATACACCAAATTCAATTAAAAATTTTTGTTATAATATTGGTATAACAAGACAAGATAGTAACATAGAAATATCTTCGTTAGAATCTTGTATTAGAAAAGATCTAAATGAAAATGCAATAAGAAGTATGGCAGTTATTAATCCTCTGCGTATCATTATAAAAAATCTTCCTAAAGAATACGAAGAAAACATTATAATGCCAAATCACCCTAAAAAAAAAGTAATGGGAACCAGAAAAGTAATTTTTAGTAAAGAAATTTATATAGATAAATCTGATTTTTGTGAAATAAATAAAAAAAATTATAAACGTTTAGTATTAGGAAAAGAAGTTCGTTTACGAAATTCTTATATAATTAAAGCATGTTATGTAAATAAAGATATAAAAGGAAATGTTATTTCTGTAATTTGCACATATGACCCAAACACATTACATAAAAATCATAAGGATGGAAAAAAAAAACTTGGTGTAATTCATTGGGTTTCAGCTAAAAAAAATATTAAAGCAAAGTTTCATTTATATGAAAAATTATTTAATGAAGTAATTCCAACAGAAAAAAGTTTAATTTCTTCTATAAATAAAAATTCGCTTATTATTTATAAAGGTTTTGTAGAATCTAATATGTCAAAAGCTAAAATCGGTGAAAACTATCAATTTGAACGTATAGGATATTTTTGCATAGATAACAAAAATAATAAAAATCTTTTTCCTTACTTAATATTTAATCGTACTGTTACATTACGAGAAAAAATTAATAATTAGTTTTTATGTAAAATTAATTATATATTTTATGTGTAAATAATATTTAGATTATATTTAATGAAAAATATTTCTTAATAAATATAAAATTTATTAATTAATAAAATTTAAATATATAATTTCACCAAAATTCAATTAATTTTTAAATATTAATTTAATGAAATACAAATCTTTATTATATTATCAATTTTCAAGAAATTTTTTTGTAAAATTTTTATTATAAGCAAAAAGTTAATATATAAACACAATTTATTATCTTGATTTTATTAAATTTAATTGCGAAAACGCATTTACTTTTACAGTAAAATTTAATATTTTAAATATTTAAGTTTAAAATTAATTAATTAATTTTAAATATAAAATCAATATTTTTGATTAAATAAAACTTTTAATTTTAATATAATTTAATGTATTTTGTCTATAAAAATATAATAATTATGATTTTTTAATATAATAAAAAATTTTTCTATTTTATATATTTTATTTGAATTAATAAATTTAACTAAATACTTTTTTTTAATTTTTTATAAAACTTATACATAAAACTTTAGCACTCTTCTTTAAATATTGTAACAATATACAAAATAAAAAAATTTAAAATATAATCTATTTATTTTATTTTAATACCCGGGGCGAGAATTGAACTCGCACAGCTACAAAAGCCGAGGGATTTTAAGTCCCTTGCGTCTACCTATTCCACCACCCGGGCATAAAAAATAAGACGCGTCCCGGAGTCGAACCGAGATTAAACGGATTTGCAATCCGGTACATAACCATTCTGCCAACGCGCCTTAAATATTTTCTGGTATAAACAAAAACTTTTATTTTCTAACACAAAAAATAATTTATTTTGTAAATTCAAAAAAAATAATAATAATTAAATTTAATTCTTAATATCATAGCGGGAGACGAGAATCGAACTCGTTCCCCAACCTTGGCAAGGTTGTACTCTACCTATTAAGCTACTCCCGCAAATTTTAAAAACTTAAAATTTTAATATACTAACATAAAATAATTTAATGAATCAAATATTAATAATTTTTTAATGATTAATAATATCTCTCCACACAATATACAAATATTGTAACATTGTTAAAAACGTCAATAACGTTGCAGTAAATAATAAATTAAATCCTATTTCTTCAGCTATTATATTTTTGCATAATAAAATAATTAAAGAAAACATTTGAAAACTAGTTTTTATTTTACTTATTTTAGATATTAATATAACATTTCTGGGGGTAAATTCTGCTATCCACGCCCGAATAAAAGCAATAAGCATTTCACGAATAATAATAATAGAAGCAGATAATGTAATATACCATAAATGAAACCGATCAACTATTAATATTAAAGCTGTAATTATCATGATTTTGTCTGCTATTATATCAAGAAAAGTTCCAAATTTTGTTGTTTGTTTCCAACGACGCGCTAAAAACCCATCAAACCAATCTGTTAATGATGCTGCAATAAAAAGTATTATGCAAAAAAATGATGCTGATTGAAAAGGAAGATAAAAAGTTAAAATAAAAAATGGAACCATAATAATTCTAAATAAAGTAAGTAATATTGGTAAATTAAATTGCATTTTATAAACCATTTAATGTGCAATATCAAAAAAATTTATCATTCTAAATTAATATATTAAATTATTAATCTTACATTTTATAAATTAAATTTATTTAATAACTAAAATCACAAAAAATTTTAGATAATTAAAATTTAGTAAATTATACAAAAACAACATTATATAAATTATCTTTTAAATAACATAATTGTATAAAAATTTCAAAATAAATTTTTCATATTTCAATATAGAATACAAATTTAATAATAAACATTTAATAAATTTTACTTTCACAATATAAAACTGTATAAATATATACAAAATTATATCTGTTCTTTATACAAAGATATTAGATTATAAATACTATGTAAAATTTTTTCAAAACTTTATATTATCAATATAGTTCAATATTCACAATATAATTTAATAACAAATAAATTTCATGAGCTCTAATTTTTAATTAGATTATTTTATATATAAATAAACTACAAAATTAACTATATAAAATTTAATAAATACAACTTACATCAACATACAACTAGAGTATTATATCATAATTAAATGGTATAATAAAAACAACTGGAAATATTTTCTGTTATCAAAATAAATCAATTTAACAAACATACTAACTACTATTTAATTATATACAAATGCATTTTTAAATTACATTCATATAATTAAAATTAATCTTATTTTTTATTTTTCTTTAATAGATTTTATAAATTTTTAAATTGGATTAGGAATATCAATAAAAATAACATTTAAATTATATTTCTTCATTAACCATTTCCCAAGTGCTTGAATACCAACGCGTTCAGTTGCGTAATGTCCAACCGAATAGAAATGTATTCTACCCTCTTTTGCCAAATGCATTGTTTCTTCAGAAACTTCCCCGCTAATAAATGCATCTAAATTATTTTGAATAGCTAATTTAATAAAATTTTGACCTTTACCTGTACACCAAGCAATTTTTTTAATAATAGAAGGAGCGCGCTCAAAAAAATGCCATACATGATAACAATGCAACGCTTCTTTTATGTTTTTATTAAACGCTATTCCATGAGAAGGAATAGAAAGTTCCCCTTGCATAACAAATTTCCCTAATAAACTAATTTTTTTTATTTTTAATCTTTTTGCTAATTGCGCATTATTTCCTAATTCAGGATGTATATCTAATGGAAAATGCCAAGCGTAAAGATTAATATTATTAGTTAATAGTGCTTGTAATCTTTTATATTTTATTCCTGTGATAACAGGAGAATCATTTTTCCAAAAACATCCATGATGTACAATAATAGCATCTGCATTACATTTAACAGCTATATCAATTAATTTTTTACAAAAAGTTACGCCAGTAACTATATTTTGTATATTTCTTCTCCCTTCTACTTGTAATCCATTCGGTGCATAATCATCATGCTGATTTCCGTCAATTTTTTGATTAACTAAAAATTCAAGATCAACATTTAACATAATATTTAAATTTATTATTTATAAAACGATATATTTTGTTTCTATATAATAGATATATTTATTATATATTTGTTTTGTTAAAAATAACTTGTTATATTATCTTTAAAAGAAAATATAATATTATTTATATAAATTATTTAATAAAAATGATATTAAATTGATAATTTTATAAAAATATTTTAATATTATTTCATAAATAATTCTAATATAAAAATTTTTTATTGAAACTTAATAATTTATAAATATATTTACAAATAATATTATGATTTTAATATAATACATAAAATTTGAATTAATTTAAATTTTATACAAATTTTATCATAAAAATTCCAATACAAACAAGAAATATATTTTTATATAATTTATAATTTTAATATAAATATATAAATCTATTTTATAATTTCATATAATATTTATGTATGTTAAAACAATTTTGTATTGTAATATTGAAATTAAAAATTGAATTCATTTAAGATCAAAATAATTTATTTAAATGTTTCAATAAATATAAAAAAATATTGTATCAACATATTGAACTATAAAATGTGTAATATATAAAATTTTATGTATAATGTAAATAAATTAATAAAATAATATCGTTATATTACACTAATTATATAATTTTAAAGTAAAATTTTCAAAAATTTATTTTACGTTTATAAATATATTATTTATATATTTATATAAAACAAAAAAATATTTTTATACATATAAAATCTAAATATAATTATTATACGAACTATTAAATTTCTTAATTTTGAATAATGCAAAACCAACTTTATTCAAAATAAAAAACATTAGTATAATATTTTGGAGAAGTGCCGGAGAGGATGAACGGGGCAGTTTCGAAAATTGCTAAAAATATTTTTCTAGGGTTCGAATCCCTACTTCTCCGAAAGATATATCACAAATTAACGAATAAATATATATTTAACAAATAATTTTAGTTATAAATTTTATTTTTAAAATAAAATATAGATATAAATTAAAATTTTAACAAAATTTAAATATTAAAATTAAATATTTATTGATAAAATACATATTTTAAAAAATATTTTATATTTATAAAATTAGTTTTTTAATATTCAACAATATGATACAAATCATGCACCCTTTATATACTGCAAAATCCTGGTACACAATATAGCTAAACCTAATAAACGAATTATAAGGATTATATAATGTTGAAAAAACAAGTAGGAATTATCGGAATGGCGATAATGGGATTTAATTTATCGCTAAATATAGAAAAACATGGATATAATGTGTCTATTTTTAACAGATCTAGAGAAAAAACTGATAAGATAATTTTCGAGAATCCAAAAAAAAAATTATTTCCTTATTACACAATTCAAGAATTTGTATTTTCATTGCAAAATCCGCGTTTTATAATTTTAATGGTGCAAGCAGGAAAAGTAACTGATTATTTTCTGGATTTATTAGAACCTTTTCTAGAAGAAAAAGATATTATCATGGATGGAGGAAATTCTTTTTATAAAGATACTATACGTCGCGAAAAAAAATTACTTAAAAAAAACATAAATTATATTGGGGCGGGTATCTCTGGAGGTGAAGAAGGGGCATTAAACGGTCCTGCAATTATGCCTGGTGGAAAAAAATACATTTATGAATTTATATCCCCAGTATTAAAGAAAATAGCTGCTAAAACAAGCAAAGGAGAGGCGTGTGTCACATATATTGGTCCAAATGGATCAGGACATTATGTAAAAATGATCCATAATGCCATTGAATATGCAAACATGCAATTAATTTCTGAAATTTATTTTTTGTTCAAAAAAATATTTAATTTTAATAATAATTATATAGCAAACATTTTTACAAAATGGAATCAAGGAGAACTGAACAGTTACCTGCTTAAAATTACTTGTAATATTCTTGTAAAAAAGGATGAAAAAAATGATTTTTTGCTTGACAAAATCTTAGATATTGCTGATAACAAAGGGACTGGAAAATGGGCTATTCATGAAGCGTTAGATTTAAATGAACCGTTAACCATTGCTACAGAATCAATATTTTCTCGTTATATTTCGGTATTAAAAAAAGAAAGAATACAAGCATCAAAAATATTCTTTGGAACAAAAAAAACAATCAAAAAATACCCTAAAAATATAAAAGTTTATATAGAAAAAATGCGAAAAGCACTATATTTAAGTATTATCATTTCATATACACAAGGATTTTCTCAATTAAGGAACGCGTCTAACACAAAAAAATGGAATTTAAATTGCAAAAAAATTGCAAAAATATTTAGAAAAGGTTGTATTATTCAAGCTAAAATTCTAAAAGAAATTATAAATTCTTATGAAAATAATATAAAAACCACTAATTTTTTTTTAGAACCTTATTTTAAAAATATTTCTAATACTTATCAACAATCTCTTCGTGATGTTATAATATATGCAATACAACACGGTATTCCAATACCAGCTTTATCTTCTGCAATTAATTATTATGATAATTATAGAACAAAATTTTTACCAAGTAATTTAATTCAAGCACAAAGAGACTATTTTGGTTCGCATTATTATCAAAGAATTGACAAAAGTGGAAACTTTCATACAAAATGGGCAGAATAACATATTCTAGTAATATATAAATTTCATATAAACACTTATTATATATATTTAAGTATTCAATAATAAAATATAAAACTTTTAAATATTTCATATATATTATATATTTATGATACTTAAAAACATAAAATATTAAAATTACAATTAATACTAGATAGACAATTTTATATAAAATATTTTATAACTTTATAATACAATATATAAATTATAAAAATATAATTATAAAACAAACTAAAATTTTATAAAAATGGATTTTAGAAATTGAAAATATATTTAAAATCTTAATAAATTTAAAATAAAAAATAATGTTACAAAAACTTTATTTCAATAGTATTTAAAAATAAAATTTTAAAATTTTAGTTTTTACAAAATCCAATTTTAACTTTTCATACTAATATTATTGATAAAATCTAATAAAAATTAATTTTAATATATTAAAAGTTAAATAAAATCATATTAAATAACAATTACCATAAATTTAACATTAATAATTTTATAAATTAAATTTTGCCCATACCGGAGCATGATCTGATGGTCTGCTCATTTTTCGAATATTATAGTCAATTCCAGAAAATTGTAAAAATTTAATGAGAGAAATTGAAGATAATAATAAATCTATACGCAATCCAACGTTTTTTTCAAAACCATTAAAACGATAATCAAACCACGAATATAAATCATTTTTCATGGGATTAAGATATCGATACGTATCAATTAATCCTACATCAAATAAACTTTTTATCCAAATTCTTTCCTCAGGTAAAAATGAACATTTACCACTATCTATCCAATATTTTTTATTTATTTTTCCTATCCCAATATCTAAATCTTGGGGAGCAATGTTCATATCTCCCATGATTAATAATAAAGGATTATTTTTATAAATATTCTTTAAATAAGAAATAAAATCTTGATAAAAAAATTTTTTCTGAAAATATTTAATGTTTTTTTTATTTTCCCCATTAGGAAAATAAGAATTAATTACAGTCAATATACCCTGAGGTGTATGAAATTTAGCTTGAATTATTCGTTTTTGAAAATTATTTTTTTCATTTAAAAAATCTTTGCAAATAAAAAAAGGTTTTTCACGAGAAAGTAAAGCTACACCATAATAACGTTTTTGCCCATTATAATACGCATGGTAATTATATTTTGATATCAATTCAATTGGAAACATACTATCGTGTATTTTGGTTTCTTGTAAACCAATTACATCTGGTTGTAATGTTTTAATTATGAATTCTAATTGATGAATATGCGCACGCAGCCCATTAATATTGAAAGAAACAAATTTCATATAAAAACTAAATATTCAATAAAATTTTTATATATAATTATATTTCTATCTATATAAAGAATATATTATTCACTATAATTTATTCAAAACATTTTAAATATTTATAAAAATTTTACAATTAATCTTTGAATACATTATATTTTATAAATATTTTAAAATGAAACACCAAAGTTTTATAATTATAGATAAAGTTCTTTAAAATACTTAAAATCAAATTAGTTATTTATTAATTTAATTTTTTCATTATTAAATGAAATTAAATTTTCAATAATTTTGATAAAATAATTACATAAATTATTTTATATTTAAAAGAAAGAATTTTTTAATATTATAATCTAAAATCTTCTAATGTTTTCTCTGTTTCATCTATAACTTTTTGATAATTTTTGAAGTTCTTCTTTGTCTTTTTTAAATTTTAATATTATCATTTTTATCTACATGTTAATATTTTGCAAGTTTTATAATACATTTATTTTTTCTAATAAATTTAGAAGAATTTTTTTGAACACAAAAATTCATTGAAATTAATTCCTTCAAAAATTAGTATCTCACTATACTTTTGTAATCTTCTCATTCTTATTATTTATTTTATTCTGTATTCGATTTTTTCCTTCTTTCGTTTATTTACAACAATTGCTAATTTTTAAAATTTCTTCTAAAGTTTCTAAATTACATCTTTTAAAACATGCTGGTAATATTTTAATATTATTAGAAATTTTTGATACTTCACTTATTTATATTTTTTCAAAATTGAAATTAATCTATTTAAATTTAAATAAATAAACATTTACTTTATTAATTTTAGTTATTCAATATTTCAATATATTATTGTATAATTCGCGTATTATAAAATATACTGTACAAAAATCTCTTAAATAAATATTAAAATATTAAAATTTATTAACACAAAAACAAATTATTTTTTTTGTGCATATCTAAAATATTTCAGAAAACATTTTACATTTAATAAATACTAAATAAACATCTCTAAAATATTTTAATAAAATACAAAAAATAAATAAATTCAATAAAATATTATGCTAACATAAAAATATTAATTTTATTAATTATATAAATAAAATTTACTACGTAAACATTATATAATCAAAACTTTTATTTAATCAATAGTTATTATATATTTTATAAAAAGATAAAAATTGAATTTATGGCAAAATTATATTTCTATTATTCTGCAATGAATGCCGGAAAATCTTCTGCGTTATTACAATCATCTTACAATTATAAAGAGCGGGGTATGAAAACTTTAATATTTACAACAGAAATAGATGATAGATATGAATATGGAAAAGTAAATTCTCGTATTGGACTATCTGCACGAGCAAAAATCTTTAATAAAGAAACTAATTTATTTTCAATAATAAATACAAAAAACAAAAAAAATACCATTCATTGTGTATTAATTGATGAATGCCATTTTTTAAATAAAAATCAAGTTGAAGAATTATGTAACGTGGTAGATATATTAAATATACCAGTACTTTGCTATGGTCTTCGTACAGATTTTCAAGCAAATTTATTCACAGGTAGTTTATGGTTATTAGCGTGGTCAGATAATTTAGTAGAATTAAAAACTATATGTTTTTGTGGAAAAAAAGCTAATCGAGTACTACGAATTGATGATAGAGGGGGGGTTATCCGAAAAGGAAAACAAATTTTAATTGGAGATAATAATCAATACTTGTCAGTATGTCGTAAACATTTTATACAAAAATAAACAAAAAATTTTAATAAATGTTCTAGATTTAATTTTATTTTACAAAAACTAATTTTTATAATTTTGTTTCTTAATTTTATTTAAAAAATTTATAACATATAGCTTATTATATTCACAACGTATCAATAAAAAAAATTCAACTCATAATGTTTTATGAACTTATTTAAATTAACTATTACAATAAAGGGCTAAATAGGTAAAAAAATCGTTCTACAATTTTTTTCCAATATGGCCTTTTTGACCAAGAAATAGCTTCAATTAATTTAGATCGAGAAATATATTTCTTTTGAACAAGAAAAAGATTTTTTCCAAAATCATTACTATCAATTATCAAAGTAATTTCAAAATTTAACCATAAACTACGCATATCTAAATTAGCTGTTCCAATCAAACTCAATTGATTATCTATTAAAATACTTTTAGTATGTAATAATCCTCCTTTAAATTGATAAATAAATACTCCTGCTTCTAACAATTCGGAAAAAAATACTCGACTCGCCCAATTTACTAAAATAGAATCATTACTAAACGGAATAATAATATACACTTTTACTCCCCTTTGAGCAGCAGAACATATTGCACATAGTAAATCGTTACTTGGAATTAAATAAGGAGTAGTAATTACTAATATTTTACGAGCTGAATAAATTGATGTTAATAATGCTTGATGAATTATTTCTTTTGGAAAACCAGGACCCGACGCAATAATATGCATAGTATGATTTGAAAATTTTTTAATAGAAAAAATATTGAATTTAATTGGAAAAAATAAAATACGCTTTCCAGTTTCTACTATCCAATCAAAAGAAAAAATCATTTTCATAACAATAGTTGCTGGACCTTTTATTCGTAACATAATATCTACCCATTTTCCTACTCCAACATTTTTTTTAAAGAACTTTGGATCAACCATATTCATACTTCCAACATAAGAAATATAATTATCAATTAATACCATTTTTCTATGTTGTCGTAAATCCATTCTACGATAGAATATATGCAATATATCAATATGTAAAGCTTTTACTATAATTATTCCAGCTTCGCGCATTTTATTAAAATAAATACTTCGAAAAAAATTCATACTACCAATAGCATCTAACATAATTCTACAATGCACACCGCGATGCGCTGCATCTATTAAAGCCACCATTACTTGATTTATTAAACCATCAACTTGCCAAGCGTAAAAAACGATTTCAATATTTTTTTTAGCTATTTTTATATCACAAATTAATTGTTGTATTATATCTTGCGTATTAATTAATAATTGTATATCGTTTCCAGTTAGCCCATGCATTCCTTGACGATACTTACACAATTCAAATACAGAATAAGCAACATCACTATTTTTCTCAGAAAAAATATATCGATATTTTTTTAAATTATTTATCCATTCTTTAAAAAAAAAAGAAACAATTTTGTTTCTTTTTTGTCTTTTTTTTTCAAAATTTAATTCTCCTAATAATAAATAAGCGACTATTCCTACAATAGGTAAAATATATATTGCCAATACCCATGCTGTGAATTCTGAAACTGAACGACGTTTAATAAATAATATTTTTATAATCTTGAATATTAACATCCAATATCCTAATAATAATAACCAATTGAAAATAATATGTACTATTATCATATATATAAAACCTTACTTCAAAATTATATAATAAAATTTCATAAAGATTTTATTTTTATATTGTAAAATATTAAATCTTAAATTCTTATAAAAAATTAACTTCAAAATAAAATATAAATTATTTAAATAATATATTTTATTAAATAACATATCTAATTATGAAATATTTTATTCCATACATAAAAATTTATAAATAAATTTTATTTTTAAAATATATAATAAACTCTTATACATACAAAATTTTAAATTTCTCAAAATTTTTCCAAAAAATTTACATCACTAAAATTAATACAAATATTCAATAAAATTTAAAAAAATACAATTTTGTTTGTTTTAATATAAAAAATAATGTCTAATTATATTTAAATTATTTTCAAATTCATATATATATGGAATGCCAGTTGGAATTTCTAAATTTAAAATTTCTTTTTCATTTAAATTATTTAAAAACTTTATTATAGCTCGAATAGAATTACCATGTGCAGAAATAATAACGCGTTTATTTTCTTGTATTTTTAACACAATATTTTTTTTCCAATATGGAATAACACGATTAACCGTCGATCGTAAACTTTCTCCCTTGGGTAATTTCTTTACGTTTAATTTAGAATAACGAATATCATTTCCTGGAAAACGATCATCTTTATTATCAATTTTAGGTGGAGAAACAGAAAAACTACGCCTCCACTGTTTAACTTGTTTTTCCCCATACTTCATTATAATTTTATCTTTATTTAACCCTTGTAAAGAACCATAGTGCCGCTCATTTAGTTTCCAGGATTTTTCAACAGGTATCCAGGCTTGATCTAATTCATCAAGAATTATCCATAATGTATGTATAGCTCGTTTTAATAAAGAAGTATAAGCAAAATCAAAAAAATATCCCCTTTTTTTTAAGAGAATTCCAGCGTTTTTTGCTTCAATTTTACCTGTTTCGGATAAATCAATATCAGTCCAACCTGTAAATTTATTTTCATAATTCCACTGACTTTCTCCATGTCTTATTAAGACCAATTTAGTAATATTCATATTACATTTTTCCTTAAAATAGTTAAATTCTAACATTTAATAATTAATAATTAATATCCAACATTAAATAAATAATTTATAAAATATTATGATTATTGTAAAATAAATAGTTTAATTATGCTATAATTAGTTATTAAATATTTAGTTTATTAAAATTTCAACATTGTTATTAATATAACACAAAGTTAAATATTTTCTTATTTATTTAAAAATATTATAAAACGCTATATAAAGTCTGAACGCAAATTTCATAAATAACATATATTTCTTTAATAAATCTATAATTATTGTTTTAATTATTTAAAATATAAAACAAAATACACATTTACAAATTAAATAAAATATATGATGAAATAATTTAAATTTTAAAATTATAAAAATTTTTAATAAATTTTTAAAAAATATACATGTTAATAATATTATCTACATATTATAAAATATAATAGATAATTATTTTTAATATATAAATTTTAAATTAAATTTTATAAATTTATTATTTCATTAACTTAAAAAATTTTATATGGAACTTGTTTTAAAAATGAATATTCATATACTTGTTTTATTAAATGAACTTTCTTAAATAACTTTGATAAATTCATATAAAATTAAGAATTCATGGTTAAATCAATATTAATTTTAATATTGTATATATTGAATCAAATAATAAACTAATTTATATTAAATGATGCACTAGTTTGAATAATACCAATATTCATATAGAATTACTAAATATTACTTATTTTGTTTAATAAGTTTTATTTTACTCCACCAATAAAATAATTTTTTATAATTTAATATTTAATAAATTGATATGAAAACTAAGCTTATTTATATTGCTAATTTTAAAAGCAAACAAATATTCATTTTTAAAATGAGTCATTTTCATAAAAATATAGAATTATTACAAATTATAAATATTTGTGGAAATGGAAGATTTATAAAAATTAATCCAAAAAAAAAATATTTATATCTTGGAACTCAATTTCCACCTAAAATAATAACTTATCGAATTAACAAATTCGGTTTACTTACTCAAGAAAATTCAATAAAATTACAAAATAATCCAACACATTTTACAATCAATCTTCAAGGAAATATGTTATATTGCGCTTCATATACTGGTAATTCTGTAACTATACATCCTATTAAAGATGGAAATGTATGCAAAAAAAAACAAATATTAAACAACTTATTAACTTGTCATTCTGTTAATATTGATTTTATAAATAAAAATCTATGGATTCCCTGTTTAACAATAAATAAAATATATTTATACCCCATAAATGAAACAGGTTATTTAGAAGAAAGTACAATAAATTTTATAGAAATGCAAAACAACCCTGGGCCTCGTCATATGGTATTTCATAATAAAAAAAATTATGCTTACATTATAAATGAATTAAACGGAACAGTTTCAATTATTTCTACAAATAAATTACTCATTATACAAACAATTAGTATTCATCCTACAATTTCTAAAAATGTTTCAAGTTGGTCTGCAGAAATTTATCTTACTATAAATAATAAATGGTTATATTGCACAGACAGAGCCACTAGCACTATTAGTTGTTTTTCAGTTTCTGAAAAAGGAGACGAATTAGTATTAATTTACTATAAAAAAACAGAAAATCAACCTTATAACTTTGATATTGATGTAACAGGAAAATTTTTAGCAATTATTGGAAAAAATTCACATTGTATGTCAATTTACAAAATTGACTCAAAAACAGGAAAGTTAACTACATATTTTAGAAAAAAAGTCGGAAAAGAACCTATAAGCATATGTTTTTACAATTAAACAAATAATATTAAAAAATATTGTCTGATTTTATAAAATATACATATAAATTTTATTCACCAACTTAAATTTTACTAATTTGAAAACTTTTAAAAAAGTTTTCTAAATGACTTTACTTATATATTTATGTAAATATATCTAATTTTATCAAAAATTTCTATTTTACATATTAAAAATTTATTTATCTGCTAATATAAAATTAAATATTTTGATAAATATAAATTATACGCTAATCAAAAAATGAACAAATACCATATAAACAATATTTATATAAATACTGAAAATATACAATAAAAATATTTTATTAAAATTTTTTATTTAATAAAATTTTTAAATATACACAAAAACCTTATGAGATTTAAAAATTATATTGTTTCCTAATAAAATAATTTTTAAAATTGTATGAGAAATATTTATATTTAATATTTATAATTTAATAGTTAAATAATTATTATTAAATAAATTTATTTGCAAAATATATGCGTATTGATGAACTTCAAAACTAAAATTGAAATTTTTCCAAATTATTACTTTATCAAAATTTAATCTTAAACAAACATACCAACAGTATTTAAACCACAATCAACATGCAAAATTTCTCCAGTAATACCAGAAGAAAAATCTGAGCACAAAAAAGACGCCACATTTCCAATATTTTCAATAGTAACAAGACGGCGAAGAGGGACAACAGTTTTACAATAAGATAACATTTTTTTAAATCCTTTAACCCCAGAAGATGCTAGAGTATAAACAGGGCCGGCTGAAATAGCATTTACTCTTACACCTTGTTTACCCATAGAATTTGCCATATAGCGAACATTAGCTTCTAACGAAGCTTTAGCAGGGCCCATAACATTATAATTAGGAATAAAACATTTAGAACCTAAATATGTTAATGTAACTAAAGATGCAGTGGAACTTAACATATTTCTGCAAGCTTTTGCCATCGCAATAAAACTATAACTACTTATATCATGAGTAATAAAAAAATCTTTTTTAGTAATGGAATTTACATAATCATCAAATAATTGTTTTTTTGGGGCATAAGCAATAGAATGAACAAATCCATCATATTTTGGCCAAATTTTATATAATGAACTAAATAACATATAAATAGCATTATCATCTTGTACATTACAAGGAAAAACAATATTAGAATTAAAATTCATAGCAAATTTTTCTACTCTTGATTTTAATCTTTCATTTTGATAGCTAAATGCTAATTCTGCACCTTCTTTATGCATTATCTTAGCAATTCCATATGCAATCGAATGATTATTAGAAATTCCGGTAATTAAAAATTTTTTTTTTTCAAGAATTCCCATATGTAACCAAAATTTAAAATAATTTAATTATAATATTTTATTATAACCAAAAATAAGGAGTGTGTTAATTATAAAATTTAATTTTTATTTACATATTTTAAATTAAAATATATTGATATTACTTAATCAATATTTACTTAATAAATTAAATAAGCTACTTAACATTAAGTAAGATTGCACAAATTATTTTCAATCTCTATATACAAATATTTAAATTTAAATTATTTAATTAAGCATAAAAATAATTTTTTATTAAATAAAATTAATTTTCAAAAATTTATTTATGGAAAATATTTATACATCAAATACTTTATATGTTAAAATTATTTAAATAAAATTTATGTAAAAATATAATCAATACAAAAAAAAATCTACAAATAATAATATATTAAAAAATCTTTTATTTGTAAAAATTTTGATATTTTAACAAAATTAAATTTTTATAATCATTATGAAAATTTTACAAAAATATTTAGATAACAAATAATCAGTAACATTATTATTAAGCGAAAATATATGCCTTTAATTAATGCATTATCTATTGATACCACAACAAAAATTTGTTCTGTATCTTTATTAAAAAAAGGAATTTATTTTAATAAATCTTGCGTTAGTTTAAACAAACACACAAAATATGTTTTAAAAATAATAGATCAATTATTAATAGAAGCAGAAATCACAATTAATGATATTAATCTTTTGGCTTATAATCGCGGTCCTGGAGCGTTTACTGGGATTCGACTTGGAATTAATATTATACAAAGTATAGCACTAGTTGCAAATATTCCAAAAATAGGAATATCAACATTGATGATATTAGCTCAAAGAGCTTGGAAAAATACTGGGTGTTCCAAAATATTAACCGCAATAAATGTAAAAAATAATGACATCTATTGGACAAAATATACAAGAAAAAAACATGGAGTATGGTTTGGGGAAAAAAATGAAAAAATTACAAAATTTGAAAAAATAATAAATTTATTACCAAAATTAAAAAATTCTTGGATATTTACAGGAAATATCTGTGAAAAGTTTGAAAATCACATACGTAAAAAACTACGATTTATTTCCGTAAATAATTTCTTACCTCATGCAAAAGATATTATACCATTAGCAATAAAAAAAATAAACTTTAGAAAAAATGCAACTGAAGTAGAAAAAATACATCCTATTTATCTGAATAATATATAATTCCCTTTTATTGTGTAATATTTTAAATTTATTGAAATAAAATAAAATTTTACTTAAATTATTTTTAAATATAATTATAATGTATTACTTCGTAATGCAATTTAATTTTAGAATTAACACTATAAATATTTATCATAAATTTTTTAATATTAATTACAAATACTAAAATTCTATTTATACGAAATTACATAATATAAATATTATAATTATTTTTTATTATATTTAAACATAATTTAATACACACAGAATAATTTCAAAATAAAATAGATCAAAAAATATATATTCATTATTTAGAAACTTTATGACTTAAAATAAAATTTATTTAATTTTCAAATTTAAAATTATAATATTCACCAGATATTTTAAAATTAAATATGAATCTTCTTAATATTGATGAAAAATTTAAAAATATAATTCAAAAAAAATAATTTACAATATTTTAAATAATTTTAAACATTTATTTTCATATTAAAGTAACGTATAATTATTTCATATTAATAAAAATAATAATATAACTTTAAAAAAATGAATCATTTGTAATTTATATTAATAAATTTAAAAAAAATCAATACCATAAAATTTCAATTCTAATAATACAAAATATAAAATTCAATTGCAAAAAAATAAAGATTCAGTTTATATTTTACATTATAATTGTTCCTTAAAATTGTTAAAATAACGTTTTTATAAAATTTTAATAAATGTATCAAATTTATTAATAATCATTTATAAACTAGGATTTAAATCTTAGATATTTAACACAAATTTTGTAGTATATTCAACAAATCAAACATTTTAAATTAAATAAAATTAAAAATTAACTATGTCTCGTCCAATAACAGCTATAATAAAAACTTCATCATTAGAATCAAATTTAGATATTATACGTTCACATGCCCCAAATAAAAAAATATGGTCAGTAGTCAAAGCAAATGCTTATGGTCATAGATTATACGCAGTATGGAAAGGGCTAAAAAAAACCGATGGATTTGCTTTACTAAATTTACATGAAGCAATATTTTTGCGAAAAAATGGATGGAAAGGTGCTATTCTATTATTAGAAGGTTTTTTCAATCCTAAAGAACTAGCTATTATTGCATATTATAATTTAACTATAACTATTCATAGTAAATGGCAAATACAAGCTATAAAAAGGGCAACACTAAAATTTCCCTTAAACATCTATGTAAAATTCAATAGCGGAATGAACAGATTTGGTTTTAATGAAAAAATTATATTAAATGTTTTAGAAGAATTAAATTCTTTAAAACAAATTTCAACATTAGCATTAATGACACATTTTTCAGATTCAAATAACATAGAAAAAATAAAAGAACAAATGAAAAAAATTAACAATGTTATTCAATATTTTCCCTGTACACAATGTTATGCTAATTCATCTGCTATACTTTGGCATCCAAAAACACATGGAACATGGATTAGACCGGGTATTATTTTATATGGAGCTTCTCCAAATGGAAATTGGAAAGATATTTCTCGTAATGGATTTCAACCAGTAATGACATTGCAAAGTAAATTAATTGCTATACAAAAAATATCTGCACAAGAATACATTGGATATAAAGGAACTTATAAAACCGAAAAAAAAAGAAGAATAGGAATTATAGCTTGTGGTTATGCAGATGGTTATCCAAGAAATGCCCCAACTGGAACTCCAGTATGGATACATAATACTAAATCACGAATTTTAGGAAAAGTTTGCATGGATACAATAACTATAGATTTACAACATTGTCCATACGCAAAAATTGGATCAAATGTTGAATTATGGGGAAAAAACATTAAAGTTGATGAAATAGCAACTTTATCTGGAACTCTTAGTTATGAATTATTAAGTAAATTATCACAAAAAATTAAAATGAAAATTCAATAAAACACAAATAAATTTAATTATCAATTCCAATTATTAGAATAAAAATTTATAATAAAATCAAATATTTTACTAAATTAATTTTTATACTAAAAAATTTATATTTTTAATTTGCATTAATCTTTATAATAACATTTATTAGTTTCGTCACTTGTAACAATATTAATTAAAAATTTTAATACCAATTTTTCTAATTTTTCTTTCTTCTTTTTCCGCAATAATCCAAATAATTCCTCTAGTTGTAACACTATCTCCAACAACTGGTTCCCCCCCCCCTAATAAGGATGTAACAAATTGTCCAACTGTTAATTTTGAATCAATTGAATCAGTAAACTGTAATCCATATATATTAGAAACATCACGTAATGTAGTAGCAGCTTCTAATATAAAATCTCCAAAAAAACGTTGATTTAACAACATAGGCTGAGAATAACTAAATAATTTTCCTAAAGCAGGTAAATCTCGTTCATGTCCAATAATACATATTAAATCTCCAGAACGTAATTTTACATTAATATTAGGATTTAATAACATATTTCCCCGAAATAAAGCTGCAATATTTGTAGATTTAGGAAATTTTAGATCGCGTAACATTAATCCAACGCACCAATTTTCGTTGCTCAATTGATAGATAAATTGCTCCCACAAATGTTCTGGATGAATATCCATTCCAAATCGAAAAATAGGAGAAACAATGGGAGGAACCACAACTTTTGCTAAATTCGCTGCATAACTTAACGAAGTACCTTGTAATAATAATGAAATTAAAACAATAAAAAAAGCTACATTAAAATACAATTTTGCGTTATCCAATCCAGCCATCATAGGAAAAACTGCTAAAATAATTGGAACAGCTCCGCGTAAACCAACCCAAGAAAGAAAAAAACGCTCTCTAATAGTATAATTATAAAATGGAAATAATCCAATAAATATAGAAAGTGGGCGAGCAACTAACATTAACCAAAGTGATAAAATTAAAGCCGGTATAGCAATTATCCATAAATCGCTTGGAGTTACTAACAATCCTAATACTAAAAACATAGAAATTTGGCTTAACCAAGCAATACCATCAAATGTTTGTAAAATCCCATATCGATTACGAATCGGACGGTTCCCTAACAAAAATCCACACAAATATACTGCTAAAATTCCGCTTCCTTCCAATGCAGTTGTTAAAGAAAAAATCATTATTCCCCCACTCACTGCTAACAAAGGATATAATCCATTAGCTAAAGAAATACGATTAATTATTTGTTGAAGTAACCATCCCCCCCCAAACCCAATAATCATACCTAATCCAAATTCTCGAATAAAATGAATTAAATATATCCAATTTGGAAAAATCTGCCCTCTTTTTATCATATCAATTAAAGTAATAGTTAAAAATACAGCCATTGGATCATTACTTCCAGATTCTACTTCTAATGTAGATGTTACACGTTGATTCATTCCTTTATCCCCTAATAAAGAAAAAACCGCTGCTGCATCAGTAGATCCAATAATAGCACCTATCAACATTCCTTCTATCAAATCCAAACCAAATAACCAAGCTGCCATTATACCAGTTAAACCCGCAGTAATTATTACACCAATTGTAGATAGCGACAATGCAGGAAGCAATGCAACACGAAAAGCTACAGCTTTTGTTCGCATTCCTCCATCTAAAAGAATTACTGCTAAAGATAAATTGCTAATAAGATATGCTATAGGATAATTATCAAACGCAATACCACCGACACCGTCAACCCCTGCTAACATACCAATAGCTAAAAAAATAACCAAAATTGGAATTCCTAAGCGAGAAGATAAAGAACTAAGCAAAATACTACCTCCCACCAAAATTGAGCCAATAATAAATAAACCTATGATAGCTTGGCTTTCCAATTTTATTCCTCCAAAACATTTTTTATAAAATATCAAAATTTTATATCATAATAACCTTGAAAAATCATTTATTTTGATTAGTTCTGCATAAACAACTATTATTTTACCATATTATCAAATCTTTAATAAAACTAAGAAAATTTTAATTTATGTTTTATACAAAATCTATACATATACCAATAAACTAAATTAAACATATATATTTATTATATAAAATAATATTAAATAATTTTAAGATAAGATAAAATGAACACAAATTATCAATTTTGCATATTATAATTACTAAATTTTGAATAATTTTAAAAAATTAAAGTCCTGCTATTAAAATTAAAACACATTACTTTTATTAAATTTAACTTTATAAAATTTTCATAATATTTTTTAATATTGTATTAATATATAAACTTATAAATAATTATATTCAAATATTAATGAATAAAATAAAAACAAAATAAAACGATAAAATCGCATCTTATGTTGAAGATGCATATTTATAAAAAATATTATATTAAATACGTCCAATTAATTTTACTAAAATTTTATTTATAAAAATACACAAACTTATTTATATAAACTAAAAAATTAAATTTTTCCTGAATATTTTTATATAGAATATTTATCAAACTTAAAAATAAACCTATTCATACTTTTTTAAAATAATGTTACAAATCTTATTAAATCATAACAATTATTATTTTGATGATAATCTCATTTCAAAATCAATAAATATAAAACGAAATAAATTTCTATAAAATTTTAACTTCATTACATGAATTACATTTTATATAAGTCATTTCATTATTTAATTTATCTTTATTAATATTCATATTTTTATATTCACAATATTATTTAATTTTCAAAATTTATAATATTGCATACACAAAAAAGAAAAATTTTTAAAAAATAAAAGAACAATGTTCTTTATATGAATTTCTAAAACAACAAAAATTATTCACAAAAATACCAAAATAATAAAATATATCTTTTAAAACAAAACTACTTTTTCTTATATTTTTAAAAAAATTTAAAAAACTTTATTACATTTTCAACCAAACAAAAAAATAAAATTCAAATTTTTCTACACAAAAAATAAACAACAAAACCATGACACTCTTATTATAAAATAATTTACAAATAATATGTTAATTTTCTGCAAGATGAACCTCAAAAGCTTACATTTGCATACACAAACATTTACAGTGCTTTAATACTAAATATACAAATAAAAAAAACAAGGATAAAATATCTCTTGTTTATACAAATCAATCACTAATATAAGAAATTAAATCTAATACCTTGTTGGAATATCCTACTTCATTATCATACCAAGATATTAGTTTAACAAAATTATTATTTAATGATATTCCAGCTTTTGCATCAAATATAGAAGTTAATTTTTCTCCATTAAAATCACTTGAAACAACATCATCTTCCGTATATCCCATTATACCTTTTAATTCATTTTCTGAAGAAAATTTTATTGCAGAACAAATCTCTTCGTAAGTAGCTGATTTTTTAAAACGCGTTGTTAAATCTACAACTGATACATTCGATATTGGAACACGAAACGACATACCGGTTAATTTCCCATGTAATTCAGGTATAACCTCTCCTACAGCTTTTGCAGCACCAGTTGAAGAAGGAATTATATTTTGAAAAGCTCCTCTACCTTCTCTCCAATTTTTGAGAGATACTCCATCAACAATTCTCTGTGTCGCTGTTACAGCATGTATAGTAGTCATCAATCCTTCTATAATTCCAAAATTATCATTAATTACTTTAGCTATAGGCGCTAAACAATTTGTGGTACAAGACGCATTAGACACTATATCCTGACCAGAATAAGTTTCATGATTCACACCCATAACAAACATTGGTATATTTCCTTTTGAAGGTGCTGTTATTACTACCTTTTTTGCACCACCAAAAATAATATGGTTTCGAACATCTTTATCAGTCAAAAACATACCAGTAGACTCTATTACTACATCAACAAACACATTTTTCCATTTTAAATTCATAGGATTTTTTTCTGATGTACAAAAAATCTCTTCTCCATTTACTATTAAACTATGGCCATCTATTTTAATATTTCCATCAAATATTCCGTGAGTTGAATCATATTTAATCATATAAGCTATATAATCAATATCTAATATATCATTTATAGCAACAATTTTAATATCATCACGACTTTGAGATGCACGAAAGATAACACGACCAATTCTTCCAAATCCATTAATTCCTACTTTAATAGCCATAATATTCACCAATTATATTATAAATTTAAATACATTTTTCGAAAACCACGTATTTACTTTATTTAGTTGAAAACAAAATATAATATTATTTATGAAATTTCCTTTATTATACAATATATAAACGCTAAATTTTTGTTCAAAAAACTTATATCATACTAAAAAATAAGAAATATCAGTTATATATCTAAAACGACTTTCATCATACCACAAAAAACTATTATTTCAATAAAATTTATAATCAAATTTTACGTAATTTAAAATGAAATAAATATAAAATTTAAATATATTTTTAATAAAATATATATGTGTATTTAAAATATATAAATATGGTTCTTTAAATATAAAATTGTCAAAATTTCTAACCTAATATTTTACAAAAACAAAATTTAACTATATTCAAAATATAAAATACAATTCGAACTAAATTTTGAAAAAAATAAATTGTTACATAATTATGATATAAATTTTAACTTAATAATATTTTGTGATAGATTGTTTATCTATATAAATTAAATAATATTGATTTTTAACAAAACTAAATGTTTTTTATTTAAAAGTAAAAATCCAAAAACTAAAATAGTCTATAAATTAATTCGCTTTTTAAATTTTATTTCTTTAAAATTCTATATTCAAAATTCGAATATTTAATAAATTAAAAAATACACAAAGCAAAACATTAATCGCATACTAAAACACGCAAAAACTTTTAATATATTACTCCTATTATAATTGTAAGAATCTAATTTTATAAAATTTTCAATAAGCTCATTATATTACATATAAACATTACCATTCAGGAAAAATCTGTAAACAAAATACTGAAAATTTTCCTGTATAAAAAAACAAACATATTTATTTATTCTCATTAATAACGAATCTATAAAATTCATTTCAATAGTATACCATTTTAACTGAAAATTTTTTAAATTAGCTAATTCTACAGATTTGTTAATCGCATCTTCAAAATCCCCTAATTGATCTACTAAACCATTTTTTAAAGCATCCTCCCCAACCCACACATGCCCTTGAGCTACTTTATCAACTTCTAATAGTGTTTTATTCCTCGATTTTGCAACCAATTCAATAAAGGATCGATAACCATTTTCAACATTAATTTTTACCATTTCTAAATATTCATTTGGAAGTAATTTTGTAGATGTAATACCTGCTAATGATGATGTAGAAACACCATCAACATGCACACCAATATTATCTAGTAATCTGTTAAACGTATTAATAATTCCAAAAATTCCAATTGATCCAGTCAATGTATTTGAATCAGCAATTATATAATCAGAAGCAGTCGATACCCAATATCCCCCGGAAGCCGCTATGCCCCCCATAGAAATTACGACTGGTTTACCAGAAAAACGTGTTGCAACAAGTTCAGAACGAATTTTTTCTGAAGCTTGCAAACTACCACCAGGGCTATTAACACGAATAACAACAGCTTTTACATTTGGATTTAAACGAGAGTCACGAATTTGCTGACAAATTATGCTAGCGTTCGTTGAGTTCAATAAATTACTTGTACCATCAGTAATAAATCCATTCAAAATAATAATCGCAATTTTATTTTTTTCTTCTATACATTTTTTATTTTTATAATCATAAATACTAACATGATTAAAAGATTGTATATTTTTATTCCAACCAAATTCTTCAATCATTTTTTTTTCGAACAAAGAACCAGAAATTATTTCATCTACCCATTTGTTGCGTAAAGCAAATTGAGAATCACTTCCACCTACAAATTGAAATATATTTAATATTTCTTTAACGTCAGGAAATAATTGTTTTTTTGTCAAATTTCTATTCTTCGAAACTATATCTAAATAATTTTCCCAAATCTTATCAAGCCATCTCTTATTATCTTCATAAGAAAACTGAGACATATTATTTCTAATAAAAGGTTCAACAGCAGATTTATAACGACCAACATGGAAAACATGAGTGTCAATTTTCAATTTATCTAATAATGTTTTATAATAAAAATTATTAATTGACATACCTTGTATATCTACTTTTCCATACAAACTTAAATATATTTTATTAGAATAACTAGCTAATAAATATTGAGTTTGAGTATAATTTCCCGCCATAGAATAAATAGGCTTACCAACACTACGAAACTCTTGTAATGTTTTTCCAATATATTGTAAGGATGTTTGATCTGCTTCAACAATATTTTCTAATGACAAAATCATTCCAGTAATATTATCATCACATTTTGCTTGACGAATAAGATTAACAATATCAAACAAAGAATTTTCTCTTAATTGATTTTTGTGTGACTTAAAAAAATATTTATTCATTTTGAAAAAACTATTGTTTACTGGTGGTTTATTTACTATCCTACCAGATAAATCTACTAATAAAGCACCTTTAAATTTTAAAGGAGAAAAATAAAAAAAATTAAAACAAAATAAGATAATAATAAAAAAAACTATTGCGAATATTATATTCAGAAAAAAAATTCTAACACAATTTATTGTTTTATACAAAAAAATCAAAAAATTAAAAATAATACTAAAAAAATGAAACATATAAATTCCGTATTACGTGTTAAATATGTAATTTAAAAAAAGATTTATCAAAATAATAAATTTTATTTTAATACATTAAATACAAAATCTAAAATTAATTTTTAAAATATACTTCTAATTATAATCGTAATATAATACAAGTTATATCTTCAAAATTTTAATAAAAATATAATAAAACTTATTAAAATTTTGTATTTATTTCAAATTAATAATACAAAATATATTAAATCCAACAATTACAAAATATTTACCAATCACGGTGAGGAAGGGATTTGAACCCTTGATATACTTGTTGTATATGCATGCTTTCCAAGCATGTTCCTTAATCCACTCGGACACCTCACCGAAATAACTTGTAAATATAATAATTAAAAAATTCATAAATAAAATTTGAAATTATAAATTAATAAAAAACTAAATAATCCGAACAAACATCATTTTTCTATCATAACTACAGAATTATTTCAAATAATATTTAATCTTTTAGATAACTAATTTGATAAATTTAACAAAATTTACTGAAATATTTTTCATAAATTCAATAGAAACAAATATATTACACAATTTTATTAAATTTATGAAATTAATTATAAAATTCTCATAAACAATGCGCACTGTATACAATTTATGTGTGTTGAACAATGTTAAAATATAAGTTATCAAAATACAAACTAAATTATTTACACAAACATCTTGTATAAAATACAAATACAATATTTAATTTAACAACAAACTTATAAATATGAATCTATAAAATTTAAATATATTTATGCATAAAACATAAAATATAATATATAAAAACTTATTTACAGGTATAACAACATATTATACTAAAACAGAACTAGTTTTAATATAAATTGATAAATATAAAAGTATATAAATATGACTTTTTTATCAAGGCATATTAACTTAATTCCTATTAAACGTTGACTTTTATACAAAAAATTGCGATCCTAATATATTATTGTCGAAAATCATGTTATAAACAAATGTTTGTATAAATGTATACTATTCAATGTAATTAAATACAAGTTTCTAATATCAATAATTTACAAATTTTATTTAAACATAAGTGTAATAATGAAAAAGTTACATAAAAAAAATCTTACACGTATTGCTTCATTTGCATCACTAAGTATTGCATTGGCTTTAGTATCTATTAAAATATGGGCTTGTTTAGCAACCGGGTCTATAGCATTGTTAACTTCTGCTGCTGATGGATTCGTAGATGTATTAGAATCAGTGGTTACGTTAGCAGGAGTATATTATGCGCAACGACCGGCGGATGATAGTCACAGATATGGTCATGGAAAAGCTGAAGCTGTAGCAGCATTCGTGCAAGCATTATTATTAGCTGGAGCTGGTATAACACTATGTTTTGAATCTATAAATCGGTTTATTAATCCTCAAATATTATCGTCCCAAAAATTGGGAATAAGTATTATTATTGGCAGCACACTTTGTGCTACTATGCTAGTCATGATGCAAACTTTAGTTGTAAAATATACACATTCTATTGCTATAGCTGCTGATAGAGCTCATTATGTTACCGATATTGCTATAAATATTGCTGTTCTTTGCGCTTTATTATTAGAAAACCAACTTGGTTGGACACGAGCTGATGCTTTTGGTGCTTTTTCAATTTCTTGTTATATGATTTGGAATGCAAGAAATATGATTCAATCAACTTTATTACAACTGTTAGATCATGAATTAAATATATTTGAACGAAAACGTATTATTAAAACAATGCAAAAATGTTTCGGAGTAAAAAAAATACAAGAATTGCGAACTAGAAATAGTGGAGATAAAGTATTTATTGAATCACGTATAAGTGTTGACGGAAAATTAAATATTATTACTGGTCATAATATTTGCAGCAATATAGAAAAAAAAGTAAAAGAATTATTCTCTTCAGCAGATGTTTTTATACATTTAGAACCTGAACAACATTATCGTAAAAATCAAAAACAAAAAAAATAATATTATACCAGTATAAAATATTGATAAATAACATAATAAATTTCTATTTAATTAGAAATATATTCTTTTTATTATAAATAAAATACATAATTTATTTATTATACATAATAGAAATATGAATTTTATAAATTCATATAAATAAAATTATTTAATACAATTAAATAATTAAAATATATTTTTATAATTTTTATAATTAAGTATTTTTCTATTTGTAATAAAATCGTTTGATGATTGTATAATATTATTCGAATTAGAAAAATTTCCTAAAATTTCTTTTAATATATCCACTGGTGTTATTAATCCTTGTACTACACCGTATATATCACAAACTATAAACATATTATTCTGTTTTTGTTGAAATTTATTTAATAAGTACAATATATTTAAGTCTTCTAAAACAACAATCGCAGGATTATTAGAAATAAAATTTCGTATATTTTTCCCCTGTTCTATTGCTAATATTATATCTTTTGCTGAAATTATACCAATTAATTGATCCAATTTTCCGTTACAAGCTGGAAAAATATTATGCGAAGTATTCATAAGTTGAATTAACAATTCATCAGAAGAACATTTACAATCTAACCAATTAATTTTATTACGGGGAGTCATAATGGATCGAAGGGTTTTGGAATATAAAGAAAAATTTTTATTCATCATAAGGGGTTTTTTATTTTCAGAATAGAATTTTTTAAATGAAGAATAAATAACATTTTGAGTATTTATATTCATAATATAGTCATAATATCTTGATTTAATACAAATTTTATCCATAAATGGTAGAATTGTTTCGCGCGTACAAGTTTTAGAGGATTCAAAAAATTTATATTTAATAAAATTGCGAAACGCTATTTGATTAAATAATTCAATTAATGCAGAAAAACCAATTGAAAAATATAAATATCCTTTTGGAACATGCAATCCAAATCCTTCTAAAATTAAACTTAATCCTATAATTAATAAAAAACCTAAACATAATATTATGATTTCTTGATGCGCATTAATAAATTTTGTTAAAAAATCTAGAAAATGTAACATGATAAGAATAGAAATTATTACTGCAATCATCATAATTGATACATTATTAACCATACCTACCGCAGTAACTGCTGCATCTAATGAAAAAATTGCATCAAGAAAAACAATTTGCAATATTATGGTCCAAAAACCAGAATAATTTTTCTCAGAATCTTTATCTCGTATTTTATTTTTTAATCGTTCATGAAGTTCAGTAATTGTTTTAAATAATAAAAAAATACCTCCAAATAACAAAATTAAATCTCTTCCAGAAAAAGAAACAGTAAAAATTTGAAACAAAGGTTTTGTAAAAGTTACCATCCATGAAATCCATGACAATAATCCTAAACGCATAATTAATGCAAATATTAAACCAATAATTCGAGCACTTTTTCTTTTTTTTGGAGGCAATTTTCTAGTTAAAACAATAATAAAAAAAATATTATCTATTCCAAGAACAATTTCCAATATAATTAATGCTAATAATCCAACTAACATTGAAGGATTTATTAAACATTCCATTTTCTTCTCCATAACATAATCTGAGTTTATATAAAATAAGCTTTATGCTAAATAAATTTTGAAAAAACTTATTACCACTATTTTATAAAGACAGATTAAATCTGGAAAAATAAAACTAGATATAAAATACAATTTTTTTAAAAAGAAGTTTTGAAAAAAACGAAAAAATAGAAAATAAATCTGATAAGAAATCATTTAAATAAAATATACCTCTTATAGTATCTTAATTTTAATTTTAAACTTCTAAACAAAAAAATTTTATATATATCAAATCTTTTTTGTAAAATAAAATGCAAAATAATATTTTAATATAACAGATATTTAACTAAAAATTATTTCTATTTATTTAAACTATATAAACCCAATAAAACATTTCATATTGATATATTTAAAAATTTTCTAATAAACACAATATTGGTATAACCATAACAAAAATATACGCGTTTGTTTATTCATAATAAATCATATATTTATTATTTTATAATAATTTCATCATATCATATCTTAATAAAAATTTTATCTAATAAAAACTCCGTAGAATTAAAAATTCTTGTCAAATAAAATTTGAAAACAATATTACAAAAGTTTTATTAATATAAATATCAAACATGCTACCTTGCATAAGGTAAATATACAATTTTAATTAAAACAATATAAATAATTTTTCTTTCAATTACTTTATCAAAACAATAATGGATAAAAACATTAAAATACGCTATATAAAACGTTAAATAAAACCTTAATCAAATCTAATATAAAATAAAATAATAAAAATCCATATTATATAATTAAAATAATGATAGTTATAAATTTTCACATTAAAATAAAAATTTAAATACATTTATCAAAACTAAATGAATTAAATAAATAAAAAATATATTTCAAAAACATCTAAAATTACAACTAATACATTTAATTTTATATGAAATAAAATCCAAAACTTATTTAATTAAATAATTAGAATTCTAAAAATAAATACTAATTTCTATAAATTTAAAAAATGTTGCAATATATGCAAAATATTAAAAATAAAAAAAATTCAGTTTTTCTATGAATTACATAACGTTTATTAAAATTGCATAAAATTCTCAACTATTACATGAAAAATCATAACTACTGTTATTAATTTCAATATTACATGACAAAAAATTATTTTATTTTCCAAAAACAATATGTAGAATTTTAAAAACTGAGATAAATTTACCAAAAAATCAATAATAAAAATTTTAATATAACAGAATTTTATATACAAAAAAATAAGGGGATTCTCATCAAGACCATTATAGTCAAAACCCCCTTATATAACTACATGCAAAAACGCATTATATTACCAAAATTCTACAAAGTAGTAACATTAATTGCAGATGGACCTTTTTGTCCTTCTTGAACTTCAAACTCTACCTGTTGTCCTTCTGATAATGTTTTAAAACCATTTCCTTGAATAGCAGAAAAATGAACAAATACATCTTTGCTTCCATCAACCGGAGTGATAAAACCAAAACCTTTAGATTCATTAAACCACTTAACTTGACCTTTAATCTTCACCATCTTACGCATTTCCTTTAAGTTTTAAACTATCTTGATATAAAATTTATTTGAAACAAAATTACCGTTCTATAAGACATATTTAAACAAAATCAAAAAAATATAAAATTTATCAAATTGATTTTTCAATTATATAAACATGTTTACTATACAATAACATTTCATGCAAAAATGATCAAATAAATATGTGTACATTTTTTAATTTTACCTTATATTTAATACTTCACATACTCTACGAAATATAATTTACTATTATACAATTTATAGTAAACTATTTTTATTATTTATATTAACTTTTAATACATATTCTATTGAACATTGTACTAATTCACCTAATTTTAACAAAAAAAACAATTTTAGCAACATTAAAATCAATTTTTTCAAAATCAGTAAAAATTAAATTTTATATGTTTATGTATGTAAAAGATATTAATATATAATCGGATAACTATTTTTATTATAACATATTGTTTAAAAAACAAAAATATATTTAAAATTATTATCTTTACTACATAAAATTATATAAATAAAATCATATTATATCAAAATTTTTTGAATATTTTATTTATTTAAAAACTAAAAAATTAACAAAATACATGACAAAATTAAATATATAAAAAAACGATCATATAAACTAATTATTTAATTTAAAACTTCAAATTAAAAAAAACACACTCAAAGCAAAATTTTTAAAATTAATAGAACAAAACTTTTTTAAAATAAACTCCAATATTTGAAGAATGTTAAATTGATATTAATTACACAAAAAGAAATTAAAAAATCCATCATAATATTCATAAAACAATATAAAAATATTTCGTAGACATATATATTTACTTCCCAATAAATATTTTGCAAAATCCTTATTTATCATTAAAGCGAAAAACTAGTATAATCTAAATTTACTTAAAATAATTAAATAAACAATTTTACTAAAATTAAAATAAAAAAAATTATCTAGAAAAATTTTAAAAATACTTAATCACATTTTAAAATTTTTATATAAAATACACATTAATACGTGAAATTTAAAATTATTAAAACTGTGAATATTTACTAAAGTTTAGTATTTGTACAAATGTAATTTTTACATATACAAAAATAAATTGAATAATGCTATTCACAATAAAATAATAAACTTACGTTTTCAACTAATTTAATATATCTTAAACTTTTTAACAAATAAATTAATAAAAATTTTCATATAATTTTGTGCACAACATAAATATTTTATAATAAATTTATTCCATATAAAAATAAAATTTTAATTTAGAAACATATTCACAAAAATACCATTTATTTAGTACTTTTTAAATATTAAGAATTATTTAATTCACATTTTTTACATAGAACAAAATATTAATAAAATTTTAAATTTTCAATTGTGTATTGAATTAGATTTTTTTATAATATACATAAGATGATGTATTATTTGTACATATACCAAATATACATAGTGTTATTAAAACATTAGCGCTAAAATACAAACAAATTTTTTAAATATCTTATTTGCGAAAAAATTAAACAAATTTCTATATTACTAAAATAAAATTCTAAAATTACTAACAAAAAATAATACAGAAATTATTTATTCAATTTATGAGAACTTTTATGAAAAAAACAAAAATTGTTTCTGTATTTTTTATTTTATATATAATATTAGTTCAATCAACATTTGGAAATGAAAAAACTATAGTGGGGTTTTCTCCTGGAGATACAGCCAAAAAAATAATCTTAGATTCCATAAAAAATTCAAAGTTTTCCATTAATATAGCAGCTTATTCATTTACCAGCAAACAAATCACATTAGCATTAATTGATGCACAAAAAAGAGGAGTAAAAATACGAATAGTAGCAGACAAAAAATCAAATACTGGTAAATATACTGCTATAACTTATTTAGTAAATCACCAAATTCCTGTAAAATTAAATGATAAATATAGTATTATGCATAATAAATTCATGATTTTTGATGATGTATCTGTGCAAACTGGGTCATTTAATTATACAAATAATGCAGTTTCGCGAAACGCAGAAAACGTTATTTGTTTAATAAACCAACCAAAAATCGCAAATAAATATATTTTAGAATTTAATAGACTATGGAATGAATCAAAAAATGCGAATCCAAATATTAATATCGGAAAAAATTTTTCAATTAATATAACTAAATTTCTTAATAAAAATTACAAATCAGTAACATCATCAAACTTTTAAATTAAATTTTACAATATTTCCACTAAACTTTTATAATAAAAAACAAGATTTAGTGAATACTTAGATAGTTTTAAAAAATAGTTTTTAAAAAATATTACATAAATAATATTATTGACTCATTGAAAAATAAGAAGTATCATTTATACTTAAAAATTGTATAACTTAATGAAATTTATACTTATTTTATTACTGTAATATTTATAATAATATGTTTAAAAAAATGAAAAAAAAATATTTTTATGTATTAAAAATAACGTTTTTTATAATAATTTATTCTATTTTTACAACTTCGTCTTTTTCAAATACAGAAGAAAATTTTACAACATATTATACATCCTTAACAAAAAACCATTTTGATGTACAAGCCAATTATCATGCAGAAAAAAATAATGAAAATACATCAAACATTTTTTACAATGTTATTATAAACTGGATCCAAAAAATAAATAAATATAAAATTTGGGGAGAAACTAGCAAAAATTTTTCTGAAAATTACGAAAATTGTTCCAAAAAAAAACAAATTGGAATACGAATTGAACACAACAATAATGACAATGAAGATTACTATTTTTTTCAAGAAGAATGGCTAATTCACCAAAATTATGAAAGAAACATAAAAAATACAATCTTAATAGGAAAAGGAAAACAATTATTCAGTAACTCCGCACATAATTTACAAATAGAATTTGGTCCAGGAATATTTTTTGAAAAATGTCAAAGATATGATCAAAGCAAAAAATTTATTCTTTATGGATCTGCATGTTATAGTTATCAAATTACTAAAAATGCTAAATTTATTCAAAATATTTATTTATTAACACAAAATGATCCTTCTTTAAAGTCTAAAAGTACCTTAAACATTGATATTACTGATAATATATCTTTAAAACTTACTCACCATGAAAAATGGAATAAAAATTTTTTTGAAAATTTAAGTGAATTTTCAGAAAAAAAAACAACTTTATCATTATTTTATAACATAAATTTCTAATAATAAAAATTTTCTTTAATTTTATATTATTAATATATTTCATTTATATCTTTATTCTAAATGCAATAATATAAAATTTAAGGTTAATAATTTTATATACATATTTAAAAAATAAATCTCATATCTGAATAAATCAAAATTATTTTTTTTTCACTAACAAGATTATATTTACAAAAATTTTATGAAATTCTATTTTAATATCAAAGGATAATATTGATGACAATAAAAAATTATGATAAAATTTTACTTTCATCATACAAAAAAAAGATTACTAGCATAACTTTAACAAATTCTGCTTTTATCCAAATATTACATTTAATAAAAAAAAACCCTAAAATAATTGGATTACGCTTAAACATAAAAAAAAATGGATGTGCTGGTTATTCATATAAAATAGAAAAAATTATAAATTTTGTAAAAAATGACATAGTTTATGAAAACAAAAATATAAAAATAAAACTATATATACCCTATAATTTAGTTTCATTTATTAATGGAACAAAAATTGATTTCATCAAAAATAATATAAATTGTGCATTTGTTTTTTATAATAAAAAAATTAAAAAAAAATGCGGGTGCGGAAAAAGTTTTAATCTAATACACTAAAATTATTACAATATTATAAATATTTTTAAATTAAAATTAATGAAATTTAAACAAATAGAAATACAAAAAAAAAATTATAAACATGGATTTTTTACTAAACTACATACAGAAGAACTAACTTGCGGAATTAATGAAGAAATAATAAAAAAAATCTCTAAAAAAAGAAATGAACCAGGATGGATGTTAAGTTTCCGTTTACAAGCATACAAAAAATGGATAACAATGAAAGAACCTCACTGGTTAAATGGACATTTTAAAGAAATAAATTATAATAACTATAGTTATTTTTCCGCACCACATTTAAAAAATGGCAATACTAAACAAAATAAAAATAAAAAGACAAAAAATTTTTTAACTCATGAAGTAAAAAAAACCTTCAGTAAATTAGGAATTCCAACAGAAGAAAAAAACAATATAGCAGTTGATGCAATATTTGATTCTGTTTCGGTCTCTACAACATATAAAGAAAAATTAAAAAAACTAGGAATACTTTTTTGTTCATTCAATGAAGCTATTCATTTTTATCCGCATTTAATTCAAAAATACTTAGGAAGTGTAGTTCCAGTTAATGACAACTTTTTTGCAACTCTTAATTCAGCAGTTGCTTCAGATGGAACATTTGTTTATATACCAAAAGGTATACGATGCCCAATAGAATTATCTACATATTTTCGTATTAATTCTAAAAAAACAGGACAATTTGAAAGAACAATACTTATTGCTGACGAAGAAAGTTATGTAAGTTATATAGAAGGTTGTTCTGCACCAATAAATAACATACATCAGTTACATGCTGCAGTTGTAGAAATTATCATCATGAAAAATGCAGAAGTAAAATATTCCACTGTACAAAATTGGTTTCCCGGAAAAGAAGAAAAAAACAGTGGAATTTTTAATTTCGTAACAAAGCGAGCGTTATGTTTAGGAGAAAATTCTAAAATGTCTTGGATTCAATCTGAAACTGGATCAGCTATTACTTGGAAATATCCTAGCGTAATTCTTAAAGGAAATAATTCAGTAGGAAACTTTTTTTCAGTAGCATTAACTACTGGAAAACAACAAGCAGACACAGGAACCAAAATGATTCATATAGGAAACAATACTCGCTCTACTATTATCTCTAAAGGAATTTCAACCGGAACTAGTACAAACACCTATAGAGGATTAGTGAAAATTACATCAAATGCACTAAATTCAAGAAATTTTACTCAATGTGATTCTATGTTAATCGGAAATAAGTGTAGCTCACATACTATTCCAAATATAGAAGTAAATAATAATACAGCACAAATTGAACATGAAGCAAGTACCTCAAGAATTAGTAAAGACCAATTATTTTATTTCCAGCAAAGAGGAATAGATATGGATAATGCAATATCAATGATTGTTAGTGGGTTTTGTAAAGATATATTATCTACTCTTCCATTAGAATTTTCCGCTGAAGCAAAAAAATTATTAACAATTAATTTAGAACATAGTGTAGGATAAAATCTTATAAATTTATTAAATTATATACTATATAAAAAATATTAATTATTGTGCAATGTTTTAATTATTTTAAATTTATAATATTATGAGATTAACTAAAATGTTATCAATAAAAAATTTAACAGTTAACGTAAAAAATAAATCTATTCTCAATGGATTAAATTTAAAAATCAAAAAAGGGGAAATCCATGTTATCATGGGACAAAACGGATCTGGAAAAAGCACTTTATCTTCAACAATAGTTGGATATGAAGAATATAAAGTTATTTCAGGAACAGTATTTTTTAAAAAACAAAATTTATTTGATTTAAATCCAGAAGATCGTGCTAAAAAAGGAATATTCATGGCATTTCAATATCCTATAGATCTTCCAGGAATTAGCAACAGACTATTTTTACAAACAATTATTAATACTTTCCGAAAATATAAAAAAAAAACTCCGTTAGATCGATTTGATTTAGAAAAATTAATTAAAAATAAAATCAATTTACTAAACATGCCTTCCGATTTTTTAACAAGATCAGTAAACGTTGGATTTTCTGGAGGAGAAAAGAAAAAAAACGATATATTACAAATGATGTTATTAAAACCAGATTTATGCATTTTAGATGAAACAGATTCTGGTTTAGATATCGACGCATTAAAAATAGTTTCTAAAGGAATAAATTCGTTGAAAAATAAAAATCGTTCTTTTATTATCATAACACACTATCACAGAATTCTTAATTATATTAAACCAAATTATATACATATATTACATCATGGTTATATTATAAAATCAGGTGATTTCTCTTTAATAAAAAATATTGAGGAACAAGGTTATGCTAAATTCATTAAAACATAATACCGATACATTATCTGAATGGCATAAACTATTTACTAAAAAACAAAAAACATATTTTTCAAAACACTCATATTTTCATTGGAAAAATGTAAAAAGCTTGGGAATACCAACATCAAAAAACAAAAATTGGAAATACACATCTTTAGCAAAACTTTTTGCTAACCATTTTATAGAATCTATTAATAATTATATTTCAATAGAAAAAAAAAATTCTTTAGGATTACAATTGAATTCTTACACATTGGTATTTATTAATGGAAATTTTTCTCATTCATTAAGTGATAACAATATTGGAAATTGGAAAATACAAACCAAATACGAAAAAAATAATCAACTAACGAAAAATTTAATTTCATCAGACATATTTTTACATTTAATAGAAAGTTTAAGTAAAAAAATAATAAAAATTTTACTTCCAAAAGGAAAAATAGAAAAAATACCTTTATATATCTTACATATAAATCAAGGGAGCAAAGAAAAAAACACTCTCACTACGATAAATTGCCAATATCACATTGAGTTGGAAACAGGATCAGAAGGTCAAATAATTGAACATTTTGTTAGCGATAATTGTTTCGATACACATTTTAACGGAACAAAAACTTCAATAATAATAAATAATAATGCAAATTTAAATTATATAAAATTAGGATTGGAAAATTACGTTAGTTATCATTTTGGATACAACGAAATTTATATCAATCATGATTCAATTGTTAATAGCAATATTATTATGTTAGGAGCAAAATTTAACAGACATAAAACTAGTGTAAAAATAAACGGAAAAGGTTCTTATTTAAGAATAAATAGTCTATTAATGCCACAAAAAAATACCATTAATGAAATTCGCACATATCTAGAACATAATAGTAGCAATTGCAAAAGTAAACAATTACATAAAATAATTGTCCATAAATATGGAAAAGGTATATTCAATGGTTTAATTAAAGTTAATAAATACGCTAAACAAACTACTAGCAGTATGATAAATAACAATTTATTACTTGATAAATTATCTAAAGTTAACTCTAAACCTCAATTAAAAATTTACACCGATGACATAAAATGCACTCATGCTTCTACTACAGGATATCTTGATACAGAGCAAATATTATATCTTAGATCCAGAGGAATTTCTTATAAAAATGCAAAAAAAATGATTATTCTCTCTTTTTTCTCTGATTTTATAGAAAAAATTCATAACAAAAAACTACAACAAATAACACTTACGCATATTTACAAAATTTTAAAAAATTACAAATAAAATAATGATCATAAATCACCAAACTATTAAAAATGATTTTCCTATTTTGTCTAAAAAAATCAATAATTATCCACTAACTTATCTTGATAACGCAGCAAGCGCGCAAAAACCCAAATCTGTTATAAATAGCATAGTTCAATATTATCAAGAAGAATATTCATCAACACATAGGGGAATTCATTATTTAAGCAATTACGCAACAGAACGTATAGAAAATATACGTTCACAGATAGCTAAATTCATAAACGCAAAATCAGAAAAAGAAATTATTTTTGTTAAAGGAACTACTGAAGGAATTAATTTAGTAGCTAATACTTGGGGAAAAAAATTTTTGCACCCAAATGATAATATTATTATTACAGAAATGGAACATCATGCCAATATTGTACCATGGCAAATGTTAGCAGAAGAAAAAAAATTAATATTGCGTTACATTCCCTTGTTACCAAACGGAACATTAGACGTTACAAAATTACCATTTCTTATTAACAAAAAAACCAAACTGCTTGCTATAACACATATATCTAACGTTCTAGGAACAATGAATCCAATTAAACAATTAATCAAAAAAGTACGAGAAACTAGCGATGCAGTAATATTAATTGATGGGGCACAAGCTATAATGCACAAAAAAGTTGATGTGCAAAAACTAGATTGTGATTTTTACGTATTTTCTGGACATAAATTATACGGTCCTTCTGGAATTGGAATTTTGTATACCAAAAAAAAAATATTAAATATTATGCCCCCATGGGAAGGGGGGGGTTCAATGATTAAAAAAGTCAGCTTAACTAAAAAAACTACATTTAATAATATTCCATGGAAATTTGAAGCAGGATCTTTACATTCATCTGGAATAATTGGATTAGGAGCTGCAATAAAATATATACAAAAAATAGGATTAAATTACATAGAAAACTATGAAAAAAAATTAATGCGTTATACATTAACACTGTTAAAAAAAATTCCAAACTTAATTTTATATGGAACAGACAATAAAATAGGAATAATATCTTTTAATTTAAAAAAACATCATGCATATGATGTTGGAAGTTTACTTGATCAATATGGGATAGCTATTAGAACAGGACATCACTGCGCTATGCCACTAGTTTCGTATTTTAAAGTACAAAGTATGTGTCGAATTTCCTTTGCAATATATACAACAAAAGAAGATATAGATAGATTAATAAATAGTTTAATACAAATCCAATATATTTTGAATAATAAAAAAAACAAAATTTCATGAAACCTTTACCCAGCAAAGAAAAATTAATAGAAAATTTTTCTTCCTGTATTAATTGGGAAGATAAATATTCCTATATTATAGAATTGGGAGAAAAATTACCATCGGCGCCTAAAAAAATATATACTGAAAAATATCTTATATCAGAATGTCAAAGTCAAGTATGGGTAATGATGAAACTAAAAAAAAATTTAAATAATATTAAACTATACGGTGATAGTGATTCAATTCTCGTAAAAGGACTATTAACTATAATATTTATTATATATGAAAAATTAACTTTGAAGGAAGTATTAAAATTTAAAATACATCAATTTTTTCAAATATTATCTTTATCGAAACATCTCACCCCATCCCGTGTACAGGGGTTATTTTTCGTAGTGCAAAATATAAAACTTAAAACAAATTATTTTATAAAAAACAAATATACTTCACAAAAAAATAATATTTGTATTTAATTTAAATTACCAAATAATCTTTAATATTTAAATAAATTGTGTATTCATTAAACTCATTTTAATTATTATCATTAAGTGCATATTAAAAATTAATAACCAATTGAATTTATTTCAAAATATATTTCTAATGTAATTCTTGAAATTAACAAATTAAATAATGTAACAAACAATTGATAAATATACTAAAAAGTATCTTTATTTGAATTAAAGTATATGTACAGAGGAAATATTTTTTGCATATGTTGGAACTAATCCCCCGGAAACCATAACAACAATATCATGTTTTTTTGCTAAATTTCTCTCTATTGCAATTATTTTTCCAATTTTATAAAAATCATCATTTGATTCAATTTTATGTACTAAAGAACAATAAATCCCCTTACTTAATAATAATTGTCTCGATGTTATTTCATTAGTAGTAATTGCTAAAATATCCGATTTTGGAAAATATTTACGTATTGCTCTAGCTGACCTTCCTCGTGCAGTAGCAACAATAATTAATGGAGACTTTAAATTATTAGCAGTTTCAACAGCTCCTCTGCAAACCGCTTCAGTAATTTTAAGAGGCAAATTGCTATAAAAATCTTTAATTTTATCATTTAAAACAACACGATCTGTACGATCACAAATAGTTGCCATAATATTAACAGCTTCTAAAGGATATTTCCCTTTTGCGGTTTCCCCAGAAAGCATAACAGCATCTGTACCATCTATAATAGCATTAACTACATCTCCTACTTCGGCACAAGTAGGTCTAGGGTTTTTAATCATAGAATCAAGCATTTGTGTAGCAGTAATTACTACTTTTTTTGAAAAATTACATTTTTTAATGATCATTTTTTGTACAAAAATAACCTCTTCTGCAGGAATCTCCACGCCCAAATCACCGCGCGCAATCATAATTCCATCAGAAAATTCAAGGATTTCATCAAAATTATCAATTCCCTCCTGATTTTCAATTTTTGAAATAATTTGTATATTTTTTCCCCCATGTTGTTTTAAATGTTTTCGAACTTCTAAAACATCAGATTTCTTCCTAACAAATGATACAGCAACAAAATCTAATTTTTTTTTACATGCAAAAATTAAATCACATTTATCTTTATAAGATAATGTAGGAAAAGAAACAGAAACACCAGGCAAATTTACCCCTTTATTTTCCCCAAGATCAGCACTATTACAAACCTTGCAAACTACAGAATCATCTTTTATTCGAATAACAACCATACTCAATAATCCATCATCCACTAAAATTACACTTCCTATATTTAAATCTTTTGCAAAATCAGAATACGTAACAGCAACACATTTATTATTACCAATGAAATTTTGATTAGTTGTAAAAGTAAATATTTGCCCTGCATATAACGAAACATCGTGACCATCTTTTAATTTCATTGTCCGAATCTCTGGACCTTTAGTATCTAAAATAATAGCAGCTTGTTTATTTGACTTTTTTAAAACATCACGTAAATTTTCAATTCTTTTACCATGTTCTTCATAATTTCCGTGAGAAAAATTCAAACGAATCACATCCATACCTGCTTGTAGTAAAGAAAATAACATTTCTTTAGATTCAGTTTTTGGGCCAATAGTACAAACAATTTTTGTTTTTTTCATATATTTCTTTATAAATTAAATTTTAAAAAATTAATACTAATTCAATTTAGTTTATTTAAAATTTGCAAAATAAGCACTAAATAACATATTACTTAATATATTAAATATACTCATCATATAATTAAATAAAATTTATAAATATTACTAAAATACAAATATTAATTTAAATACAAAATTATAAATTCTTAAAATAAAATTCATTTCAAATTTTTCTTATAAATAAAAATTTTGTAATATAAAATCATCTTTTATACAACATCTACAATATGCATCCAAGTGGATTTGAACCACTGACCTCTACCATGTCAAGATAGCGCTCTAACCTACTGAGCTATGGACGCATCTTATATAAACAAAACTAAAAATAAACTTTACTATCAAATTAATAACATTATTATATTATAAACAACATACAATTATAATACATTATATTTTAAAAAATTTATATAATTTAATAAAATTTAATTTTCAGACTTTTCCAAAATATAATCAGAAGTCTGTTTTTGCAAAATATACATTCTAAATATCATTAAAATAGCAGAAGAAGTTAAACCAATAATAAAACCAACCCAAAATCCGCTAGGCCCCATAGCCGGAAAAAAAATATCAGTTAACGCTAAAATATATCCACATGGTAATCCTAATAACCAATAAGCAATAAAAGTTATATAAAATATAGAACGAGTATCCTTATATCCTCTAAGAACGCTATTTCCTATTACTTGAATAGAATCCGATATTTGATAAATTGACGCCAATAACATCAAATTCGATGCTATAGAAACAACAGAAGGTGTATCATTATATAAAAGTGCAATTTGTTTCCTAAATAAGCTAGTTAAAATAGCTGTGCAACACGCTAAAATTATTCCTATAATTAAACTAGTCCAAGAACTAATTTTTGCTTGTTCTACATTTTTTTCCCCTAAACAAAAACCTATACGAATAGTAGCAGCAACACCTACAGATAAGGGAAAAACAAACATTAATGAACTAAAATTTAATGCTATTTGATGACCAGCTACAGCAACAATTCCTAATGGAGCAACTAATAATGTCACTAATGCAAACAAAGTAACCTCAAAAAATAATGCTAATGCTATTGGTAAACCTAATAAAAATAGTCTTTTTAATATCAAAAAATTGGGTCTTTTAAAGTACTTAAATAAACGCAAATCATGAAAAATATTTGAATAATTTACATATCCATACAATAATAAAAACATGATCCAATACACCAAAGCTGTTGCAATACCACAACCAGAACCACCCATCACAGGCATACCTAATTTTCCATATATAAAAATGTAATTAATAGGTATATTACTTAATAAACCTATAAAACTAACCACCATACCAGGTTTAGTATAAGATAATCCCTCACATTGACAACGAAATACTTGAAAAAATAAATATCCAGGAGCACCCCATTGCAAATAAAATAAAAAACTTTTTGTTTTTTCATTCAATGGTGTTTCTAAATAAAGAATATAATTAATAAATTGATTACAATAATATAGCAATAATATTATGAAACAAGATATTCCAAATGCTAACCACAATCCTTGACAAACCTGATACGGAATACAACCTCTTTTTCCAGAACCATTAAACTGCGAAATAATTGGAGTGAGTGATAATAATAAACCATGACCAAACAATATTACAGGTAACCACATTGATGTTCCTATTGCTACAGCTGCCATATCAACAGCACTAACAGATCCAGACATAATAGTATCTACAATTCCCATTGCTGTTTGCGCGATTTGCGCAAATATTACTGGGATCGCTAAAGATAATACAATACGTGCTTCTTTAATATATTTTTGCAAATATAATATCCTCAATAATTTTTTAAAAATTAACAAAATTTTAAACATAAAAATTAATTATAGTACAATATAAAAATATTTATTTATTTATAGAAAAAATACATAAGTAAACCATGAATTAATTTTTAAATAAATGTAATAAATTTTATTTGTATAATTCATACAATATATAAAAACATCATGAATTCGTAAAATACATTTATATCAAAATAAAACACAAATTTTAACTTATTTTTCACAAAAATATTTGGCAAAATTTTCTAAAATATAAATTTTTTAGAAATACAAAACAAAACCCTCTATTCTATTAATAAAAATTTTACATTAAAATACTATGTATTCAAAAACAATATTAAATATAGATGACATTATACATAAACTACAAAAATAAAATCTTATTTTTATTTACAAAAATCAGTAATTTTAATATATAATTAGTTTACTATTCGAATTTATTTATCTATATAATTAAATAAAATAATTTCTATTTAAATAAACAATGTTAAATCAATATAACTAATAAAATATTTTTGTATTTTTCATAATTATGCAATAAACTAAAATAATAAAATTCTACAATTTATTATAATTAATTAGGAATCTCATGAATATAATATTCGAAAAAATTAAAAAACAAATTAATAGTAACCCCATTATTTTATATATGAAAGGTTCCCCAGAGTTTCCAGCTTGCGGATTTTCACATAAAGCCATTAAAATAATTTCAAAATGTACAAAAAATTTTACTTATGTAGATGTATTAAATAATCCAGATATCAGAAAATTCTTGCCTAAATTTAGCGATTGGCCTACATTTCCTCAATTATGGATTAATGGGGAATTAGTTGGGGGGTGTGATATTATAATAGAAATGTATAATTGTAATGAATTACAAAAATTAATAAAAAATACTATAAAAAAATAAACTTTATAAAATTTCTATATTTAATATTACAATCTAAATATAATACATGTAAAAGTAACATGCTTTCATCTATTATACTTATTTCGTATAATTAACACAGTTATATAAGTTAATATTTTAATCACAAAATTCATAAAAAATCATCACACATAAATCTTTACAAAATTTATTTTTTATAAAATTTTAATGATTTATTTAAAATACAAAATAAAAATACAATTTTTTATTACAAATAAATACAATAATTTACATTATAAATAATAAAATAAAATAATATATCTATACATTTTATGAATATTTTAATAAAAATTTTAATATATAAAATTAATAGAATTTATATATTAAAATTTAATTTTGACAAAAACTATATTAAATCATGAAAAATATTTATACTAAATGCATGAAGATAATTAAATTTTAATAATAAATTTAAATATATTTTTCATATAAAAACACCATATGACAACCAAATATAAAACTACACAAGCTTGTAATTTAATTATTTTTGGAACAAAAGGAGATTTAGCAAAAAGAAAATTACTCCCTTCATTATATCAATTAGAAAAAATAAAGCTAATACATCCACAAACTAGAATAATAGGTGTTGGTAGAGCAAATTGGAATATAAATTTTTATATACACATAGTGTATGAAGCATTAGAGAGATTTGTTCAAGAACCAATTAACACAAAATTTTGGAATATTTTAAAGAAAAGATTAGATTTTTGTAATCTTGATGTTAATGAAATTAAATATTTCAATCAACTAAAAAAAAAAATAAATAAAAAAAATAAAATTACTATCAGTTATCTAGCAATGCCTCCTACAACATTTGGAATAATTTGTAAAGGATTAAACAAAATTGGATTAAATAACGAACCAAATAGAATAGTAATGGAAAAACCAATAGGAAGTGATTTAAAATCTTCACAAAAAATTAATAATCAAGTATCAAAATATTTTCTTGAAAAACAAATATATCGTATAGATCATTATTTAGGAAAAGAAACTATTTTAAACTTATTAACTCTTCGTTTCGCTAATCCTATTTTTATTTCCAATTGGGACAATCGAAGTATCGATCATGTCCAAATTACAGTAGCAGAAGACATAGGAATTGAAAAAAGATGGAAATATTTTGATAATATAGGACAATTGCGCGATATGGTACAAAGCCATTTATTACAAATACTAACTATAATTACCATGTCCCCCCCAATAAATTTGATGACTGATAGTATCAGAAACGAAAAAATAAAAATACTAAAAGCTTTACGACCTATTAATCACATTAATGTTAAAAACAATACAGTAAGAGGACAATATACAACAGGATACATAAAAGGAAAAAGAATTTGTGGATATCTGGAAGAAGAAGGTATCAAGTACAATAGCCATACTGAAACTTTTGTTTCTATTAAAGTAGATATCGATAATTGGCAATGGTCTGGAGTTCCATTTTATTTACGAACAGGAAAACGTTTATCTGATAAATATTCAGAAATTGTAATATATTTTAAAAACACAACATTTAATTTATTTAAAAATTCTTATAAAGAACTTCCTAAAAATAAACTAACGATTCGAATTCAACCTAATGGAGGTATAGATTTACAAATCATCAACAAATTATCAACCCTAAACCATAAACATAATTTGCAATGTAACACATTAAACTTAAATTTTACAGAAAAATCAACAAAAAATAAATTTTTAGAAGCTTATGAACGCCTTTTATTAGATACAATGCGAGGAATGCAAACTTTATTTGTAAGAAGAGATGAAGTAGAGGAAGCTTGGAAATGGATTGATTCAATTATTAAAGCGTGGAAAATAAACTCTAAAACAAAAATAAAACCTTATCAAGCTGGATCAACAGGACCCGAAGATTCTAATAACATGATCAAAAAAGATAAAAGGGTATGGAACAAATATAATAAAAATATTAATATTATTTAAAAACTTAATTTTAAATTAATATCTTAAATATTTATAAATAATTTCATTTTATTTTTATAGTTATTAAAATATTTTTAAACATTTAATTAAAATGTGTAATTTAAAAAATTAATAATATATTTTATTTTATACAAATTAATTTTATAAAATTTCCAATATTATTTTTCAATTTGTCTTATACAATAAATTATCATTTTACGAACAAAAATAGAAATATTCCTATTTTTTGGATTTCTTTCACATCTTGTATCTTTTTATAACATAAATTAAAAATTCCAAAACTTTATAATTTATTTTTTCTTCTTTTTCTAAAGACCTTTAATTTTTTGAAGAATAAATCTGTCATATTTTATATATTTTTAATTCCGATCTAAAATACAAATATTTTAACATATTTTTTATAAATTATGGAATTAACCTAACTTCTTAAATATATATTAAATTTATTTTTTAATTCTATTAAACATAACTTTACCATTTCAGACATTTCTTTTTCTTTTAATGTTTTAGAATTATCTTGAAAAATCAAACTAATAGACAAACTTTTATAACCATTTTTTACACCTTTTCCTCTATACACATCAAATAAATTTACATCAACCAACTTATTACAAAAAACTTCTTTACATGCTAAAACAATATCTTTTACAAAGACATTTTCTTTAACTAAAAAAGAAATATCTTTTTTATTTATAGGAAATTTAGAAATATTTTTTATAATTGGAATATTATATTCGGAAATTTTTTCCCAAAGAAATTCAAATATAATAGAAATTTTGTTAAGATTTAATTTTTTCTCCAATACAGGATGAATTATGCCCATTAATCCGATCAATTTATCTTTCAAATAAATTTCTGCACTTTTTTCTGGATGTAATATAAAACTAGTATTGTTTGTATATTTCTTAAAATAAATATCTTCTGATTTACCACTAAGATAAAAAATTGACTCAATATCTCCTTTAATATCATAAAAATCCACTTCCTCATCATTAATATCCCAATGTTTTTCAAATTTTGTACCAGTAACAATACCAGCTAACATAAAATCTTGACGAATTCCTAAATATGAATTTGCATCAGGAAAAAAACATAACCCACTTTCAAAAAGTCTAATTCTATCTTGTTGACGATTCTGATTATATAAAACAGAATTAATTAGACCAATCCATAAAGATAACCGCATTACAGACATATCTCGCGAAATAGGATTAAGTAAGTATAATGCTTCTTTTCTTGGAAAAATCAATTCTTGAATTTTAGGATCTACAAAACTATAAGTAATAATTTCATGATAACCTCGGTCAGATAATAACGTTTTTATTCGATATAATGATAATTCTTTTTTTACAAAAGGAAATGATACAAAAGAATTAGCAAAATTTTTTGGAATATTATCATATCCGTATATTCGTAATATTTCTTCAATTATATCTTCTTCGATTACTAAATCAAACCTCCATATTGGGATAGTAACTTTCCAACCTATTTTAATATAAAATATTTCACAACCAACACAATAAAGAATATTCTCAATTTCATTGTTTGATATATAAAAACCTATTAATTGCTTTATCTTTTTTTTTCTTAATATGATTTTCTTAGATACAGGGAGAAATTTTTTAGAAGTTACACTAATTATTGGACCAGGTTTTCCTCCGCAAATATCTATTAATAAAGAAGTAATTCTTTCTATAACTAACAATGCTAAAGAAGGATCTATACCTTTTTCATAACGCTGAGAAAATTCAGTTCGTATATTATATGTTCGAGAACTACGTAACACAGTAACAGGATCGAAATAAGCACATTCTAAGAAAATATCTTTAGTTTTAATATTAATTCTTGAAAAAATACTATTAGTAATTCCTGCTATTGACAAAATTTTTTTTTCATCAGACACTATTAAAGTTTCTGAATTTAAACTCACTATTTTATCATTAAATAAAACAAAACTTTCATTTAATTCAGAAAATCGTACAGTAAGATTAGAAACAATTTTTTTTAAATCATATATAAATATTGGTTGCCCTAATTCCAATAAAAAATAATTTGAGATATCTGTTATTACATCGGTAGAACTAAAACCACAACGACGTAATTTCTCTTGAATCCATATAGGAGTCATACCAGTATTATCAATATTTTTTATCACTCTTCCAATATACAGAGGACAATGACTAGGAGAATCAACACAAATAGATAATTTGCTATTAATCTTTGGATGTATAATATTTACTTTTGGATTTTTTAATCTTTTGTGATTCATTACCGAAAGATCGCGCGCAATTCCAAATATACTCAAACAATCAGAACGATTAGTCGCAACATCAATATTAATGATTTTATCACCAAATTTTAAATATTGATAAACATCAGATCCAATAGGCGCATCATTAGGAAACTCAATAATCCTATTATTATTTCTATAAAAATTACATGATATACCTAATGAAAAAAAAGAGCATAATATCCCTTCTGATATTTGATTATGCAACTTATAACCCAATACCTTCCCATAATTCGGAAGATAAGATCCAATTTTAGCTACAGCAACCTTTAAATTGATTCTACAATTACTAGAAAAAGACAAAATAGTTAATAAATTAGATAACCCAACTTCTACTTTAGTAATATACAACCTATCAATACTATTATGTTTTTCACACATTACTATCTTTCCTATTACTACATTATTAAAATAACTAGCTGATTTTTCTACACTAATTATTTCCATTCCAGCTATAGAAAATTGTTCTAACAATAAATCACTATCCATGACAGTATTAAACCATTCTCTAATCCAATATTCACTCAGTTTCATATATAAAATATCCAAAATTTTTATGATTTAAACTGTTTAAGAAATCTTAAATCATTATCAAAAAAAACACGTAAATCGTCAATTTTGTAACGTAACATAGCCAATCTTTCCACACCCATACCAAAAGCAAAACCAGAATAAATATCTGGATCTATTTTTGCATCTTTTAATATATTAGGATGAATCATTCCACAACCTAATATTTCTAACCAATTTCCATTATCATTTAATATATCTATTTCGGCTGAAGGTTCAGTAAAAGGAAAATAAGAAGGACGAAAACGAATTTTTAATTTTTTTTTAAAAAATTCAGAAAAAAAATCATAACAAATCTTTTTTAAATGACTAAAATTAACATCTAAATCTACAACAAATCCTTCAATTTGATGAAACATGGGAGTGTGATTTTTGTCATAATCTCTCCTATACACCTTTCCAGAAGAAAAAATTTTCATAGGGGGGGATCTTTCACACATTGTTTTAATTTGCACGCTTGACGTATGAGTACGTAATAATTTAAATTCATCAAAACGAAAAGTATCATGTGTAGATCTTGCTGGATGATCATTAGAGATATTTAAAGCATCAAAATTATAATAATCATTTTCGATCTCTGACTCATTGACTAACAAAAAACCCCTTTCTTTAAAGAATTTTTCAATATCAAATATTACACAAGTTATTGGATGTAAAGAACCTAGATTCATATATCTTCCAGATAAAGAAATATCAAAAAATTCATTTGTTAATTTAGTGTTAATTATATTGTTTTCTAAAAATATTCTATGATTCACCAAAATTTTTTTTATATTTTCTTTAGCTTTATTAATCAAAAACCCAATTTTAGCTCTATCTTTTATTGGTAAATCGCGCATCAATTTTATTTTTTTAGAAAAAAATCCTTTTTTTCCAAATAAATTAATTCGAATAGACTCTAATTCATACAAATTTTTAGATTTTTTAATAGCTTTATTTGCTTCTTTAAAAATTTTTGTATAATTAAACATAAAATATTATCCTTATAACAAACTCATCAAAAAATTGATTTATAAATATTTACACAAAATTTTAAATTTATCAGCTATTAAAATAAATTAATGTAAAATATTAATACAATATCTAATTTACAAAACAAAATTCAATACAATGCAAATCAATTTTATAAAATTAAGATCCAATTTTTTGAATTAAGTAATTAATAACAAATTTATCAAAAACAGCAATATCTGCTAACATTTTTCTATTAATTTGAATTGAAAATTTTTTTAAGCAAAAAATAAATTGACTATATGTCATACCATATTTTCTTACTGCTGCATTAATACGAGTAATCCATAATTGACGTAATTTTCTCTTTTTCTGTCTACGATCTCGATAAGAATATTGACCTGCTTTTATTGTTGCTTGATAAGCTGTTCGATATGTTCTAGAACGAGCACCATAATAACCTTTAGTTTTTTTCAAAACTTTCTTATGCTTAGCGTGCGCCATTACACCACGTTTTATACGAATCATATTAAAAATCCTTTTATATAAAATTAAAAAATGAGTTTTTCTGTTTTATTTAATATAAAAATATTAAAACAAAATTTATTCTTTATATATATGGTAAATAACGAAATATTAAACTTTTTTTTTCTTTAGAAACTAGAGAACTAAGATGTAAACGCCTTTTACGCTTAGAAGATTTCTTTGTTAAAATATGACGAACATTAGCACATTTTTTTTTAAATTTTCCTAAAGCTGTTTTTTTAAAACGTTTTTTTACAGAACGAACTGTCTTAATTTTTGGCACAAATCCTTCCTTTATCAAAAATAAATTTATTAAGTATATACTAACTATTTTAATTAATTTTTTTATCTTTTATATATAATCATATTCATCTGACGACCCTCAACTTTCGTTGATATTGACTCAATTATTGCAAAATCAATTAAATCATCACGAATTCGATAAAGAACCTTTCTAGCGATATTATGATGAATTGTTTCACGACCCCTAAATCGTAATGTTATTTTTACTTTATTACCATGATTTAAAAAACGAATTATATTTCTTAATTTTATTTTATAATCCCCTTCATCAGTATTAGGTCTAAATTTAATTTCTTTTATTTGAATTACTTTTTGTTTTTTTTTGTGTTCTTTAAAAGATTTATTTTTTTCATAAACAAATTTACCATAATCCATAATACGACACACAGGCGGAGTAGAATTAGGACTAATCTCAACCAAGTCAAAACCCATTCCTTCAGCTTGTTTTAATCCTTGATTTAAAGGTACAATACCAATTAATTTTCCATAAAAATCAATCAATCGAATTTTTTTAGAAAAAATCTCGTTATTAATACGATTCAAATGTATTAATTTATTTTTTTTTCCAGCTTTAATATTTAAATTCCCCCATACAAAGGTTACGATTTTTAATTTCATTTTTTAATTGATCAATAAATTTATAAATTTCTATATTTTTTAAATTTTTTCCACAACGAGTTCGAATAGAAACAGTATTATTTTCGATTTCTTTTTTTCCACAAATTAACATATATGGAACCTTACGTAAAGTATGTTCCCGAATTTTAAAAGCTATCTTTTCATTTCTTATGTCTTCTTTTGTTCTAATCCCTAATTTAGAAAGAATTCTAACTACTTTAGAAACATAACACAAATGATCATTAGTAATACTCATAACAATAACTTGTGTTGGGGATAACCAAGTTGGATAAGATCCAGAAAATTCTTCAGTTAAAATTGCAATAAAACGTTCTATCGAACCTAAAATAGCGCGATGAATTATAATTGGAATAGATTTCTTATTATTTTTATTAACATAAAATATATTTAAACGAGAAGATAATAAAAAATCTAACTGGATTGTACCACATTGCCATTCTCTATTAAAACAATCAAAAAAAGAAAATTCTATTTTTGGACCATAAAATGCTCCTTTACCAGGTTGGTATTCAAAATCAATATTATTTTCTAAAAGAACTGTAATTAAATTTTCTTCCATTATTTTCCAAATATTATCACTACCAATATATTTATCAGGCTTAGTAGATAATTTCACTATAAATTTTTTAAATCCAAAAACAGAATATGTATCATTCATCATTTTAATACAATTAATCACTTCTTCTTTCACTTGTTTTTTTGTACAAAAAATATGAGCATCATCTTGAGTAAAACTACGTAATCGCATCAATCCGTATAAAGAACCTGAAGGTTCATTTCTATGGCAATAACCAAATTCTGCTACGCGAAATGGAAGTTCACGATAAGATCTTAAACTGCGATTAAAAATTTGTACATGACAAGGACAATTCATAGGTTTCATACAATACTCTTGGTTTTCTGATAATATATCAAACATATTTTCTGAATAATAATCCCAATGCCCAGTTTTTTCCCATAAACAACGATTTAACATAATAGGAGTTTTTACTTCATAGTAATTAAATTCTTTTAACTTTTCTCGAATAAAATTTTCTAATTCTCTAAATATAATCCATCCATCATGATGCCAAAACACCATTCCTGAAGCTTCTTCTTGAATATGATATAAATCAAAATTTTTTCCAATCTTACGATGATCCCTATTTTTTTCTTTTTTTGTATTTTGAAAATAAAAATTAATTTCTTTTTCATTTTTAGATAATGCTATACCATAAATACGCTGCAAAATTTTTCGAGAACCATTTTTTCCATACCAAAACGTTCCAGAAGTAGATTTTTTTAATTGAAAATAATAACAAAATTTCATATTCATAATTTGTGTTTCACAACATATATCTACATATGATCCGTAATAACATAATTCTAAATAATCATTTTTTTTAATTGTTTCTAGAATACATATTTTATAATCTTCATTTTTTTTTGCAAAAATAGAATAAGCTTCTCTCCAAGAAACACATTTTTTTAAAAAAAAACAATTTTTCTGAATAAAATCAAACATTATTTTTTCTAAAACATTTAAATGTTCTTTTGTCAGAATGTAATCAATGTCTATATCATAATAAAATTTTCTATCTCCTATAATAGATCCACTCACCATTTTTGCTTTGGGAAATAATTTTTTTATTGCATAACCCAATAAATATACATGAGTATAGTGAACTATTTTCAATTTTTTATCCTTTATAATAATTACAAAATTAAAACTTTATTCATTATATAAAAAATAATTAATTTACATTAATATAACAAAAACACAATGTTTCTTTAACAAAATTAATGTTTATATAAAAAACTATAATTAAATATATAAAATTTTCTAAAACAAAAATTTAAAATAACATTTTAAAACACTATTTACAAAATTTTATACCCATTGTATACTAAACAAATATTTGTATTATTTTGTATACAAAATAATACAAAATTTACGTCTTATTTTGTAAAAGTTTAATAATTTTAAAATATCTAAAATTGCAATTTTATTATATAAAAATCTTTAAATAAAGAATTATTTTATTAATTCCTCTGTAGTTCAGTTGGAAGAACAGCGGACTGTTAATCCGCGTGTCACTGGTTCGAGTCCAGTCAGAGGAGTAAACTATATAATGCAAAATTTTATTAATTTTAATAGTAATATCCACTTAAATTAATCTTACTATCTTATAAAATTTTACATAACTATATAAGAGCTAATTTTATATTTCTTGTTGTAACCAACTTTCTAATATAACAGCTGCTGCCTTCGCATCTATTAACTTTTTATTAAAACGACGATTCTTTCTATTATTTAATAATTCACAACGAGCTTCAAAAGTACTAAGTCTTTCATCATGTAAAACAACTCTACAATTAAAACGATTTTGTAATCTATTAGAAAATTTTTTCACTTCAAAAGTAAAATTTTGCTCAGTTCCATCCATATTTAACGGAAGTCCTACTACTATAGTATGTATTAATTTCCATTCATCAAAAATCTTATCCATTTCACCCCAATTATAGAATATTCCTCGAAATATTTTAAATGTCCCTAATGGATAGGCTATTTTAGTTACATTTTGAGAAATAGCTACACCTACATTTAAAGTTCCAACATCAAGTCCTAAAATATAAAAACATTTATTCATAAAACTATCTCTCAAATAATACATAATTACATTATTAAAATGTATACAAAATTTTTATAATCTCATAAAATTTTAAACAAAAATTTAAATTACCTAAAAATCAAAAAACAACACAATAATTTTATTTAACATATTATTTAACACTTAAATATTTTTAATTCTATTAAATAGAATACTTGATACAAAACAAAAAATCTTTTTAAATCTTCATATGAAACTTATACTAAAATACCATTTTAAAAAAAAATAATTACTACTAATACATAATCAATAAATATTAATTTTCTTTTGAAGTTAACATTACCTTTAAAACATCCAAATCTCAACTAAAATTAAACAAAATTTCCAATTTATTAAATATAAAATTATTCAAAACTTCATTATATTTTAAATATAAAACAAAAATTAAACTTTTCAGTCATTATTAGTACGTTTTTATTTACAACTTTGAAAATATATAACGAATTTGATTCATATAAAATTTTTCATAATAAATTAAAATTTCAATAATAACAAAATATTAAGATTATTCTTTTAAAAACATTTTATATATAAAGAAACTTCAATACAATATATCAATTTAATAACAATATTCTTTCAGATTTCAAAATATTCAATATATTTATAAAAATAAAATTATAAATAATTTTATTGCAATTTTATAAAATTTTATACTTTTAAAAAATAAAACAAAATTTATTAAAACATAAAATTAAAAACTATCTTTTAAGATAAACATAGATCAATTTTCCTATAAAAAATTTCATGTAAATTTTAAATTAACTAATATAGATCATAAAAACATATTTAGTAAGATACAGTTATTAAAAAATAAATTCAATATTCTAAAAAATAGATAAACTATTTAAAATTATATTTTAAAATATTAAAAATTACATTTTCCAATATCACGTAATGGTTTACCTAACATTAAATTACGTTCAATACGCTCTAAAGAAACATTTTTAGTTTCTGGAATCAACAACATAGTAATTATAATAAAAATAAAATTTAAGAAACTATATATCCAAAATGTATTAGCATTTCCAAATTTTTCTAACATTGTTAAAAACGTAACACCAACAATCATATTAGCAATCCAATTTGTTGCTGTTGAAATTGTTATTCCAAAATCACGTCCTTTTAATGGTTGAATTTCTGAACATAATACCCACACCAAAGGACCGGCACTCATGGCAAATCCAACAATAAAAAATAACAACATGATAATAGAAAAATACTTTTGAAAATTATTAACAATACCAAAATTTAAAAAAAATCCCAATACAAACATACCAACAGACATTACAAAAAAACCAAGTTTCAAAGTAGGTTTACGTCCCCACCGATCCACTAAACTAATCGCGATAAATGTTGCTAATACATTCACTAAACCTACAATTACAGTTCCCCACATTTGATTAATGGTACTACTAAATCCAGCTATACTAAAAATTTTTGGTGCATAATACATAATTACATTCATACCAGTAAATTGCTGCATAATTTGTAATAAAATACCAAGAAAAACCGCTCTGCGAAAATTATTATTTTTCTTAAATAAAATCCAACCACTTTTCTCAATCTTAAGACTATCTTGAATCTCATTTAATTCTTTTTTAACTTGTTTCTTAGAATCACGAAGCATATTTAATACCTTTTCTGCTTCTTTATAACGACCGCGCGTGGCTAACCAACGGGGGCTTCTTGGTAAGAATAATACACCAATAAATAATAATACAGCTGGGATTGTAATAATCCCTAGCATCCAACGCCAAGAACCACTATAACTAAAAGCTGTATCAGATAAATATGCTGATAAAATACCAACAGTAATCATAAGTTGATACATAGAAATCATAGAACCTCGAATATTCTCCGGAGCAATTTCTGATAAATATAAAGGAGCGGCATAAGATGCTATACCTACTGCTAATCCTAAAATAATACGAGCAATAATTAAAGATTCTACATTTATCGAACATGCTGACCATAATGAACCTACTACAAACAATATAGATCCGACAAATAAACTAAATCTTCTTCCTAATTTAGTGGATATCCAACCGGCAAAAAATGCTCCAAAAGATGCACCAAACATCATAGAACTTACCACCCATTCTTGTTGATAATTTGTAATATCCAAATCTACAGACAAAAATGGTAACGCTCCAGCAATTACACCAATATCTAATCCAAAAAGCAAACCAGACAATGCAGCCATAAAACAAACAAGAAAGGTAAAACGAGTATAAGATCTATTATATTTATCTATGGAAACATCCATAAAACTCCCTCCACACTAATATTAATATTAATAAAAATCTTTAAACAAAAAATCAAAATATACAAATAAATTAAATAAACTTATATTCTATAAATATAACCTATATCCACTCGAAAAATACACAACCAAAATTCCTTTAATTTTATTTTTATATAAAATTACAAATATAAAACTGTAATAAATATATAATATATTTTAAATTCCCAAAAAAAAGAAAAACAATAGAATCTAAAATTCCAAATTCTATTTTTATATTTAAAAATCTAAAAATTGAATTAAATAACATATTTTTTATTTCAAACCAGAAGCATAACGCAACAATTTTGCCTTATCTGTTTTTTCCCACGAAAAATGTTTACGACCAAAATGTCCATAAACAGCTGTTTTTTGATAAATTGGTTTTAATAAGTCTAACATATTAATTAACCCATAAGGACGTAAATCAAAAAACTCTCTCACTAAAAACACTAAACTATCAATAGAAACTTTTTCAGTTCCAAATGCTTCAACTGATACAGAAACCGGTTCTGCTACCCCAATGGCATAAGAAATTTGTATTTCACAACGATCAGCCAAACCCGCAAAAACAATATTTTTAGCTATGTATCTAGCTGCGTAAGAAGCAGATCGATCTACTTTAGAAGGATCCTTTCCAGAAAAAGCACCACCCCCGTGACGCGCCATACCTCCATATGTATCTACTATTATTTTTCTACCGGTTAATCCACAATCACTCATGGGTCCCCCAAAAACAAATCTACCAGCCGGGTTGATAAAATACTTAGTTTTTTTGGATAACCATTTTTTGGGCAAAATAGGCTTAATTATTTCTTCCATTGTTGCTTCTTTTAATTCTATTAAAGAAACATGTTTTGCGTGTTGTGTAGAAAACACTACTGTATCAATACCCAAAACCTTGTTCTTATCATATAAAAAAGTTACTTGACTTTTAGCATCTGGTCCGAGCCATGGCAATACACCATTCTTTCTAACTTTTGATTGTTGTGCAACTAATCTATGAGCGTAAGTTATTGGAGCTGGCATTAAAACATCAGTTTCATTTGTTGCGTAACCAAACATTAAACCTTGATCTCCAGCACCTTGTTCAAATAAATTATTATGATCCATCCCCCGTTTAATATCAAGAGATTGTTTACTAATAACACTTAATATTACACAAGAATTTGCATCAAAACCAAGATCTGAATGAATGTACCCTATATTTCGAATAGTATTTCTGGCTAAATCTTCAATGTTTACCCAAGCATCAGTAGTAATTTCTCCCCCAATTAACACCATCCCAGTTTTAATATATGTTTCACACGCAACACGAGCTTTAACATCCTCAGATAGAATAGCATCCAATACAGCATCAGAAATTTGATCTGCAATTTTATCAGGATGTCCTTCTGATACAGATTCAGAGGTAAACAAATATCTTGACATATTCTTACTATTAATTTTGATATATAACTTCTAAACTAATCTATTAAAAAAATAAAATAACTCCTTTTTAAATAATAAAAACAACACAAACCTAAAAATTGAAATTAACTTATTTTAAAAGAAGAAAGTAAAATATAAAATTTTATTTCCAAATTAACTAATTTGCTAATTAAATATATACAAAATAAAAATAGAAATTCACATTCTTAAAATCTTTATTAATTTTTAAAAAATAATCCAAAATCATCAAATCAATAAATTTTAATTTCAACTTTTTAAAATACATAAAAAAAGTCATTGTTAAACTTAATAAAAACTCATACTATTAAATTTCTACTAACTATATTTTCTAATCATTAACACACTTATAAAATATGCAAAAATTATAAAAATAAAAAAATTTTACTAATATATTAAATTAATGTTTGTACAAAGAAAAATAATATAAAAAAATTTAAACAAAACTGAAAAATATTAACAAAAATTCATTTCACACAACATACAAAAAAACTTTACAGTATACAAACGTGAAAATACTAGCCACTAAGCTAGTATGTAATACAAATTAACTAAAAAGTCAAGTAATAATTTCTCAACCAACATAACACTAAATTCTCAAATTTAAAAATAAAATGAAATTTATAGAAATAAATTTCATATTAAAAATTATGTTAACGAACATTAAATAATTTAGTTTTTGCTAATATATATATAACTCAATCTTTATAAAATTAATTTACAAAATAATGAATTAATGTGTTACAAATAAATATTTTTATATGGATAACACAATTTATATTATACAATAAATTTGCAATATTAACTAAATTGATATACCCTAAAGAAAAGTAAGTAATATAAGCACATCAATTATCTTAAAATAAAAGTATAAAAAGATAGTTCATAACATATAAACTCAGAAAACAAAATTAGTAAACATAAAAATTTACAGCTATTTTATGTATAAAAAATCTAAACTTAAAGTAGAAAAAATACTTAAAAGTAATTTTTCTTAATACTTAAATTGTTTGTATAAAATTCCATTTAAAAAACACAATTTACCAAACAAAAAAATTATTCTCGAAATGGTGCCCGACATGAATAACAATATTATCGTCCTAAATGAAGAAAACTTTAAAAAAACAATTGAAAATACTAAACTCATTTTAGTAGATTTTTGGGCAACATGGTGTAACCCATGCAAAAGTGTTTTACTTATTCTTTCAGAAATCTATGATGAATTTTGTGAAAAATTAATATTTGCTAAATTAAATGTAGATAAAAATCCAAAAATAACTTCGCAACATAATGTGCGTAGTATTCCTACTTTAATCTTATTTCAAAATAAAAAAATTATTGATATAAAAATAGGATTATGCACTAAAGAAGAAATAAAACTTTTCATTAAAAAAAATATACGTAACTAATTCAAAATATTTATAAACATATTTGTTCAAATTTTAAAAATAAATTAACACAATAAAATACTTATTAATTCATCAAACTTTGTGTATAAAATAACCATCGTTACTTTATAAAATAAACAAAAATTTTATATAACACCCACTTCTTTTATCAAACATAATAAAATTATTATACCACTAACGTATAAATTCACAATTTTAACATTGAATTCTACGTATCAGTCTATAAAATAAAAATAATCACCGTTAATTTAAACTAACATCATAGCTATATTATATTAAAATTGGAACTATATTTTCATTCTATTTTTTATAATTTAATTTTTGAAACATATAAAATAACCTTGAAAACCATTAATCTTAGAAACATTATTATGCATCTTAGTAAATTAAAAAACACAACAGTTTCAAAATTAGTTTCTCTAGGAGAGAATATGGGATTAGACAATTTAGCTCGAATGAGAAAACAAGATATTATATTTACTATTTTGAAACAACACGCAAAAATCGGGGAGGATATCTTTGGAGATGGTGTACTAGAAATATTACAAGATGGATTTGGATTTTTACGATTTAGTGATAGCTATTATTTGGCTGGACCAGATGATATTTATGTGTCTCCTAGTCAAATTAGAAAATTTAATCTCAGAACAGGAGATACTGTTTCAGGAAAAATTAGACCTCCGAAAGATGGAGAAAGATATTTTGCACTTTTAAAAGTTAATGAAGTTAATTATGAAAAACCTGAAAACGCTAGAAATAAAATTTTATTCGAAAATTTAACCCCATTATATGCAAATTCAAGATTACGAATGGAAAGAGGGAATGGATCTACAGAAGATTTAACAGCTCGTGTTTTAGATCTCGCTTCTCCAATTGGAAGAGGACAAAGAGGATTGATTGTAGCACCTCCTAAAGCAGGAAAAACCATGTTATTACAAAATATCGCACAAAGTATTGCTCATAATCATCATGATTGTATATTAATAGTACTACTAATTGACGAAAGACCAGAAGAAGTTACAGAAATGCAACGTTTAGTAAAAGGAGAAGTAATTGCATCAACATTCGATGAATTAGCTTCAAGACACATTCAAGTTGCTGAAATGGTAATAGAAAAAGCAAAAAGACTAGTAGAACACAAAAAAGATGTTGTTATACTATTAGATTCTGTAACCAGGTTAGCTAGGGCTTACAACGCAGTTGCTCCTTCTTCAGGAAAAGTGTTAACAGGTGGAGTAGATGCTAATGCATTACATCGTCCAAAACGTTTTTTTGGAGCAGCTCGTAATATGGAGGAAGGAGGAAGTTTAACAATTATTGCCACAGCACTTATTGATACTGGATCAAAAATGGATGAAGTAATTTTTGAAGAATTCAAAGGAACTGGTAATATGGAATTACATTTATCAAGAAAAATTGCAGAAAAACGTGTATTTCCTGCTATAGATTACAACAGATCAGGTACAAGAAAAGAAGAGCTTCTTACTTCCAGAGAAGAACTACAAAAAATGTGGATATTACGAAGAATCATTCATCCAATGGGAGAAATTGATGCTATGGAATTTCTGATGAATAAATTATCTATGACAAAAACCAATTATGAATTTTTCAATATGATGAAAAAATCATAATTTAAGTTAGCATTAATACATTACAAGTATTTAATAACATATTTGTAAACAAATAAAAACAAAATTAAAAAATTTTATATCCAAATCACTTTTATGCTCAAAATTCAATTGAATTTTGGTATATCAAATTGCAAAATATTTGAATTAATTAAATAAAATTTCTTGTATTTAATTTAAATACTTAAAAATAAAATATAATTTATCATTTTATATATTTATAGATTAATAAAATTCATTAATTATATATTATAAATTCTAAAAAATCTTTTTAAAATAATATAAAATCAATTTCATTTATTTTAAAATCAAAATAACTAAATAATACTTATCTATTCAAAAAATTAAATATGATATAAAATCATATTGATAAATGTAATGCGATATATTAAAATACACGGGTATAGAATAAGAATATATTTGAATATTTAAATTTTACAATTATTAAAACTAAAAATTTACATTAAAACATTTATTTCACATAACATTTGCAAAAATTATTTTTTGATATTAGTTTTAATAAAAAACATAAAATGTTTCAATAAACATAATTGTTTTATATGTATAAAAATTATCACACAATTTTTATACGCCTATAGCTTAATGGAAAAAGCGCTATCCTCCGAAGATAGATATTCTAGGTTCAAATCCTGGTAGGCGTAATTTACTTAAATAAAAAACAAAATTAAACCATTTTAATACATAAATATATTTTATATAATAAATTACAATTATGTATACAAATCAAATCGATAAATAAATATTGGAATGTAAATTTTATTATAAAATATGGTGATTGTAGCTCAATTGGTAGAGCCCTGGATTGTGATTCCAGTTGTCGTGGGTTCAAATCCCACCAATCACCCAATTTGTATTTTTTTTATTATACAAAACAAGAATAATTAATATACAAATTATATCAAAAAACAAAAAAATTTTTCTAAAATTAATATTAAAGTGTCTCTTCTTTTAAAAGATTTTCAAAAAATCGGCGAGTGGCGTAGCTCGGTAGCGCGACTGGTTTGGGACCAGTAAGTCAGAGGTTCAAATCCTCTCTCGCCGATTCTACATTTCTATATAAAATAATTTACATAACTAAAATTTATTTCAAACTTTAAAATTTTTTACAATTTAAAATAACAATACAAATATCAAATATTAACATTTTGTAAAATTTAATACATACATTAAAATGTAACTAAAAAAATTTAAACAACATAAATATTATTAAATAATTTTACTAAATTAAATTTATTTTCATTCACTTGTAAATTATATATATAAATAATTTTACATAAAATAACTATTATAATTTTAAATTTATATAATAAATATAGAAAACATATCTATTTTAGATCTTATTAATTTACATAATCAAACTAAAAATACAATTAACTACATAAAATTTTTATAATTTACAAAATAAACATAAAATTTATAACACAAGAAATACTAAATTTATAATATAAACTTTAAAATTAAATATACAAAAATTTTATTTTAAATAATTCAATCAATTATATTAATAATATAAATTATATTTATACATATATTATATATTGATAATTTTATATTATATAAAAATTAAAAAACTTAAAAACATCTATATCATGAAAGAAACAACATTTGTAATATATGACTACGAAATGTTTGGGAAAAATCCTACTTTTGACAAACCAGCACAATTTTCTAGCATCCGTATTAATAAAAAATTCGAACAAATAGAAAAAACAAAAACATTTTTTTGTCGTTTACCTATTGACTATTTTCCAGACCCAGAAGCAGTATTAATAACAGGTATTACACCTCAAAAATCATTTTCTCAAGGAATAAAAGAATTAGATTTTGCAAAAAAAATATATCATATATTTAATACACAAAAAACATGTATTGTTGGATACAATAATATTAGTTTTGACGATGAAATTACTAGAAATATTTTCTATCGAAATTTTTACGATCCATATAGTTGGCATTACAAAAATTTTAATACCAGATGGGATCTGCTCAATATCATGCGTGCATATTATGCGATATGTCCAAAAGGAATACAATGGCCAATTAACAAATGTGGAGCTCCGAGTTTTCAATTAAAAAAAATATGTATGGCTAATAACATTAAACACAATAATCCACATGATTCAACATCCGATGTATATGCAACCTTAGAATTATTAAAATTAGCATACCAAAAACAACCAAAATTTTTTAAATATCTTTATAATTTTCGAAAAAAACAAAATTTATTTCGTATTATAAATTTTAACACTATGCAACCTCTAATATACATATCAGGAACATTGGGGAACGTAAAAAAAAATGCTACATGGATCGCTCCATTAATTTGGTATCCAGAAAACCCCAATATATTAATTTCATGTGATTTAAATGAAAACATAGAAATTTTGAAACAGTTAAATAATTTTAATACAAAAAACTTTTCTAATGAATTTTTTAACGATAATTTTTTTAAAAAAGGCATTAAGAATCCATTAAAATTAATATATATTAATAAATGTCCAATATTATTGGATAATAATATATTTAAAAATAATATTTTATATGAAAAAAATAAAAAAAATCTTATTATTGACAACAAACTTTGTACAAACAATTTCATATGGCTAAAACAAAACATATCTTTTAAAAAAAAACTACAAACATTATTTAAAAAAAATATCAGACCTTACAAAAAACATGATGATGTAGATAAACAATTATATGAAAAATTTTTCAACAAATTTGACAAACAAAATATGAATACCATTTTAAAAACTAAACCAGAAAATCTATCAAAACTAAAAATTCAATTTTCTGATAAAAGAATAAAAAAATTATTATTTCGTTATAAAGCAAGAAATTTTCCCAATATATTAAATAATAAAGAAAAATTACTTTGGTCAAAACATTGCAAAAAAAAACTTAATTCTGCAACAATCAAAAATTATGTAGATACATTAAAAAAACTACAACAAATTTACAAACTCGATATAAAAAAGAAAAAATTGCTTAACTTATTATCTGATTACTTCAAAAAAATAAATTCTCATTAACTTTAAAATATCATTTAACGATAAAAATTAAATGATTATTTTTATACAAATACAATTATTTATGCAAAACATATAATGAGAATTTAAATTATTAAAATTTATTTTTGTATTCAAATTAATTACATAAATAATTTTATTTAAAGTAAATATTTTATTTACTTTAAATAATAAGTATTTTTTCAAAAATATCACAATATGAAATGATTATTTTATTGATTTACATATATAAATTATAAATAACGTAATAAATATAATATAAACCAATTATATTCTAAAATTTATCAAATTAAACAAACATAATTTAATATTTGTTATATTTTATGTAAACTAGTATTATAAACAATAAAATAAAAAACACTTTCAATATTATATATTTTAATTATTTATACTAAATAATAAAATTTACATGTTATCATTAAAAAATAATAAATAACATATTTTACAATACAATTTATATTTATAAAAAATAAAAATAAATACATAAACATAATTTAATTATTGAAGTATTCAGTAAAACCTAATATTCAAATAAATTTACTTAAAATGATTTTTTAATTTCATAACAAATTTCACAAACATTTAAAACACATAAAATTATCATAATATATTTCGCAATAACATTAAAATTAATAATAAATATTTTAAAATACATTCATATATAATACATTTATATATATAAAATATTGCTACAATATTTAAATAATACAAAATACAAATAAAACATCATAATTAATAAAGTATTTAAAAACTGATTAACATATATACATTTCTTATAATATAAAATAAAATTTTTAAAAATCTAATACAATATTAAAAATATACAAACTTACTGTAACAGTATATATCATTTAATATAAGATAAAAATCTTCTTAAAATTTATCTGTCTCATTTTTATACATTACATATTCAATAATACAAAATAAATATGCAATAAAAACAAAATAATTACTATTTTGCATATTACGGTAAATATAATAAAAACAAATCAATAATTTATTTTACAAATAAAATTTATTAAAATAAAAACTAATAAAATATAATTTTAAATATTAAATTGTATTCAATAATCACACATATAACTATAAAAAATAATTAATTCCAATCAAAAAAAATATATAATAATCAAAAAATAAATTTTCTAACAAAAAGAATAAAATACACGAAAAGATACAAATTTCACTTATTTATATTATTTTATTAATTTTCATTATTAATTGAAATATAATAAATAACATATGTTATAAAATTAAATAAAATTTTTATAAACTAAATTATATCCATCTTCCTTGTGTTACTCGTTCATTATTCCCGTAATCCTTGATAGTTAAAATACATTTGAACATAGCACGAGATAACAAAGACCGTACTATATAACCTTGTTTATATCCATGTTCTAATATTAACCAACCTCCAGATACAAGATAATATTTAGATAAAAAACATATCTCTTCTAAATCGGCTGTTCCATTTTTAGCAGATATTAAAGAAGTACGAGGCTCAAAAAAAAGTTCTTTGTGTAATAAATAAAATTCTCTTATAGAAATATAAGGAGGATTACTAACAATTAAATCGTATAATTTATGAGAATGCAAAGATTCAAACCATCTACTACAAAAAAAATTAATATTTTTTATCCCAAATTTTGCAGCATTTTTTTTTGCAATTAACAATGCTTTCAAATTATAATCAATTGCTGTAATTTCCCACATAGGCTTCTCTATAGCTAATGCTAACGAAATTGCACCAGTGCCTGTTCCTAAATCTAATATTTTAGCATTATCTGAACTAATTACTTTTAAAACATGTGTAACTAAACATTCAGTATCACATCTTGGTATAAACGTATCACGAGATACTAATAAATTTAAAGACCAAAATTCTTGTTCACCAATAAGATAAGCTATAGGCTCTCCTTGCTCTCTTCTGCATAATAAAATTTCTAATTTAGAAAATTGTTCACGCGTCAATAATGTTTCTGAAAATGCAAAAAACTTTTCTCGACTTACTCCCACCACATAACACAATAATTTTTCAACATCGCGCATTATAGTATTTGTAGTAAAATAAGTATTTTTAAAACTTTTATTTAATCTTATATAAGAATTCTTTACCCATTGATACCAATTCATAAAATTTATAAATACAAGAATAATTAACCAAATTTTTTTTTCTGTATCATAGGATAAATTAAAGTTTCTAATTTTCCTTCGATAATTTTTTCAAGACAATACAAAGTAAGGCCTAACCTATGATCAGTAATTCTTTTTTTGGGAAAATTATAGGTTCGAATTCGATCTGACCGATCTCCTGTCCCTATAAGATTTTTCCTTTTTATAGATTCTTCTCGTTTAATACGATTTTTTTCCTTAGCGTACAACTTTGAAGAAAGCATCGATAATGCTTTAGCTTTATTTTTATGCTGAGAACGTTCATCTTGACATTCCACTACAATTCCTGTAGGCAAATGAGTAATACGAATTGCTGAATCAGTAGTATTAACATGTTGTCCTCCTGCTCCTGAAGAACGAAATGTATCAACACGTAGATCATTAAGGTGAATTTTTTTTGCCAATTTGCATGGAATTTCTGGTATAACCGCAACCGTGCAAGATGAACTATGAATACGACCTTGCGATTCAGTATCAGGAATTCTCTGCACCCTATGCCCCCCAGATTCAAATTGCAATAAATCATATGAACCTTTATCAGAAATTCTAGCAACAACCTCTTTGTATCCACCTCCTTCTCCGCATGTATTGCTAAGCATTTCTATTTTCCAACCTCTGATATATGAAAAACGACTATACATTCTAAACAACGTATTTGCAAACAAAGCTGCTTCTTTTCCCCCTGATGCGGCACGAATTTCTAAAAAACAACCATATTTTACTTTAGAATTTCGTAATGATAAAAAAAAACACAATTTTTCTTCTAATATTTTTCTATTTTCATAAAATTCTTCCAATATTTCTACAACAGAATCACGCAATTCTGAATCAAACAACATTTTCTTTGCATCAACGATATCTTTTTGACATTGATTCCATGATTGAAAACACAACATTATTTTATTGAGTTTTGCGTATTCCTTAGATAATATTTGAATTTTTTTTGAATCACACATAACATCTGGATTACTAAAAGAAATTTCTATTTCTTTGTAACGTTTTTTTAACATTTCTAATTTAGAAAACATTAATTTATCCATAATATTATATTTTAAATAATTAGAAAAACGAAAACTTTTATAAAATTATAAAAGTATAAATAATACTTAAATTATTTTGTTATTATAAACAATGTCAAATATATAAATGAACATTAATATGTTAATTTATAAAATTCAAAATTACAAAAATTAATGTTTTAAATTTTAAGTTACATAAAAATAACCTATAAAACATTCTACATACACATTACCATATATATTTACATATTCATTAAATAAGCTAATCAAAAATATTCAATTAAATATGAATTATTTACTAAATAAAACACATATTATACATAAACATATTAAAATATCCACATAAAAAAATTATTAAATATATAAAAATTATTATAAATAATTTTTTAATAAAAATCGCACTATTTAATTATTACAAAACTAAAACATAATATTTTATGAACAAAATTACAAAATATTTAATTTTAACAATTAAAATAGCAAAATTCTCTAATTTAATTTCGTTTTAATATGACAAACTAATTAATCTAAACATTATTTTGTATTCTTATATAAACAAAGTAAACTTATAAAACTATCTTCGAATTTAATATACATTGAATTTAGAATATATCTAACCAATATATTAGTTGAGGATTCTATTATGTCTGATATAAAACTTTTTTCTGGTAATGCTACACCTAATTTAGCTAAACATATCGCTAAACGTTTATATACAAACCTAAGTAATGCTATTGTTGGGTGTTTTAGCGATGGAGAGATAAATGTGCAAATTAATGAAAATGTTCGAGGTGATGATATTTTCATAATCCAATCCACTTGTGCCCCTACAAATAATAATTTGATGGAATTAGTAGTTATGATTGATGCATTAAGAAGAGCATCTGCTGGAAGAATTACAGCAGTAATTCCGTATTTTGGATATGCAAGACAAGATCGACGAGTTCGTTCCTCACGTGTTCCTATCACCGCAAAAGTAATAGCAGATTTTTTATCTAACGTAGGTGTTGATAGGGTATTAACCGTTGATTTGCACGCAGAACAAATTCAAGGATTTTTTGATGTACCAGTAGATAATGTATTTAGCAGTCCTATTTTACTAGAAGATATGTTACAAAAAAATTTAGAAAACCCAATTATCGTTTCCCCAGATATTGGGGGAGTAGTAAGAGCTCGCGCTATTGCAAAATTATTTAATGATGCTGATATGGCTATTATCGATAAAAGAAGACCCATAACTAATACATCACAAATTATGCATATTATTGGAGATGTAATAGAAAGAGATTGTATATTAATAGATGATATGATTGATACAGGAAGCACTTTATGCAATGCGGCGCAAGCTTTAAAAAAACATGGAGCTAAAAGAGTATTTGCTTATGCTACACATCCAATTTTTTCTGGAAATGCTTTTAAAAATATAAAACATTCATTCATTGATGAAGTTGTTATATGTGATACAATTCCTTTAAATTCAAAAATAAAAACTCTTTCTAACATTCGAATTTTAACTTTATCAGGAATGTTAGCGGAATCAATACGAAGAATCAACAATGAAGAATCTATTTCTTCTATGTTTGGGTACGGATATTAATAATATTTAACTCTTAATAAAATATTACTTAATTACATTAAAGTATCATTTTAAATGAATTCAATCTTTATAAATTTTTATTAAAATAATGATTTTATTTAAAATAAAATGAATACACAAAAGTTTATTTAATTTTAATAATATTTTAACCCTTTATTCACATAAAATTTATTTATGAAAACATTAAATCCCATTTACTAAACTTATAATAAATGAAATAATATGCTACTTTATACATATAAGATAATATTTAAAATTCAATTGAATTAACTTTTTCTATTTTAAACATGTAAATTTTTATAATTACTATAAAATTCATAAAATTTCACTTAAACATAAAATAATATAATTAAAACCATATGTTTAAATTAATAGTTGGAATAGGAAATCCAGGAAAAATATATAAAGAAACTAGACATAATGTTGGTAGTTGGTATGTCTTATCATTAGCTCAAAAATACCAAGTGTGTTTTAAAAAAAACAAAATTTTTCACGGATACACCTGCAACATCAAATTAAAAAATGAAAAATATGTTAAATTATTAATACCCAACACCTTTATGAATTTGTGCGGAAATTCGGTAAAAAATATAGCATCTTTTTATAAAATTAGCATAAACGATATATTAATTGCACATGATGATTTAAATCTTATCCCTGGAAATATTCGGATAAAATTGGGTGGAGATCACCATGGACATAATGGAATAAAAAGTATAATTAGTGCTTTAAAAAACCATGCAAATTTCTATCGTCTACGTATAGGAATAGGAAATCCAGGAAAAAATAAAGCAAAAAATTTTGTTCTCAATAAACCAACAGATAACGAGAAAAAACTTATTAATATGGCTATTAATAAAGCGATACAGTGTACAAAAATTTTAATTATTCAAAAAAATATTACACATGCAATGAATAATTTGCATAAAAAACAAATTCTTAATTTTTAAATAAACTCTAAATTTATATCAATAATATATTCGTTAAAACTACAATATACAGAATGTATAACTTTTAATTTAAAACAATACTATAAATCATTTATATTAATAAATACATAAATAATATTAATTATTACAATAAAGATTAAGTTTTCATATACAAAACTTTAGTAAAATTATTTAATATATTTTAATAACTAAGACATAAGTTTTAAAAATTGAAATAAAATTTCATAAATTTTCGACAAAATCTATAATATTAACTTGTATTAAATTATATTAAATTTAAGTTCAAAAAATCTTGATAAAAATTAAATTTCTATAAATTAAAATTTAAAATTTTATTTACCAATACAAAAAGTAGAAAAAATTTTTTTTATTAAATCATCTGAACTAAATTTTCCCGTAATTTCATCCAATGCTATTTGAGCTAAACGTAATTCTTCTGCAACCAACTCATTATATGAATTATCTCTAAAATACTTTTTACTCTTAATCAAATGATCTTTTGCAGAATACAAAGCATTCAAATGTCTTTCTCGAGCCAATAATTTCCCTTCTGTTCCAACACTATTATTGATACAACATTGCATTAAATATTCTTGCAATAAAGAAATCCCTTGATCAAATTTAATAGAAAGAGTAATTATAGTATAGCGACTTATTTTATTTTTTTTTGGAAATTCCCCGACCAAATCTGACTTATTACGAATAATTGTAGTTGGTATTTCTTTTGGAATTTGAGAAAAAAAACCAATATTTGATATATCAGAAATATTCGATATAACAAATTTAGCATCTATCATAAATAATATATGATCTGCATTTTTCATTTCAAAAAAAGTACGTTGTATACCAATTCGTTCTATTTCATTTTTAACATTATCATTAAATCCAGCAGTATCAATAATATTGAAAGATATTCCATTTAAATAAATTTTATAACGTAAAATATCACGAGTAGTTCCCACAATTTTAGAAACAATAGCTACTTCTTTTTTGATTAATTTATTTAATAAACTAGATTTTCCAACATTTGATTCCCCGACAATAACAAAATTCATCCCAGAATAAGAACGATTACTTTTATGTGCTTCAACACATACTTTTTCAAGTTTGACTAAAATATCGTCTAAATGTGATTTCATAATATCTTCAGAAAATCCAGTAAAATTTTCATTTGGAAAATTTAAAATTCCTTCAATATAAACTCTAATTTTAATTAAATCTTCCACTAATTTATTAATAATAGTTGAAAATGTACCTTGCATAGAAGACATAGCTAAACTAGCAGAATAAGCAGAATCAGCATTAATAAAATCAAAAATAGCTTCTGCTTGAATCAAATCCAACTTTTTATTATAAAAAGCTCGTTCAGAAAATTCCCCCGGACGTGCCATTCGCACACCAGGAAACGAAATTACTCGTTTTAATAAAATGTTTAATATCACTGGATTGCCATGTCCTTGTAATTCTAAAACATCCTCACCTGTAAAAGAAAAAGGAGAAGAAAAAAATAATGCTATACCTTTATCTAAAACTTTTTTTTTTTCATCAAAAAAAGATAAATACTTTGCTTTGTTAGGAAAAAGAGATTCTTTCAATATTTTAGGAATAATTACAGGAACCACCAATGAACCAGAAATACGTATAACACCTATTCCTCCGCATCCTAAAGGCGTAGAAATTGCTGCAATAGTATCAAAATTTTTTGTGCATTTCATAATATCACCGAAAAATCATAAAATATACATAATTTAAAAAACAAAATTTTTCAAAATATTAATTAATCTTGAACATATAAACCCTGTTTTTTTAAAGAACGATATATAAATTGTTGTTGAATAATTGTTACAAAATTACTAATTATATAATACAGAACCAGACCAGAAGGAAACCATAAGAAAAACAATGTAAACAAAATTGGTATAAATATCGCAATTTTTTTTTGTATTGGATCAACAATAGAAGAAGAAGGAAATAATTTTTGAATAACAAACATAGTTAATCCCATTAAAATTGGCAAAATATAATATGAATCTCTTTCAGATAAATCATATATCCATAAAACAAAATAAGCATGACGTAATTCAATAGAATTAGACAACATATAATATAAACCTAAAAAAATTGGCATTTGAATTAATAATGGTAAAAAACCATTTAAAGGATTTATTTTTTCTTTTTTATATAACAATATCATCTCTTGACTTTGGCGTTGTTTGTTCCCATCAAAAATCTCACGTATTTTTGCTAATTTCGGTTGCAAAATACGCATTCTCGCTATTGTAGTATATTGTATTTTAGTTAAAGGATACATGATGACACGCAAAACAAACGTAATAATAATAATTGAAAAACCCCAATTCCCTATATATTTATAAATAAATTTTAATAATTTCAATAAAGGCTGAGAAATAAACCATAACCAACCATAATCCACTGTTAAATCTAAATAAGGAGCTACTTTAGACATTACATCTTGTATTTCAGGACCAATCCATAATGTAGATTTTGAAGTATAAAATTTACTGTGTGGAAAAATTTTAATAGGAGATGATCTAAAACCAACTATTGCTTGTTCTGTTTCTGGTAAATATTTAGTATAAAAAACATTTTCATTAAAACCATTTGGTATCCAAGCTGTCACAAAATATTTCTGCAACATAGCTATCCAACCATTTTTTGTACTAAGACACAAATTATTTTTTTTAATATCTTCAAAAGTATATTTTTTGTACTTATCATTACACGATGAATATGCTACACCTCGATAAGCATGCAAAGAAAAATTTCTATCATTTTCACAATATTCACTTGAAAATAAAATAGACTGTTTCAATTGTCCAAACAAAACTAATTCTATTAAATAATCACTTAAATTATCAATATCATAATACATTTCTAAAACAAAACTATTTCGATAAAAAATGAAAATCTTTTTATATACTATCCCTTCTTGAGAAATATAAATCAACGGAACAAACAATTTATCCTCATGTTCTTCTAAAGCATAATAATTCCTATCACTAAAATACAATGGACGACCCTCATTTCTACACAAACTATCAGGTCCGTTTTTTCCAATCAATCCGCTTTGGACTTGATATACAAAATGAGAAGAAGTTTTTAATAAATGAAAGGGATCAAATGAATTTACTTTTTTTGGATAAGTCAAAAGAAAAGCATGTTCAATATCTCCTCCATGAGTATTAATAATGATAGACAAAACATCAGTTTTTATTGTAATAAGTTTTCCTTGTTTATTTTTTATAAGATCATTATTACTATTTAAATTATCATTTATATTATCAGATAAATTAATTTGTTTTTCTGATGAAAAATTATAAAAAGAACAATCTTTCTTCCATTCTTGCCAAATAATAAACGAAATAACTAATAAAGCAATGATCAAAATATTTCTCTGTAAATCCATTTCCTGCATTCTCTATAACAAAATTATGTTATACTAATTTTTCAATCTAATGATTTTTTAAAATAATTTTATTAATATAATAATATCATATATAATATTTAATCACGTATTATTATTATTTAATACAACAAATATATGTTTAAATATCAAAATATTAAAATCTATTAAAACATTTAATATACACAATTCACATTAATACACTTGTAAGAATTAATATGTTTTATTGCCTAATATATAATAAAAACCATATTCTTTGTAATTCCTTTTTTAAAAAATTTTCTTTAAAATTTATCAATTTTGCTTTATAAATAACTACAAAATCCATAAAGAACAAAAAATTTTTATGCACACGAAAACTTTCTCGTATTAACCTTTTAATATAATTTCTTTGATAAGATTTTTTCAAATATTTACTTGATACTATTAAACCAATTCTAGGATACGAAAATTTGTTATTTCGACCTAAAATAACAAAATATAACCCTCTATAACAATTAGGATTTTGCAAAACATAAGAAAATTGACTACGCATCAATAACCTATATTTTCGCGAAAAAAGAAATTTCATAAATTTATGATCACAATTTATTTAGCAGATACAGTTAAATAATACCTACCTTTACGTCTTCTACGAGATAAAATACTACGACCATGCCTTGTTGACATTCTAAATCGAAAACCATGAGTACGATTACGTTTTAATATAGAAGGCTGAAAAGTTCGCTTCATTATTATTTACCTTATAAATTTTATTAATAATATGGATATATCCTGCGATAAATTTAATAAATACATTTGAGATAATTTTTATGTATAAACATTACGATAAATATGTAATACATACATATTTATATGAAAACAAAATTCTATATAAACTAAAATAATTTCTTTTGCATCAAATCTATGAAATTTATATGATAAAATTAAAGAGTCATATCTAAATATTATCTAATAACATATAAAATATAATAACATAATTTCCAATAGTTAAATAAACATATTACATATGTTATTTATGTTTGTACAAAATACAAAAAAGAAATATCACACCTTAGTGCATATATAATTTAAATATTATTTAATTCTATTTTATTAATACTTTACAACTAAAACCTAAAATTTACATTATATACAATAATAGCATTGTCATAATTACATTATATAAAATTTATTCATATTATAAATTTTAACTCTGAAACTTATTTGGTAACTTTCTCTTTAAAAACAATACAATACACAATTATGTATAAATTATCCACTCAAAAATTCAATATGTAAATTAAACTATTACAAACAGACTGTACAAAAGTATTTTAGAAATCTGTGAAACTAATCATTTTATATTAAAATGAGTACGAAAGCATTTTAATATTAATACATTATTAAACCAGTTTTATAAAACTGACACATCAATTTTAACATTCAAAATAGAAACCAACAATTTAAATTCAATAACTATTTAAAACAAAATAAAAAAAATTTATTTTTCAAAAATACAATAATAGCCATTATCTTATTTATCAATTAAAATTAAATTTCTTTTATACAACATAAAATCACAATAATTTATTAATAAATATAGTTTTACTAATTTTATCGTAGAAAAATCAAATAAATTAACATTAACCACTATAAAAAATAATAAAAAATCCAGAAAATTATTACGATACACTGTTTTACATGAAAATATAAAACTAGAAGTAAACCATCTGTTACATATAACAAAATGATATTATTGCAAAAAACAAAATACCCAAGTAATATATGTATATCTCTAAACGCTTTTCAAAATATAAATAAAATAGTACAAAATAATTTCGTTTAACATATTTAAAGAATACTACAAATTTACAAAATATTCTACTTATTAAATAATATTAAATTTTTGCAAACAAAAAAATCACAAAAAATTTTTTCTTACCTTTAATATGCTAAATTAAAAAGTAAATTAATTATCTTAATATTCAAAAAATATTTAAAAATTAAAGAATAAAAAAACAATTGAAATTAAGATTTAAATAAAACTAGACAAAAAATTGCATTTTTAAAACTTAAAACAAAATACAATTTTAAAAAACCAAAATAATATTATTTTACCTAAAAAAATTACATTTTTCATTACTAAAGATTTAAAATATAATATAAAAAAATTAAAAAAATATTAAATTATATATCTGCACGCTACAACAAATTCACAAAAATTCCATTACTATAAAATTTATAAAAAGCTTACATAAATTATTAAACACATAAAATTAACATTAATAAATATAAAATTATAGAAAATACTATAAAGTAAAAAATTCTATTTATTTATAATAAATCTAAAAAACGGTTTTTTTAAAAAATAAATACATATTCATAAAAAAATATCCACTGATCAAAGTCTTTCAAAACTTGATAATATTTTTAATAAATATAATTACACTACAATATTACACATATGTAAAAAATACAAATATTATGTAAAAATAATAATACAAAAACTTTTTAACATTAATTCAAATAATATTTCCTAACTATGAAATTTATTATTGAAAAAGAAAAACTTTTGAATCCGCTACAACAAATTAGCAATGCGTTTCTAAATCGTTCCACTTTACCTATTTTAAATCATTTGCTATTAGAAATAAAAAACAATTATCTATTAATAATTGGGGCAAATCTCGAAATAGAAGTTATATCAAAAATTATATTATATAAAAATTATGAACCAGGAAGTGTTACCATTTCATCAAAGAAATTTTTTAATATTTGTCGATCTCTTCCAAAAAAATCTTTGATTTTTATAAAGAAAAAAAACGAAAAAATATTTATACAATCACAAAAAAGTCGATTTTCTCTTTCAACTCTTCCAGTTTCTGAATTTCCAATTGTTAATTCTGAAAAAAAACTAATACAAATTTTATTTCCAACAGAAGAGATACTAATAGAACTAATTGAACTAACCAAAATTTCCATGGCAAACCAAGATGTTCGATATTATTTAAACGGAATGTTGCTAGAAATAAAAAATGATGAAATACGATCTGTAACTACAGATGGACACAGATTATCAATATGTATATCATCATTTCACACAAAAACATCTATACCTTTTTCTATCATCATACCAAGAAAAGGAGTTATAGAATTATTTCGTATCTTAAAACAAAACAAAAAACAACCTATTAAATTATCTATTGGTAATAATAATATTAAAATTATTACTAATAATTATATTTTTACATCTAAATTAATTGACGGATGTTTTCCAAATTACCGAAATATATTACCAAAAAACAATTATATTACATTAAAAGTGAATTCTGTAGATTTAAAGGAAGCAATTTCTAGAGTATCCATACTTTCTAATGAAAAATTTCGAGGAATTAGAATGCAAATCACAAAAAATACTTTAAAAATTACATCCAATAATTCAAATCAAGAAGAAGCTGAAGAAACACTAGATATTTCTTACAAAAATAAAGATATAGAAATATGTTTAAATGCAAATTATATTTTAGATATATTAAATACTTTAAAATGTAAAAATATAAAAATATTTTTATTAGATGAAATTTCTAGTATTAAAATTGAAAATGCTGAAAACAAAAAATCATTTTATATTGTCATGCCAATGAAATTATAATCACTATCAAAATAACACAAAATATAATCTATTAAAGTATTATAATACACTAAAATACATAAAAAAATAAAACCAAAATACTTATAAATATAAAATAAATATATAATAAATTCTGTATTTTAAAATTATTTAAATAATTTAACACCAATTATTATAATAAAATTCATTTATATTAATTAATGATATTTAATCATTATTATGATACAAAATTTGTTTTGTAATAATTTAAATTACCTTATAATTCTTATCATAAAATTATATAAATATTACATTTATATATTACGCATATGATGAAAACATAATTTTATTTTATCTATTAAATCCAAATTATTTAAATATAATAAAATTTATAATAAACTTATTAAATCCATACAAAATTAAATAATATATTAAATAAACTTTTCAAATTATAACAAATAAATAAAATTTTTAAAATTTATTTCTTAATGTTATAATTATATATGTATTTTTCAATTAAAAACGTTACTTTAATGAATAAAAAATAAGTTTTATTTACAAAATATAAAAAATATACATAAAACAAATATATATTTTATTCTAAAATAATTAAATTTACATAAAATACAATCTACAAATATAAATATCGAAATATGGAACCAATTTATGTCAAACTCTTATACTTCTTCAAATATTAAAATACTTAAAGGTTTAGATGCAGTACGAAAACGACCAGGCATGTATATAGGAAATACAGATGATGGAACTGGTTTACACCATATGGTTTTTGAAATTATAGACAATTCTATTGATGAAGCTTTATCAGGATATTGCAAAAAAATTAAAGTTATCATTTATAATGATCACTCTATATCTATTCAAGATGATGGAAGAGGTATACCAACAGATCTTCATGAAGAAGGAATATCCGCTGCAGAAGTAATTATGACTATTTTGCACGCAGGGGGAAAATTTGATAAAACTTCATATCAAGTATCAGGAGGTTTGCATGGAGTTGGAGTATCAGTAGTAAATGCTTTATCGAAAAAATTAGAACTAATAATAAAACGAGAAAAAAAAATATATCAACAAACTTATTCTTATGGAATACCTAATAAACCAATACAAATAGTAGGAAAAACTAATCAAACTGGAACATTTATACGTTTTTGGCCTGATTGTTCTATATTTACCAATAACATAGAATTTCAATATGACATTTTAAATAATCGATTCAGAGAATTATCATTTTTAAATTCAGGAATAATAATTACTCTTAATGATCAACGAAATAATCAAAATAAAACATTTCATTGTAAAGGAGGAATTAAAACATTTGTACAATATTTAAACAAAAATAATACTCCGATTCATACCAATATATTCCATTTTTCCACTAAAAAAATGAATATTAATGTAGAAATTGCTATACAATGGAATAATAATTTTGAAGAAAAAATTCGTTGCTTTACTAACAATATTCCTCAAAACAATGGAGGTACTCATTTATCCGGATTTCGTTCTGCTATGACAAGAACTATAAATTCTTACGTAGATAAGGAAGGATATAATAAAAAAAATAAAATAAATATTCTAGGAGATGATATTAGAGAAGGTTTAACTGCAATTATTTCAATAAAAATATTAGAACCCAAATTTTCCTCACAAACAAAAGATAAACTTATATCTTCTGAAGTGAAATCTGTAGTAGAATCATTAGTTAATGAAAAATTAGCAGAATTTCTTTTAGAGAATCCACAAGATTCAAATCCTATAATTAATAAAATTATTAACGCAGCTAGATCTAGAGAGATAGCAAAAAAAACAAGAGACGTAACAAGAAAAAAAAATATATTAGAAATCAATACTCTTCCTGGAAAACTAGCAGATTGTCAAGAACAAAATCCAGAATTTTCTGAATTATATCTTGTTGAAGGAGATTCTGCGGGGGGGTCGGCTAAACAAGGTAGAAACCGAAAGAATCAAGCAGTTTTGCCTCTGAAAGGAAAAATTTTAAATGTAGAAAAAACACATCTTGATAAAATACTCTCTTCACAAGAAGTAATTTCTTTAATTACTGCTCTTGGATGTGGAATTGGAAAAAATGAATATAATCCAAATAAATTACGTTATCATCGCATTATTATCATGACAGATGCCGATGTAGACGGATCTCATATTCGAACGTTATTATTAACTTTTTTTTATCGTCAAATGCCAGAAATCATAAAAAGAGGACATATTTTCATTGCATCTCCCCCTTTGTATAAAATAAAAAAAGGAAAAAAAGAATATTTCATTAAAGACGATAATGATTTGATAAAATATCAAATCTCATTAGCTACAAGTAATATTAAGATATACTCCAAATCTAATAATTCTCATCCAATATTATCTACAAAACAACTAAAAAATTTAATTTTTGAATATTTTTTAGTAAAAAAAATAACAAATTGTATCAAATATAAATTTCCAAAAATTGTGATAAACAATTTAATGTATCATATTAAATTACATAAAAAACAAATGAAAACAAAAGAAAAAATTGTTTATTGGTTAAAATCATTTTCAGAAAAAATAAATAATAATAGAAATTATCAATGCAGCTATAAATTAAAAGAAAACAAAAAATATAAAATATTTGAACCAATAATCAAAATAAAAACAAATAACATAGAAACAAAACATTTAATAGACTATCATTTTTTACAAAGTACAACATACGAAAAATTAACAACATTAGGTGAAAAATTTAATAAATTAATTAAAAAAAAAATTTATATTAAACAAGAAGAACATACACAATACGTTAAAAATTTTGAAGAAACCATATCATGGATCATGAAGCGTGCTCTACAAAGAATAAAAATACAGAGATATAAAGGATTGGGAGAAATGAATCCTTTACAACTATGGTCAACAACTATGAACCCTAAAACTCGTAAAATGCTTCAAGTTACAATACATGATACAATTTTGGCAGATAAACTTTTTAGCACACTCATGGGAGACTCAGTAATTCCCAGACGTTCTTTTATTGAAAAAAATGCACTGAAAGCCATAAATATAGATTTTTGATTATTCCTAAAAATAGCTCATAAAATTAATTTTTATTAAAAAGTACTATATTAAATTTTATTTCTAAAATTATTTAATATAATATATTATTTATTTTGTTTATAATTTAGTATTTTATGATATGTAAAAATAAATTTCTCGCAATACTCATTTCATAAATTTTACTATACAAAATTTTTTATGTCAAAAAATCAATTTTGAAAAATTTTTTACAAAATTTTCCCATAATAAATAATATTTAACATTCATATTTCAAAAATCCAAATTTTACTAAAACTATATAATTAAGCTAATTTTCGGATATTAACACATATAAAAAATAAAAACCAAAATGATTTTTTTATATTTTATATAATATAAACTTTATTATCATAAAATTTAATAAAAACTACATATCAAAATCGAATGCTTACTTAAATTTCATAAACATATTAAAGTTTTAGTATTAATAATATTCAAATTATTCAATAATATATTTAAAACAAATTTCAATATTACCTAATTACATTAAAACTCTCAATAATATTAAATATAAAAATTTTTAAATATTAAATTTAAATTTTCAATAAATAGACAAAATACTACTTACCTAATTTCATTTTAATAAAAATTAAACAAAACTAAATAATAAAACACTAAAACTGATTATATAACGTAAATATATAAAATATAAATAATCATTCAAAAACTACTTATCTACAAAATTTCGAAAAAATAAAAATTTATTTATAAAAATAAAACAATCACAATAATTATTGATAATTCATAAAAAAATATCTAATACTTTAAATTTAAATTAGCAAAAAACAAAAATACATTCAATAAATTATAAAATATTGGCATATCGCTGTGAAAATTTATTACTTTATTTGTAATTTTAAAATTTCTATAAAAATGTAATTTTAAAAATTTAAATATTTAACATATATTAATATAAAACTTATATACACATATATTCCTAAAATAATAAATAATTATTCAAAAAATTTCTATTTATTAAATCATAATTAAAACAATCAAAATCATCTATAATAAATATCAACTATTATTTTTTCTTCAAAAAATTTTATCTGTTTTAATAAAATCATTTCCTAAATCAATATCATTAAAAATAAAACCCTTATCCCAAAAATTAATTCTTAACCCATGAATATAATTTCAATAATTAAAAGTTAAATAAAATATCTTAATATTTATCAATAATAAGGTAAACCACTATGAATTTATTAAAATCATTTATAACAATTAGCATGATAACTTTTTTATCAAGAATTTTAGGTTTTATTAGAGATATCATAATCGCAAGAACATTTGGAGCAGGAATGGCAACTGATTCTTTTTTTATTGCATTTAAAGTACCAAATTTATTACGTCGTATTTTTTCTGATGGCATATTTTCACAAATATTTATACCTATATTAGAAGAATATAAAAATAAAAAAGAAAAAAAACTAATAAAAAATCTCATATCTTATACTACAAGTCTATTTATTTTAATATTGCTTATACTTACAATTATTGGAATATTAATTGCTCCATGGATTATTACAATAATTGCTCCAGGTTTTCTTGAAATACCAGGTAAATTTATTCTAACAATAAAATTATTAAGAATTATTTTTCCTTATATAATACTTATTTCTTTAGCGTCATTAGCAACTGCAATTCTCAACACATGGAACAGATTTTCAATACCAGCATTTGCTCCAACTTTACTTAATATTAGTATAATAGTTTTCATAATATTTGGAACACCTTTTTTTAACCCCCCAATATTATCGTTAGCATGGTCTATAATCATAGGAAGTTTTTTACAACTAATATATCAATTAATTGAACTAAAAAAGATAAAAATGTTAGTCATTCCCAGTTTTCAATATCAAAATAAAGAAATATGGAAAATGCTAAAATTAATAGGTCCAGCTGTTCTCTATGTTTCAATTAATCAAATTTCTAATATCATTAATACTATTTTTTCATCTTTTTTAATTTCTGGATCTGTATCATGGATATATTATGCAGATCGTTTGATGGAAGTACCGACTGGATTACACGGAGTAGCCTTAAGCAGTATTTTGTTATCCATATTATCAAGAAATTACTGTTGTGGAAATTATAAAGAATATTCTCGTTTACTAGATTGGGGTTTACGACTGTGTTTTATATTAGGAATACCAAGTGCAATATCTCTAATAATACTGGCAAATCCGTTAATTGTTACATTATTCCAATATGGACAATTTTCTTCTTTTGACACACTAATGACACAACAAGCATTAATCAGTTATGCAATAGGAATTATTGGATTTTTAGGAGTAAAAGTATTGAGTCCTGCTTTTTATTCTAGAAGAGATATAAAAACACCAATACGTATGGCAATAATTACAGTTATAATAACACAAATAATAAACATAGCGTGTATTAATACATTAAAACATGTCAGTTTATCCTTATCAGTTAGTTTAGGAGCATGTATAAATTTTGGTTTGCTATATTGGCAATTACGAAAAAAGAAAATATTTAAACCACAACCTGGTTGGTTAAACTTTTTGTCTCGTTTATTAATCGCGGTTACCGCTATGTCTATAATGTTAATAGGAATATTACAAATTATGCCAGAATGGGACACAGGAAATCTATTAAACAGATTATTTCGCTTAATAACAGTTATTTTAATAGGAACATCATCCTATTTTATATTCCTTTGGATTATTGGATTTTCTTTGAAATATTTCTCTTATTTTATAAAAGATTAATATTATACGAATACTTTTTCATAAAATAATTATAGTTTTATAATAAAATTATCTACATTTCATTTACCGTTTTAATACCAAGTAAATTTAATCCTTGTTTTAATGTTTTAGAAATTAATGAAAGCAACAAAACACGGCTAATACGTAATTCTTCATTCTCTTCATAAAAAATAGGAAATTTTTCATAAAATACAGAAAATAACACTGATAAATTATACAAATAAGAACACAAAACATGAGGTGTGCCGTTCTGATACACAAAAAGAATTACTTCTTCAAATTGTAACAAATGAACAGCTAATTGTTTTTCATTTTTTGTAGTCAACTTAATTTTATTTTTAAATGAATGTTGCTTAAAAATTTTATAACTTTTTTTTAACACAGACATGATTCTGGTATAAGCATATTGTATGTAAAGAGCAGTATTTCCATGAAAACTTAAAATTTGATCCCAATCAAAAATATAATTTATAATTCTATTTTTTGATAATTCAAAATATTTTATTGAACCGATTCCAACTACTTCAGATAAAATATCTAATTTTTTCTTAGAAATATTTGGTTTTTTATTTAATATCAATTTCCTAGCGCGTTTTATTGCTTCATTTAATAAAACTGTTAATTTTATTGTAGCTCCACTTCGTGTCTTAAACGGTTTACCATTCTTTCCCAGAACCATTCCAAACGTATGATGTTCTAATATACAATTGTGAACATAACCAGCTTTTTGAGCAATACTCCAAATTTGCTTTAAATACTGATGTTGACGTGAATCAATATAATATACAATTTTATAAGCATTAAGAATTTCACAACGATATTTAATACAAGCAATATCAGTGCTACTATAAAGATATGCTCCATCTTTTTTTTGAATAATAACACCCATAGGCTTACCACGCTTATTCTTAAAATTATCCAAAAAAATAACAATTGCACCTTTATTTTCTAAAGCCAATCCTTTTTTTTTTAAATCTTTTACAATTTCTGGTAACATGCTATTATAAGTACTTTCTCCCATAGAATGTGTAAGATTTAATGTAATATTCAAACGATCATAAATTTTTTGATTCTCTAACATGCTGAGTTTAACTAAATTATTCCATATTTTAAGACAACGACTATCACCATTCTGCAATCTCACAACACAATCACGAGCGCGCTTAGAAAAATAAGGGTCTTGATCATATTTTCTTCTAGCAAAACGATAAAAAATTTCTAACTGAGAAAGAGTAATTTTTTTATTTAAATCAATTTTTATACTTTCTAAATAAGCAATAAGCATACCAAATTGCGTACCCCAATCACCTACATGATTAGAACGAACAACATGATACCCTAAAAATTCACATATTCGTACAAAAGCATCACCAATAATTGTTGATCTTATATGTCCTACATGCATTTCTTTAGCAATATTTGGGGAAGAATAATCAACAACAATAGTTTTTTTTGGAATAACAGTAACAATATTTAAACGAGAAGAGGATAAAACACAAATAAGACATTGTGATAACCAATTTGGATCAAGAAAAATATTAATAAATCCAGGAGAAATAACATCAATTTTGTATGCAATACCGTTTAAATCTAAGGTATCCACTAATTTTCTAGCTAAACATAGCGAAGACATACCAAATTTCTTTGCAATATCCATTACCCCATCAATTTGATAATCCCCATATTCTGATTTTGTCGATGGATGTATTTTTAACGAAACATTTATAGGTAAATTTACTAAAAAAGATAAAGCCTGATAAACTCTATCTGATAAAACCGAATGAATATTCATGGTAAATAACTATTAATTTATATAATTAAAATATTAATAAATATAAAATACTTAGAATACTATATTTAAAATACTAACCAAAATTTTTAATTTAAACCAAATAAGAAAAAAATAAATTCATAAATCAAATTTAAAAAATTTTCTACAGTACATTTAAAAACAATAAATACTTTCTAAAAAAATATTTTAAAAAATTTATATTATACATGAAAATAAAATTTTTGATAAATTTTTAATTTTTTAATTTGCAACAAGTACATATTTATCTTAAAAATAAATAAAAAATTTAAAATATCATATAAAATTTTTTAATTTATCAAATTTAAAACAAATATAATTATAAAATTGACCTTGAATTATGTTAAATTATTAAACATATTTAACTATAAATATAAATTTAGTTATATATCAATTATATTCAATAATATTTTTTTTAAAAATATGTTATAGTACAATCATGCGAACTATATACTGTGGAAAATTAGATGCGAAACATATTAACAAAAAAGTTAAATTGTGTGGTTGGATTAATCATATCCGAAAAATGGGAAACCTTATATTTATAGAAATGAGAGATTGGGAAGGAACAGTACAAATATTTTTCAATTCTAAATACCCAAAAGCTTTTCTACAAGCTTCAAAATTACGAAATGAATTTTGTTTAAAAATAACAGGTATTGTTCATCGCAGGCCAAAAAAACAAATAAATAAAAATATACCAACTGGGGAAATAGAAATTTTAGTCACCAATTTAACTATAATAAATAAATCTGAACCATTACCTATAAATAATAACCAAAATAATTTTGAAGAACAAAGATTAAAATTTCGATATCTTGATCTTCGACGTCCAATTATGACAAATAGATTGAAAATAAGAGCAAAAACTAGTAATTACATTCGTAAATTTATGAACTCAAAAGGTTTTTTAGAAATTGATACACCAATACTAAGTAAAATTACACTAGAAGGAGCAAAAAATTATCTAGTACTAAATAAAATACACGGCAAAAAATTCTTTTCGCTACCCCAATCACCTCAAATTTTCAAACAATTACTAATGATATCAGGTATTGATCGTTATTATCAAATTGCAAAATGTTTTCGAAATGAAGACTCTCGATCTAATCGTCAACCGGAATTTACTCAAGTTGATTTAGAAATTTCTTTTTCAACTTCTGTAAAAGTGCGAAAAATAGCAGAAAATCTGATACGAAACATTTGGAATAACATACTTGGTGTAAAATTAAAAAAATTTCCACAAATAACTTACGAGGAATCTATAAAAAAATTTGGTTCCGACAAACCAGATTTACGAAATCCTATAGAATTTGTTGAAATAACAGATTTAATCAAAAACAAACAAATAAAATTATTTTCCGTGTTAGAAAATAAAATACAATATAAAATATTCTCGACTCATTTTCCAAATTGTACTGAATTTAACCAAAAAAAAATTGAAAAATATAATAAATATATAAAAAATTCCAATATAAACAATAAAATATTTTATATGGAAATCATTGGATATAAAAATGAAACATATAAAATCAAAAGTTCAATTTTAAATTTTTTAAATTATGAAACTATTAAAAATATTATAAAAAGAAATAAAGCAAACATTGGAGATATCCTCATATTTTTATTTTTTGAATACAATAAAAAAACATTCAAATATTTAAAAAAATTACGAATTGACTTTGGAAAAGATTTAAAACTTACAAATAAAAAAAATTGGTCTCCTGTATGGATAATAGATTTTCCCATGTTTAAAAAATTAAATAACGGAGAAATAACATCCATGCATCATCCGTTTACAGCACCAAAAAAATTACAAGATATACAAACTCTTACAAAAAATCCTTTATCAATTATTTCCGATTCTTATGATTTAGTAATAAATGGGCATGAAATAGGTAGTGGATCAGTCCGTATCCATAAAACCGAAATACAAAAAATTGTTTTTGACATATTAAATATCGATTTAACTACGCAAAACAAAATATTTAATTTTTTCTTAGATGCATTAAAATACGGAACACCTCCGCACGCAGGTTTAGCATTTGGTTTTGATAGATTAGTAATGTTACTAACTAAAACAGATAATATACGTGATATTATACCTTTTCCTAAAACAACTTCAGGAATTGATCTCATGACCAATGCACCTGACTATTTATAACACAAAATTCTTGTGAAAAAACAACTCAACGATACTTACGTTATATTCTAATTAATTTTAATTAATATAAAATTTTTAACAATATATATAAAATTAAAAAAATCATACAATTAATTTTTTTAAAATAACTTTATTTTTATTTATAAAATAAAAATATTTTTAATTACAAAACACAAATATTTTTAATAAAAACATAATTTTAAAATTTATATATCTATAAAAATTAATTTATACTAAACCAATTATCAAAATAAATTAAATAAATAAAAATTAAACCCACTAAAATTATTTATGTATTAATAAAATTATTTTAAAAAACCGGGAGAAAATATGGCTGGTCACAGCAAATGGGCTAATATTAAACATAGAAAAGAATCACAAGATAAAAAAAAAGAAAAAAAATTTACTAAAATTATACAAAAATTAAAAACTATTTCTAAAATATATAAAAATGACATACGATTCAACAAAAAAATACGATCAATAATAAATCAAAATTCGTCTATAAACATACCAAAAAATATATTAAAAAAAGCCATATCAAACGATAATAACATTCATAATTGCAAAAAAATTTACGCTACTTACGAAGGATACGGACCAGGAGGAATTGCAATAATAATAGAATGTTTTATAAAAAATCGTAATCAAATTACTTCAAAATTACGAAACTCTTTTAGCAAATTTGGTGGAAATTTAAGTACTAACGGTTCAGTCACATATTTATTCAAAAAAACAGTGGTAATTACACTACCCTATTCTTTTCAAAAAAACAAAATAAAAGATAAACAAATCATAGAATTTATCAGAAAATCCGGAGCAGAGTACACAAAAACTTTTGAAAAAAATAAAATTAATATATATACAACAAAAAAAAATACTAAAAATATTAAAAACAAACTAAAATCATTCGGACTTATATCATCTTCGTCAAGAATAATAAATACTCCAACTGTATATTTAAATGTACAAAAAAAATATATAAATAAATTTACATCATTAATTAACACAATACAAAGTTTCAAAGAAGTAAAAACAATATATCACAATGGTAAATTTAACGTTTTAAAAAATTAACTTTAAATAAAATGTATTAAATTTAATGATTCACATTTAAATTATTCCCGCATTATATAAAATTTTCAATTTTATTTCAATAAATATGTTACTTTTTTGATAAAAATTCAAAATTAAAAAAATCAATATATTAAAACTATATTCCAAAATTATACAATATATCTCGTTTACTAAATATTAAATTTAAAATATTAATAATTATCGATGCTAAATTTTGTAAAAAATAAAATAATATTGAGGTTTTTATATTGACTATAAAACAAAAAAAAAACTACAAAAAACTTGTACAAAAAAATATAAAATTCAAAAAAAATACTTTCAAACAACCAAAACTATTTTATTTGATTTTTTCTATTGAAATATGGGAACGATTTGGATATTATGGTTTACAAAGTATTTTTGTAATATATTTAGTAAAAATACTAGGATTATCAGAATCTTCTTCTATCACACTTTTTTCCTCATTTAATGCTTTAGTGTGTGGATTTGTATCAATAGGAGGATGGTTAGGTGATAAAATACTAGGAACAAAACGAGTTATTATTTTAGGAACAATAGTTTTAATCACTGGATATAGTATAATAGCTTGTTCGGAACATAAAATTTATTCAGTATATTTAGGAATGGCTACCATTGCTATTGGAAGTGGTTTATTTAAAGCTAATCCATCCGCTTTACTATCTACATGCTATAACAAAGAAGATCCAAAATTAGACAGTGCTTTTACCATGTATTATATGGCAATTAATATTGGTTCATTCATATCCATGTTATTTACTCCGTGGATAGCCATACGTTATGGATGGAATATCGCTTTCTCTCTTAGTGTAATAGGTATGATCATTACATTATTAAACTTTATTTCATTTTATAATATAATGAAAAAATATGGATCAAAACCAGATTTTATCAAATTAAAATTAAATACACTATTAGCAGTTATAAGTGGAATTATATTATTAATTCCTTTATCTTGTTGGTTACTTTATCATCAAAATATTGCAAGAATATTTCTTATATTAATAACTATAATCATTTTCACAATACTTATTTATGAAACAATAAAACTTTATGGAATAAGTAGAAAACGTATGTTAGCAGCTTTAATTATGATGTTAGAAGCAATAGTATTTTTTGTACTTTATAATCAAACACCAACTTCTTTAAATTTTTTTGCTATTCATAATGTAGAAACTAAACTTTTTGGAATATATTTCGAGCCAGAACAATATCAAGCACTTAATCCTCTTTGGATTATTATAATGAGTCCAATACTAGCTAAATTTTACAATAAAACAGGAAATCGTTTTCCAATTCCTTTTAAATTCGCAGTTGGAATGGCATTTTGTTCAATGTCTTTTTTAATACTTTCCTTAGGAATAAAATTAACAAATGATTCCAATATTGTTTCAATATATTGGTTAATCTTAAGTTATGCACTACAAAGCATTGGAGAATTAATGATCTCTGGATTAGGAATGTCCATGATTGCAAAACTAGTTCCTAGAAGATTAACTGGATTTGTTATGGGAGCTTGGTTTTTAACTACCGCTACTTCAGCAATTATTGCGGGTTTCGTAGCTAATTTATCCGTCATTCCAAATAACTTAAACGACCCTAAAATATCCCTTATATTATATAGCCAAGTATTTATGAAAATAGGCATTTATTCTGGAATCATATCCATATTCATGTTGCTTTTTGCACGTAAAGTAATTCAACTTCTTAAAACAAAAAAATTAAATAATCAATATACTAAATAAAATTTATTAAATAAAATAAATTAATTTACAATAATTTACATGAAACTAAAAAATTAGAAACTTCTTAAACAAAATCAATTATAAAATATCCATATTCTTAATATTTATTTAGACAAACAAATACGATATTTACCAAAATAAACAAAAAGATAATTCACATCTATAAAATTTTATAAAAACAAATTAAAATATAAATAAAATCACTATAGTAAAACATTTATATAATTTGTTTTATTTTAAATTCTTTATTTCCAATAAATTAATCTATGATTTTTTTTTCCTCGGCATAATAAAGTATAATGTCCATATTTTATATCATCATCTGTAATAATATATTTTTTATTATTCTGTTTTTTACCATTTATTGATATAGCATTAGCTAAAATTATATCTTTAGCTTGCCTACCAGATAAAACTAATTTAGTCATAATTAAAGCTTGTTGTAAACTTATACTTTGTATTTTTTGTAAAACAATCATTGAAATTCCATTTTTAACACATTTTTTAAAATCATTTTCTGTTAAATTCTGTATTTTGTTTTCAGAAAACAAAATTTCTGTAATACATTGGGCGGATAATAACCCTCGTTTTCCATGCACCAATTTAGTAAGAAATTTTGCTAATATATATTGAGCCTCACGATGAAAAAATTTTTTTTTACTAAAAATTTTTTGTTTCATACGATCTTTCAATATTTGAATATCAGATAAATCTAAAAAAGTAAAAATTTTCAAAAAATGAAAAACATCTTTATCAGAAACATTAATCCAAAATTGGTAAAAATTATACGAATTAGTTTTAATAGGATCTAACCAAATCGTTTCATTAGTTTCGCTTTTGCTAAATTTTGTACCATCAACTTTAGTAATAAGTGGAACGGTTAATCCATAAGCAACATTTCCATTTAACTTCCGAATCAAATCTATTCCAGAAATAATGTTTCCCCATTGATCAGATCCACCAATTTGCAAAATAGCATTATATTTATTATTCAAAAAAACAAAATCATATCCTTGAAAAAGACTATAAGAAAATTCTGTAAAAGTAATCCCATAATTATTTCGATTCAATCTCTTTTTTATTGCCTCTTTATTAATCATATGATTTACAGAAAAATATTTTCCAATATTTCTAAGAAAATTTAATATACTCATATTTTTAAACCAATCATAATTATTAACAATAATAGCACTGTTTTCTCCACAATTAAAATCAAGAAATAAAGAAACTTGTTTTTTAATTTTTTTTGTCCAATTTTTAATCTTTTTCAAAGAATATAATTTCCGTTCTTTTTTTCTAAAACTAGGATCCCCAACTAAACCAGTAGCACCCCCTAAAAGAATTAACGGGCGATGCCCAGCTAACTGAAATCTTCTTAAACATATTAACAATAATAAATTACCTACATGTAAACTGTCATTACTTGGATCAAAACCACAATATACAGTAATTGATTTTTCTTTTAATAATTTAACCAAATTCTCTTGTTTTATTATCTGTGAAACTAATTCTCTTTCTTCAAATTGTTGTATCAAATTTGACATTTTCGTATTAATACATCCTTAAAAAATTAACGTGAAAATTCAACTAATATTCATACATACAATAATATAATTTAACAAAATCATTATTTAAAATACATTTTTACAATTTTATACTATAAATTCAATTCTAACATTTAATAAAAATATTATTAATTCAATTTATTTTATATAATAAATTATTATCTTAATCCAAAACTACATTTCCTATGTTACTGCATAATCTACATAACAAAAATATTTTTACACAAAAAAAAATTATCTATATCAATTTTAATACACCCAAAATATCATAAAATATCAATATAAACAAAAAATTTTTAAAATAAAAACCAAATTCATCTTAATAAAAAAAATTGTACAAGATCAATTAATTTTATACAAACTATTCCAAAATTTTAAAATATATGTATAATGTAAAATAACTATATTAAATATATGAAATATTAATCTTTAAAAATTTTTAATCTACAAACAATTGTAATACTTTTTTTACATATTAAAATTTTATTATTCATATATTCTAAGAAATATTTTCATTATAAATTAATATAAAAAATAAACAAATTACGTTTATTATACAAAATATTTGCCTGTAAAATTTAAAAACTAATTATTAACACATCAATTCACGTAACTATAAATTTATATAAACCAATATTTATTAACTAAATTGTATTTATCAAAATTTACAATATATTTCTCATCATTTACAACATTTTTAATAAATATATCACAATATAATTAATTAACACTCCAAAATTTAAAATTCAATATTATTGAATATAAATAAAACTAGCCTATCTACGTGCAAAGAAAAATAAAACACACATTTTCTAATATATACAAATATTTATTTTCTTTTAGAGAAATAAAATTAAAAGTTTTAATTCTTACTACATTAATGCTTTTTATAAAAAAAATTTATTTTAATAACTCTTTCTGTATAAAACAGATAAACAATTACGTTATATTTGATAAACACTTTCAATTGTTGCAAAAAAAAACAAATTTTTCCAATAAAATTTATTATGAAAATGCTTTTTACTATAAAAATATAGATATAATAAAACATAAAAAAAAAAATAAAAATACTATTATTAGTAATATTTATCTTGAAATAAAAAACAATAAACAAAATAAATTACAATACATTAATATATCTCATAATGTATATTTAATATTTTATAAAAAAATACATAAAAAAAAATTAATAAATTTTACAAATATATCTTACGAAAAATTCTTTTCTCAACAAAATAATCATCAAAACAAAAAATATAAACAAACTAATATCAAAAAAAAAAAAACAAGTTACAATTTTTTTCTCAAAAAACAACTAAACAAAAATTTCATTTATACAGCTAAACTAGCAGGTATAAATAACATTGATATATATAATGTTATACAAATATTAAAAAAAAAAATTAATTTTAGAAAATTAAATAAAGAAGACCACTGTCTTTTACTAATTAAAAAAACAACCTATAATGATAAATATAAGAATAAATTAATTGGTATTCGAATAAGAACCAAAGGAAAAAATTACTATATATTTCGAAATCAACAAGGAAAACTTTGTTACCATAATATACTACAAATAAATAACAAAACTTTTTTAAGATTTCCTATAAAAAAAAATTTCCGTATCTCATCTAATTTTAATCTTAATAGAATTCACCCCATTACTGGAAAAATTTCTCCTCATAATGGAATTGATTTAGCTGTTCCAGTTGGAACCCCCGTACTATCTGTAGGAGATGGAATAGTCAAAGTAAGCAAAAAAAGTAAAATTGCTGGAAATTACATTTCTATTTATCATAATAATAAACATACAACAAAATATATGCATTTAAAAAATTCACTAGTAAAAGAAGGACAAAAAGTTCAATGTGGAGAATGTATTGGATTATCAGGAAACACTGGAAGATCCACTGGACCACATTTACATTTCGAAGTGTGGATAAATAAAAAAGCAGTAAATCCATTAACTATAGATTTAACACATATTAAATCGTTATATAAAAACAAACAAAAAAATATTTTTTCTGAAACAGAATGGATATTACAACAACTACAATTATATTAATATACTGTTCCTATACCATTTATTAATTAAAATTTAAAATCTCTACAAAAACCATACAAAACAGTAAATATTTAAATAAATTTAAAATTAATTTCACAATACAAATATTTGCCAAATTGTATAAAATTTCAAAAAATTATAAAAAATAACACATCATCCACTCTCATCTTTGATATTATTCTTATTTCAAAAATAAAAATTTAACTTAAACTAATTTATAATTCATTCCAAATAATTAAATTTTAATACATGCAAATAAAAAAAATCAATTTACTTAATTTAAATAAAAAAAATTTAAAAAAATTTTTTTTATCAATTGGAGAAACAGCCTTTCGTGCTAATCAAGTCATGAAATGGATATACCATGATTATTGTAACGACTTCAACAAAATGACTAATATTAGCAAAAAACTAAAAAAAAAATTAAATTCCTTAGCAGAAATTTACGCTCCTAAAATAATTAATACGCTTTATTCTTCAGACGGAACCATAAAATGGATTATGCAAACAAAATCACAAAAAACAGAAACAATTTATATTCCAGAAAAAAAAAGAAATACACTTTGTATTTCTTCGCAAATAGGTTGTATTCTTAAATGTACATTCTGCGCAAGCGGACAACAAAAATTTCAAAGAAATTTAACTATATCAGAAATTATTGGTCAAATTTGGAGAATAAAAAAAATATTTCATAAAAAAATAGAAAAAAATATTAAACACTATCGCAAAATTACTAATATAGTAATAATGGGGATTGGAGAACCATTATTAAATATTAAAAATATAATTCCAGCAATAAATATTATGTTAGATGACTTAGGATTCGGAATATCTAAACGAAAAATCACAATATCAACTTCCGGCATACCCAGCGCAATAGAGAAACTTAGTCACAAAACCGATGTAGTATTAGCGTTATCATTACACGCTCCTACAGATAAAATAAGAAATAAAATTATGCCTATTAATAAAAAATATAATATCAACTCATGTTTATCATCCATATACAATTATCTTAAAACATCTAAAGCTAATAAAGGAAAAATAACAATAGAATATGTGATGCTACAAAATATTAATGATAACATCCAACATGCGCATCAATTAGCAAAACTTTTGAAAAAAATTCCATGCAAAATTAACTTAATTCCTTGGAACCAAATTCCAGGATCTTATTATCAATGTAGCTCAAACATACAAATCAATAATTTTTTTAATATACTTAAAAAATATAATTTAATCGTAACAATAAGAAAAACAAGGGGAAACGATATACATGCTTCTTGTGGACAATTAACAGGAAAAAATAAAAAAATAATCCATAAATTGAACATTTAAACAATGTAACAATTACTACATTAAAAAACCTTTTATTTTATTATAATAAATGTTTTACAAACTTAAATATAAACAAAATTAATTTAAAACCTACTTCTTTTAAAATAAAAATTCTTAATATTTAATACATTATTACTATTCAAACAATATCTTAATTACAATATAAAAAAAATATTTTTCATTAAACTTAAATAAATAAAACAAATTTAAAAAATCATATTATATACAAAATTAAATTAAAAATAAATTTACTTATACAACACAAATATAATATTTTAATTCTAACACGAAGCTAATTATAAAATATTTATAAAAACTAAACAAAATTATAAATAAATTATTTTAAATATCTATAACATATCAAATAATTTAATTTGATATATAATTAAAAATTCAATGTTATTGAATTATTAATTATTATTTAATATTAATATATGATTACAAATAAAATTTAAAAAATTTTAAAACATCATAAAATAATCAAATAATAACAAATATAAATTTTATAAATATATCAAAAAACACAGAATACTAAATGTAAAATTAAGAAAATTATAAAATCTTTATAATCAAAAAATTTCACACATAAAACAAAAACTCTAAAAATTCCAATATTTCTTGAATTTTCAAAAGAATTATGTTAATTCTTATGAAAACCAAGAAAATATTAAAACAAAATTAAATAGCATAAATTCACTTAATTTCTCCAATATTATAAAACTATCTAATTTAAAAAATTCAATAAATTTTATATAAAATACCAAAATATATAAATATACAAAACTAACATAATGAAAAATATTCAATCAATTCGAGGAATACACGATTCTTTACCAAACGATACAATATATTTTCAATATATTGAAAATATATTTAAAAATCTTGTTTCTAATTATGGATACCATGAAATTCGCCTTCCAATTTTAGAATACACTGTATTATTTCTGCAATCTATAGGTAAAACTACTGATGTTATAAATAAAGAAATGTACACCTTTGTAGATAAAAATAAAAATAAAATAACATTACGACCAGAGGGAACTGCAGGTTGTATACGAGCTATCATTCAGCATAAATTATTGTATAAAAAAAAACAACGTCTTTTTTACATGGGTCCAATGTTTAGAAGAGAAAGACCCCAAAAAGGAAGATATCGTCAATTTCATCAATTAGGAGCAGAAGTTCTTGGATACGAAGGACCAAAAATCGATATTGAATTAATTGTTTTAACCTTCAGATTATGGAAAATTCTAAAAATAAATAAATATATATTTCTTGAAATAAATTTTATTGGATCTAATAAAGAATATAAAAAATACGAAAAAGAATTAACCACATTTTTCAAAAAACACGAAAATCATTTCAATGAAGATTATAAAAAACGCATAAAAAATAACCCAATGAGAATATTAGATACAAAAAATTTAGATATTAAACATATAATTGATGATGCACCAATAATTACAGATTTTTTAAATGAAAAATCACGTATATATTTCACTAATATATGTAATTGTTTAGATTTACTAAATATCCCATATACAATCAACCCTTATTTAGTGAGGGGGTTAGACTATTATAATTATACTATTTTTGAATGGGTTACATACAATTTGGGTTCAAAATTAGCTATTTGCGGGGGGGGGAGATATAATCATTTAATAGAAAAACTAGGAGGTAAAGAAAATCCAGCTGCAGGATTTGCAATAGGATTAGAAAGGTTAACATTATTAATGCAAAAAAATAATTCAAACTACATTTTTTGCAAATCTACAGATATTTATATTATTAGTTCTAACGATGATTCTATAAAAAACAAAGCAATACTTTTATCCGAATATATTCGAAACATATTACCATCCTTACAAATTATTGTAAACTATGATAATAAAAACTTAAAAAAAAAATTTATACAAGCAAATAAACATAAAACAAAAATTGTTTTACTTTTAGACAAAGAAAAAGAAAAAACAAAATTAATAACCTTAAAAAATCTTATAACCAATGAACAAAAAATTTTACATAAAAATGAAATTATAAAAAACTTAAAATTCATTTTTAATCTCTAATAAATTTAATTTTAAAATGAAAAAATATTATCAATACTTTGTTAAATCAAAACAATATATTTATATTTTTCAAAAAAGAATTATAATAGGAATTATTTTACTAACCGCATTCTCTATAGGTTATCTTCAATATAAAAATAGATATTGTTATAACAATAATATAACTAAAACATCATTATATTGGAATGAAATAAATACTAAATTTAATAAAAAAATTATTAATGATTCAGATATAAAATCTGCTGTACAATTTTCTGAAAAAAACAAAAATTGTTATGGAATATTTCTTTTGTTAAAAATAGCAAGTTACCATGTATCTAAAAAAAACTACTCAGAAGCAGAAAAAGAACTGAAAATGGCAATAAAAAATTCTAAAGATATTAATTTAAAATCCATTTTAAAAATAAATCTTGCTCGTATATATATACAACAAAAAAATACAAAAAATGCTAAAAAAATTCTTAAAAATATAAAAGAAACACAATGGTCTCCGTTTATCTATAATATTCTCGGTGATATTGAAATAATAACTAAAAACAATAAAAATATTGCAAATCAATTATATAATAAAGCACTAAATTTAAATACATCACCAATATTAGAAAAGTTACTACATGCAAAAATTAGCAACTTATCGATTCAATAACTACAAATTATTTTATTTGTTATATGTAAAATATTTAGAAAAATAAAAAAAACATTAAAATACTAATTAACAAATCAAAAATTTTATATCAATATTTTTCATATAAGATGGTATTTTAAAATTAGTTAATTCAATTACACAACTGTTATAAATTTAATAAAATTTATTAATAAATTTATCAAATTTATAAAATATGTCATTTAAGTTAAATAAAAAATTTATGCAAATTTTCTATAGTACAAATACAATGTCATAATATGCATAATAAAAAATATTAAAATTTTATCTAATAGAACTTAAGAGAGGTTGAATGAATTTAACTTTTACTATTGCATTAATTGGAAGAAAAAACGTAGGAAAATCCGCGTTATTTAATAAATTGACAAATACAAAAAATTTCAATATAAACTATCCTATTTTTACTAGAGATAGAAAATACGGAAAAATTAAATGGAAAAACAATGAATGTACCATTATTGATACAGGAGGATTAAATAGATCTAACGAAAAACTTGATAATAAAATAAAAGAACAATCTATAATGGCTATTAATGAATCCAATATGGTACTATTAGTTACAGATGGTTCTTTAAAATACATGGAAATCGATAAAAATATTGCGCAATCCCTACGAAATTTTTATTATAAAAAAACAATAATTATTATCAATAAAAAAAAATCTATTAATTTAAACAATATATCAAATAACATTTATTCGTTAGGTATAAAAGAAATTTTTCATATTTCCAAACTACAAAAAAGCAGCATAGAATTTCTCAAAAAAAAAATTTTTTCTATTTTATATAAAAAAATCCATACAAATAATATAAAAAACCAAAATATTTGTAATAAATATTTCAAAAAAAATATTCAGATTTCCAAAAAAAATTATAATTTCGAGCAATATAAAACAACTGAATCAGTATTAACAAAAATTTCCATAATCGGTCGACCTAATGTAGGAAAATCTACCTTTATAAATTGTGTTATAGGAAAAAAAAGAACCATTACTCACAATAAACCAGGAACAACACAAGAAAATATTTATATCACTACAAAAATTAATAATAAAAAATACATGTTAATTGATACCGCGGGTATAAATAAATATCATTATATTAAAAAAAAAGATATAAACATATCTCACATTCAAACAATACAAGCTATTAAAAATTCAAATATAGTGCTATTACTAATTGATATTTTCCCAGAAGCGTACAAACAAAACACATCAATATTAAATTTCATTTTAAAACAAAAAAAAATATTGATAATTTTAATTAATAAATGTGATTTAATAAACAATAAAAAAAAAAATATTCTCAAAAAAAATATAAATTTTCAATTTAAATATAATAAATTCATTCAAATATATTTTATTTCAGCAAAATATAAAATAGGAATCTCTAATTTATTTCAAAATATCAATACAATTTATGAAAATTCGATAAAAAAAATAAATACAGCATTAATCAATAAAATTATGCATATTGCAATAAAAAAACATAATCTTCCAATCATACAAAAAAAACAAATTAAACTAAAATATGCACATATTGTAAAATATGATCCTTTAATTATCATAATTCATGGAAGTCAAACAAAATACCTGTCAAACTCATATAAACGTTATCTAACAAGCTTCTTTTATAAAAATTTAGGAATTAAAAGTATTCCTATTCAAATAAAATTTAAAGAAAATTTAAATCCTTTTTTAAATAAGAATTAAAATAATATTTTTAAAAATAAAAAATAAATACAAAAAGAAATTTACACAACTACATATCTAACAATAAATTATATAAAATACAAATATAATCTATTTATATATATTTAAATTAAGTATAAACAAAAAATTTTTAATAAAATTAAATTTACAAAAAAATAAAAAATTAATTTCTTATACAAGTAATCTATTTAATTATATTAAAATTACAAAATAATAAAAAACTCTTCTCAAAAAATATATTATTAAACACAACTAATTTGTTACAAATTAACATATAATACAATTTAATCATCTAAAAAAATTCGCTTATTTTAGCTTTTAAAATATCAATAGCAATACGATTTTTCCCCCCCCTAGGTATAATAATATCAGCATGTTGCTTAGAAGGTTCTATAAATCGTAAAAACATAGGACGAACTGTTTTTTGATATTGTTTAATAACTGCATCAACAGATCTTCCTCTTTTATTAACATCGCGCCTAATCCTACGAATAAGACAAATATCCAATGGAGTATCTATAAAAATAGAAAAACTCATTTCTTTTCGCAACCTAAAATCAGTTAATAACAAAATTCCTTCTAAAATAATAACTTTTTTGGGTTGAAAAAAAATAGTTTCAGAACAACGAGTATGCTTTATATAACTGTAAACTGGAACTTTTATTGGCAATCCGGATTTAAGCATTTGAATATGTTTAAATAATAAACCATGATCCATAGAATCAGGATGATCATAATTAACTTTAATTCTTTCATTCATATTTATATTACTTTGATCTTTATAATAACTATCTTCTGGAATTACTCCAATAAATTCATCTCCTACTTGATCTCTTAATTCTTGGTAAAGAGTACTAGCAACTAAACTTTTCCCTGAAGAAGAAGCACCAGTAATACCAATAATAACACAATTATAACAAGATTCATTACAAGACATAAAATTCCAAAAAAAACATTATATCCTCATGAAAAATTATAATAACTAAAAATAATCCTATATTTAATAATTTTGTAACATAAAAAAATTACATAATTTCACTTATTTAAACTAAAAACATTATAATATTGAATAATTCACAAACTAAATATTAACATATATAAAAATTCACGACTCTACTATCAAAATAATTTATACATCATCAAATATATCTCTCTTCAAATCAATAATCCCAATAAAACAATAAAATTCTACAATTAACAACGAACATTATTAACAAAATCTTCCTAAATATTGAACATATAAATTACACACCAATTTATTAATAATTTAATTTAAAATTAAAATTCTCTTTAAAATAATATCAACACATTATTCATATAAAAACAAATATTTCAAATTTAACTTATTAATAAATTAAAATGTTACCAATTTTTCATATATCATATACATAAAATTTATATTTAAATTAGTAATATATAAAAATTAATAATATAATCAAATGCTTAACACAACAACACAAAACTTTATAAGTTTACAAAACAAATATATCTCATTCATTATAAAATTAAATATATAAACAATTTATAATTATTTATTCCATTTAAAATAAATAATAACAAATAAACAATATAAAACATCCACAATAATCTTTAACAAATAATCTATAATACTATCAACATAAAAATTAAAATTAATCAACAATTATGACTTAATCACATAATAAAAACAACAAAATAAATATTATTAACCTATTAAAATATAAATATAATAAAATATTTTATTTAATTTATAAACAATTTACACATCATAATTTCCATAAATTTTACAATTGTAAAATATAAATTCCATTTTTAATTATTAAAATCAAATTAATCTTCAACAAATAAAATTTTCATTTAACTAATTATAAAAAAATTCTCAAAATCATAACATAAATCAAATAAAAAAATCCGATACAAAAAATTAAATAAATAATTTTACCTATTATATAAAATTAATAATATAAATAAAATATTTTATATACTATAAATATAAACAAATATATAAAAATTCAAAAAACTAAATTAATATAATTTCAGTAAAATATATTTATAAAACACAGAACACATTCGTTTGAACCAAACTAATATTAATGTTACAATATTTCCTAATATAAAATTATTAAACTTGAAAATGAAAATCTATGTCTTTAAATGTTACAAAAAAAATAATGTTAATAACATGTGCATTACCCTACGCTAATGGCCCAATTCATTTAGGACATATGTTAGAACATATTCAAGCAGACATTTGGGTACGTTACCAAAAAATGCGCGGAAATCAGGTATTTTTTATTTGTGCAGATGATGCACATGGAACCCCAATTATGCTAAAAGCAAAAAAACTAAAGAAAAAACCAGAAGAAATAATAAAAAAAATAAATTTAGAACATAAAAAAGATCTTATGAATTTTAATATACAATATGATAATTATTATTCTACACACAGTAACGAAAATAAAAAATTACTTATTCTAATTTATAAACGTTTACAAAACAAAAATCTTATTAAAAAAAGATCTACACTGCAATTTTTTGATACTAAAACAAATATATTTCTTCCAGATAGATTTATAAAAGGAAATTGCCCAAAATGTAAATCAAAAAATCAATATGGAGACAATTGTGAAATATGTGGAGCAATATATAATCCTGTTGATTTAATAAATCCTAAATCTACAATTTCTAACAGCACACCAATCATTAAAAAATCTAAACATTTATTTTTTAATTTACCATATTTTCAAAATATGTTATACCATTGGATCCATTCTGGAATATTACAAAAAGAAATAATAAATAAAACAAATGAATGGATCAAACATGGATTAAAAGAATGGAACATTTCTCGAGATGCACCTTATTTCGGATTTAAAATACCTAACACAAAAAACAAATATTTCTATGTCTGGTTAGACGCTACTATAGGATACATGGGATCTTTTAAAAATTTCTGTAAAAAATATAACTATATTTCTTTCAATAAATTTTGGAAAAAAAACTCAAAACATAAACTCTATCATTTTATTGGAAAAGATATTATATATTTTCATACTTTATTTTGGCCAGCTATACTAGAAGCAAGTGAATTCAGAAAACCAACAAAAATATTTGTTCATGGTTATTTAATGGTAAATGGAAAAAAAATGTCTAAGTCTAGAGGAACATTTGTAACAGCAAAAAACTATCTAAAACATTTAGATTCAGACTGCCTTCGCTATTATTACGCAAGCAAATTATCATCTAATATCAAAGATATAAATTTCAACTTAGAAAATTTTGTAGAAAAAATTAATACTGACATCGTAAATAAAATTATAAATTTAGCTGCTAGAAATGCTAGTTTTATAAATAAATATTTTAATGGAAATTTATCAAAAAAAATATCAAACCCAATTTTATATAAAATTTTCACTGATTCAAAAAAACAAATTGAAGAAGCATTTGATAAAAGAGAACTCAACCAAGTTATAAAAAAAATTATCTCTCTTACAAACATTGCAAATCATTACATTAATGAACAAGCTCCATGGAAAATAAAAAAACAAAATAAAAAAAATGAGAATCTACAAAATATTTGTTCTATGGGAATTTATTTATTTAAAATTTTGATGACTTACCTAAAACCAATACTTCCTTCATTAGTTAAAAAAACTGAAATTTTCCTTAATACATCTCTATCTTGGAAAGACATAAAAAAACCCTTTGTGTTAAATAAAATACAACCATTTAAAAAATTATTTCAAAGAATATCAATAAATGAAGCAAATAAAATATTCAAAAAATAATATATTTATTTCAATTAAGAAAATTATAATTTTAATAAACTAAAAAAATGATATTTTTTTAAAATTTCAAAATTAGTATAAAATAATTCATAAAAAATCTAATTCTACATTAATGAAAATGTCAAAATACCACACAAAAAATTACATAAATATTCTTAAGATTACAAAAACAATTTTATCAAAAAAATAAAATTGATTTAAAACAAACATTTACTTGTTACGTAAACAAAAAATCGCTATTTTAATTTTATGTAAAACAAATTTTATTTCTTCAAATGTAGTAAATCTGCCAAAAGAAAATCTAATCGTACTATTAATAGAATGTTCATGTAATCCCATGGCATATAATATATAAGACGATTCAAGAGAAGAAGAAGTACAAGCAGAGCTAGGTGAAACAGCTATCTCTTCTAATTTTGATATTAATAACTCACTATCAAAATTATGAAAAGTAACATTTAATAAAGTAGAAATACTTTGTCGAACATTACCATTGACAGATACATCAGCAATTTTTTGCAATTCTTTCCAAAAAAATTTTTTTAAAGCTTTAAATCGTAAAATCTCAGTTTTCATCTCTTTTTGTAAAATATGATATGCTTCTCCCATTCCAACAATTTGATGTACAGGAAGAGTACCAGAACGGATTCCATATTCTTGCCCCCCCCCGTGAATCTGTGCTTGAATGCATATTTTAGATTTTTTTCTAATATAGAGACAACCAATTCCTTTAGGTCCATACACTTTATGACTACTAAAAGACATTAAATCTATTGGTAAATCCAATAAGTTAATAGATATTTTTCCAACGCTTTGGGTAGCATCCACATGAAACAATATACTATTAGAACGACATAATTCCCCAAATTTCTTAATATCCTGAATCACACCTGTTTCATTATTAACATGTACTAAAGATACCAAAACAGTATCATCGCGAAATTCCATTTGCAACTTTTCTAAAGAAATAATACCATTTTTATCAGGTGGCAAAAATGTAACAAAAAATCCCTCTTTTTCAAGTTGATAACATGTATTTAAAACTGACTTATGCTCAGTCATACTAGTAATTATATGTTTTCCCTTATTACTATAAGAATAAGCGACACCTTTAATAGCTAAATTATTAGATTCTGTAGCACCAGAAGTAAAAACAATTTCTGTAGAATCAATTCCACCCAAAAAAGAAGCAATATTATCTCGAGCAATTTCTATAGCTCTTTCAGCTTCCCAACCATAAAAATGAGGAGACGAAGAATTACCAAACATTCCATTTATGGTAAGATATTCCATCATCTTTTTTGCTACCCTAAAATCAACTGGGGTAGTGGCAGCGTAATCAAGATAAATTGGCAATTTCATTAAAATATTCCAAATTAAATTTAAAAATTTTTATTTTATACAAAATCTAATATTAACAAATTTTGTATTTCTGTGATAAATAAATATATTTTAACATAATTTAACCTTTAAAACTTAATTTACAAAACACAAGACATACATCTTATAAAATATTTATTTAATTAAAAATATTTTGAATCATTAGAATACTTTTTAAAATTTACTTCTATTAAAATAATAAAATTGTATATAAAATTTCTATTCTTAAATATATTTAAACACATAAAATTAAATAACATTATTATAAAACTTAAAAATTATAAATTCTTATTTAAACATAATAATTACAAAATATAATACTTATATATAAATTATTTCCATTTATAAATAGCTTTAATACAAAAAATATTATAATATAAATTGTTTCTCACAAATATGAAACTCATAATAATACAAAAATCTTTATTTATTAAAATATCATGCATCCACTTTTAAACATTGCCATTCATTCTGCAAATATAGCTGGAAAATTTATTATCAAATACTATAATAATTATAGTTTTATAAAAAATACTAAAAACAAAAACAAAAAATCTTTTAATAAAATAAAAAATGAAACAACAAAATTAATTATTAATACTATACATAAATTTTATCCAAAACACATTATTTTACACGAAAAAGATACAATAATAAAAACAAAAAAAATAAAAAATAAAATTTACTGGATTTTAAATCCTATTAATGGAAAACAAAATTTTATAAAAAATTTTTTATATTTCACTATTTCTATTTTTGTGTACATAAACAACAAAATTGAAATCTCTGTAATATACGAACCAATATGTAATGAATTATTTACTTGTATTCGAGGAAGAGGAGCACAACTAAATGGATATCGAATTCGAACTAGTGAAAAACACAACTTACAAGAAGCTAATCTAGCTATAAATTTGTGTTTACAAGAAACATATTTCACTCAATATATTAATATAATCAAAAAATTATTCTACACAAAATATGCAATTGAATTTAGATGTATTGGATCAACTATATTAGAATTAGCTTATACTGCATCTGGAAAAATCGACGTTTTTTTCCAACAAGTATCAAACCCAATAAAATATTTAGGACCAATATTACTTATACAAGAATCTGGAGGCATCGTTACTGATTTTTCTGGAAACAAAAATTATTTAATTTCCGGAAAAATTATAGCGGGAAATCCATATATTGTAGAATCCATATTAAACATAATAAACAAAAATTAGACTAACATAAATTTTTATTAATTATAAAAAATAAAATACATATTTAACATTTTCTATAAAATTAAAATAGAAATAAATTTCTTTTTAATTATTAACATTAAAACTACTTTTTACATTATACTTAGTTTAATAAACTAGTAAATTTATTATTAAATATAAACCATATTTTTTAATAAAGATACTATAACGAACACAAAAATTAAAGAAAACATTTATTGACAAAACAAATATTTATTTAATATATACAGGATATCGAGAACAAACTTCTAATACTTTATTTTTAATATCAATAATAACACGTTTATTTTGAATATCATTTAATATATCACATATCCAATGAGACAAAATTTTTACATCTTCTTCTACAAAACCCCTGCGAGTAACAGCGGGAGTACCAATTCGCAACCCAGATGTAATATTAGAACTACGTCTATCATTTGGTATTCTATTTTTATTTACAATAATATTAGCTTTACTCAATACTTCATCTGCTTTTTTCCCTGTTAAATTTTTATTAGACAAATTTAATAAAAAAAGATGACTATCAGTTGATCCAGATACTACCGTAAAACCTCTTAATAAAAACACTTCAACCATAGCTTTAGAGTTTTTAACAACTTGATGTTGATATTTTTTAAATTCAGAGCACATTGCTTCTTTAAAAGCTACCGCCTTAGCTGCAATAACATGCACTAAAGGTCCTCCTTGTGTTCCAGGAAACACAGCAGAATTTAATTTATTATACATCTCTTTATTTCCCCCGCTTGCTAAAATCATACCCCCTCTTGGTCCAACTAATGTTTTGTGTGTCGTAGTAGTAACCACATGCGCGTACGGAATAGGATTAGGATAAATTCCTGCCACAACTAATCCAGCAATATGCGACATATCTACCAATAAATATGCATTAACACAATCAGAAATGTCTCTCATTCGACTCCAATCAACAGTCCCAGAATAAGATGAAAAACCACCAACAATAATTTTAGGATTATGAATTTTAGCCAATTTATATAATTGTGTATAGTCAATTTCACCATCACAATTCATTCCATAAGACACAATATTATAAAATTTTCCAGAAAAATTAAATAATGAACCATGAGTTAAATGCCCCCCATGATCCAATTTCATACCCAATATAGTATCTCCAGGATCTAATAAAGCACTATAAACAGCAAAATTAGCTTGCGATCCAGAATGAGGTTGTACATTGACATAATCTACGCCAAATAAAATCTTAGCACGGTCAATAGCTAATTGTTCTATTTCATCAACAAAAACACATCCTCCATAATATCTATTTCCTGGATAACCTTCTGCGTATTTATTTGTTAATTGCGAACCTTGCGCCTGCATAACACATGAGCTCACGTAATTTTCTGATGCAATCAACTCAATATTTTCCTCTTGTCGTATCTTTTCTTTTTGTATAATTTTCCATAACTCAAAATCATAATCTGAAATATGTACATTACTACTTAACATTGATATCTCCAAAAAGATGCTAAAAAAATAATTTTAATATACATAAACTTCACTTTTATAATTAAAAAGCGAAAATATACTTTAAATATTTATTTAAAATTAACTTCTAATAAATCCATAATTCAAACTAATAAAAACATAATCATTTTAGGGTGTATTTCACAAACAAAAATACGCTATTTATTATATTTTATAATTCTTAATATAAAAAATATGCTAAATTTCACAACGTTTACGAAATTCATAATTTTAAACAATAATTTATTACTATTCATACTAATAAAATAATCATATAATAAATTAAAAAATCTTAAATTAATTTTATCTATTCTAACAACTCTATATAAATTTTATATTTCACATTTTACAATGTCAAAATATAAAACTCAGAAAATAATATTTACGAAATAATATTACCACAACATAGGAATTATATATCAAACTATTCGCATTAAGATAATATTCTAAATAAATTCCACTCTAATTATTTATAAAATTAAATAACACAATATGAAATACAAAATAAAATTGCAAAATTTTTTAAAAATTACATAAACTTTCAACAATAAATTCTTTAAAATATTAATTTATAAAAATTCTTATCATAATAAGAACACAAACACGATTTTTTATATCCATAAATTTTATTAACAAAATCTTTAATACAATTAAATATTTAAAAATTTTAACAAACAATATATTATTTGAAAAATTTACAAAATGAAAAATTTTTAAACAATATAATACAAAAACTTTTTATTGTAATGCTACAATATTTTATATTTAAATATTAAAATAAAATATTTATAATTTCTACCAATAAAATATTGTCTTTATTTTACATCTAATTTGTCTAAAAAAATTTTTTAATTGCAACGAACACAATTTTTCCAAAACACCTGAAGTAATATTAATATTATGATTTATTTCTAAAATATTTGATAAACTTAATAAAATTTTCACTACTCCATTTTTTTTACTATTTTCTGCCCCAAATACTAAACGTTCAACTCTTGCATGTATAATAGCACCCATGCACATTATGCATGGCTCTAAAGTAACATACATAGTAGTTTGCAACAAACGATAATTATTAATATACTTTCCCCCTTGTCTTAAAGAAACAATTTCAGCATGAGAAGAAGGATCAGAATTTTTAATAGAACAATTCCATCCTTCACCAATAACTTCATTATTTAAAGTAATTATAGAACCAACAGGAACTTCCCCTTCGTATTCAGCATAATAAGCTAATCTAATAGCACGATACATCCAAAATTCATCACTACAAAGAATATTCATTTTCATACTATTAATATAAATTTACAAAACAAAATTATTTTTTAAAATTTTACTTCTCTGTAATTTAATTTTTACATTTGAAATAAAATAATTTTTATTTACATTACACACATCTATAGTATAGATACTAAATAATTCTATATTAAATTCTTATTCCTGAATATTTTTCTAAATTATTTTACTACATGAATTTAAGCTTATATATTAAAATAAACTACAATACATTACTTTAAAATTACCAAAATAATATTTCATGCAATCAAAATATCGTATTAATATAAAATTTTCTATCAAAATCAAACAATAGTATATAATAAATAAGCTAAAACATCGATTAACAAAATTATTTTATGTAAATATTATTATATAAATAAATAATATATAATTTTTTTGAAAATTTTTACTTGCTTTCCTTCAAATAAACTTATATATAATATATAATTGCTTTTTATTATTTTATTTAGATTAATCACCATATATATCTATTTAAAAAATGCAAAATATAATATTTATGTAAATAAAAATAGTAAATTTATACTTACAAATTTCATTTTAACAACAAAATACTAATTTCTAATTAAACTATATAAATATATTATTATTTAGATTCCAAAACATAATACAAATATTTTGTTATAAAATACAAAAACCCATTATTCAATTAAAATTATTTTTATTATCATATTCATCATTATGACATTTTATTATAAAATTTCCATGGCCATTTTTTATTTTTTAAAACATTTAACCAATTTTTAAACTCATATTTTTGAAATAAAGAATAAAGAATATCAAACTTGGGTTTATCAACTATTAAATTTTCATAAGAAACATTTATTGCAACATCAGTTTTTATTTTAGCTAATTGATAAGAAAGTAGAGCAACATTATAATTTTTTTTTAATGTTAAAATTATTGATTTAGAATTACGTATATTTAAAAAATAAATTTTTTCTAAATTTTTATAAATATTTTTCAAATTACCAAAATTACATAACAAAATTTTAGCAATTTTTTTTCCAATTCCAGGAATACCTGGTATATTATCAGAATAATCCCCTACTAACGCCAAATAATCAACAAAACAATTTGGAAAAACACCAAATTTAACAAATATTTCCGTTGAACCAAAAACAGTTTTTGAAATTAAATTAAATAAAAAAACTTCTTCTGATACTAATTGCGCTATATCTTTGTCGCAAGTGCTAATTAACACACGAACATGGTTTTTTCGTAATAATGTCAAAGTCCCAATAGTATCATCAGCTTCCACACCAGACACCACTAATATACGCAACCCCATGGCTTTAATAATAGTTTGTAAAGGAATAATTTGTTTATATAAATCTTCAGGCATAAAAGGACGATGAATTTTATAATATTTAAACAATTTATTCCTAAAATTCACCCTTCCGTAATCAAATACAACAGCTACATGACTAGGGTTATATCGAGATAATAAACTAGATAGCATATTTAATACACAATATATTGCTCCAGTAGGCTCCCCAGAAACATTTTTTAAAAATGGAAAAGCATAATAAGCTCGATACAAATAAGAAGTTCCATCTATTATAATAAATGGATATGATAAAGAATCAATCAAAACACAATCCAATTTTCATAAAAACAACTTTATTAACATTAAACATCGAATTAAAAAATACCATTAAATACAATTTATTTTATTAAACATAAAATAATAAATACATAATTCATATTTATACAAAACAGAGATTATTTTATTAAATAAAAAATTATCTAATTAAAAATCATTATTTATAACAATAAATAAATTCATGTTCTTAATCATCTTAAGCAAATATATTTCTTCAAAAATAAATATAAAATCACTAAAATAACAAATTTTAAATATTACAAATAATTATTAAATAATTGCTTATTCTTAAAAATAAAAATTTTATAATTTAACAAATTAAACTCATTATAAAATAACATAAATTATTCATTATATTTACACATATTTTGTAATTTTAAAATTAATGAATACATAATAATGTTCAATATATAATTATTATAACTACGAAATAAAATACCTACTTTAACAAAATTAATAATTCAATATTAATTTTAATCTAACAAAAACATTTCAATTTAGTTTTATTATCAAAAAAAATAAAAAATATTTTACATATTAATTTTAAAATAAATTTATTTATCTTTCTTTCATATCAAAATTTATCCATTCAAATTAAATTCTAATTAATTTTTCATTTAAAAAATTAAAAAACTAACACAAAATTTTTGTATTTATTTTATATAAAATATTTAATTCATTATAAATAAGTAAATTAATTTAAATTAAAATAATAAAAGTACGATGCTAAAATAAAATTTCGAATTAATAAAACTATGAAAAATATTTATTTCTTCATAAAAAATTCACAACAATTACAAAAAATATATTCATAACAAACATTATAGACCTTTAACATTATGTACAAAATAAAATACAACTCAAAAATTAAACATAAATAAAATAAAAACTATAAATCATTTAATTACAATATCATAAATTAAAAAAATATACAATTTCAATCAACAAATATTTATTTTAAATAAAAAAATATAAAATTTCTATTCAAAAGATTTAAAAACATTTTATTTAACTATATTCAAATTTAATATTAGCTACTATAAAATTTAGTAATTCAATTCATAAAAAGAAAAAGCATCGCTAAATATACGATCCTCTTTAGCATCTCTCTCATTACAAAAACGATAACGAGCAGACATTGCAATTTCAAATTTTCCAGAAATATAAATATCATAAGGATTTAGTGTATGAAAATCTTGTATTATTATATTTAACAAATTACCAAATCGACCTTTCCAATACTCATCAAAAGTTTTTACAACTGGAATAAAAAATAACTGAGAATTTATTAAAACAAGTTTCTTTAATTCTTTTAAGTTATATAAGTGATACCACTTTTTTACACCCCAATATATTATAATTTTTCTATTAGGCTGATATTTTAATACTGTCAATAAAATAGAATGAACATAAGAAAAACCAATTCCTCCAGCAATTAGGATAATTGGTCTATTAGTATTATAGCGCAACCATGCCTTTCCGTTTGGCGCGTCTATCAAAATATCACGACCAGAACGAATATGTTGTATTACTCTAATAACATATTTATCATTTTTTTTAAAAGATTTCATATGTAATTCAATAAATCTATGCTCCATAGGAATTGAAGCTAAAGAAAAAGGACGAATACTCTCTTTATTCATTATAATAAACAAATATTGTCCAGCAAAAAAATGCAAAATTTTTTCTGGAATTAATCTAATTTTATAAATATTATTTGCAACAATATCTATAGAAAACAACTTGCAAAAAAATCTCATTAAATATTCTCTAATTTTCAAAAAATTCTATTTAAAATTTACAATTAAAACTTAATCAATATTTTTTAAAATTATATAAAATAAAATTTATATAAATAAAATCTTACATTTTAAAAATAAAATCTGAAATTTCATTTATATAAAATAAATACATATTTCAACAAATTTATCACAAACTTCACAAAATAATAATTACAAACTTAAATTTCATTTAAATAAAAATTTCATATATTTTAAAATTTAAATAATAAACTCTGTATTTACAAAAAATTAACTTTATAAAATACATAATAAAATACACTGAATTTAAAAAATATAAGCACACAACAAATATTTCAATATACTTTAAACTAATTAATTTTATATATTAATAAATATATAAAATATAAACTAATTATATCTGACAAACCAAAATTCTATTTTAAAATTCACGCGTCCTATAGGACTCGAACCTATGATCTACGACTTAGAAGGTCGTTGCTTTATCCACTAAGCTAAGGACGCACAAAATACATTAAAATAACACATAATACATAATCTAAAATTAATCAAAATCAACAAAATATAAACCTTTATAAAATATTGAAATTTTGTTCAAAAAATATTATTATTTACACACTTTATAAATTTCATAAACAAACATTTTATATTATACTACTAATACTTTTAGCAATGATAGCAAAAATTATTGATGGTAAACTTATTTCTAAAATAATTAGAAAAAAAATCATAAAAAAAATACAAAAAAATAAAAAAAAACGTACGCCAGGGCTTGCTATGATTCTAATAGGAAACAACCCTATTTCAACATTATATGTTTCTAATAAAAAAAAAGCTTGCAAAGAAATTGGAATTTTATCATTTTTTTATAATTTTCCTTCTTCTATTTCTGAAAAAAAATTACTTATTTTTATTGAAAAACTAAATAATGACAAACGCATAGATGGAATTTTAATACAACTACCACTTCCAAAAAATATTAATTATGAAAATATATTTAACAAAATACAACCAGATAAAGATGTTGACGGATTACATCCATATAACATTGGAAAATTATGCCAATCTCTTCCAATATTACGACCATGTACTTCAAAAGGAATTATTACATTATTAAAAATGTACAACATCGATATATCTAAACTATATTCTGTTGTAATAGGAAAATCTAATATTGTCGGAAAACCCATGATTATGGAATTACTCTTACAAGGTTGTACAGTCACAATAACACATGAATCAACAAAAAATTTACAAAAATATGTCAAAGAAGCTGAACTACTCATAGTAGCTATTGGAAAAGCAAAATTTATTCCTGGAAATTGGATAAAAATTGGATCAATTGTCATAGACGTAGGAATAAACCATTTAACAAACGGAAAAATAGTAGGAGATGTGGAATACAAAAACGCTATAAAAAGAGCATCATATATTACCCCAGTACCTGGGGGTGTAGGCCCAATGACCGTAACTACATTAATTCAAAATACTTTACTGGCATATGAAAAACATAACGAATAATAAAATTTTTATTTTATATGATAAGGTTTTTTAAACATAAATAAATTTACTTTTATACACCATGTTATTATACAAAATGTAAAAACAATTCAAATACAAAAATTAAACACATAATTAACATATATCCACACATTTACTATTTAAACAACTATTACAATACAACATAAAATTTACACATTTAAATTATATAAAAAAATAAAATTAAAATTTTATTAACGACGCCAAATTGTTCCATGTTCCGTATCTTCTAAAATAATTCCTATATCAGATAAGTTTTTCCTTATTTTATCTGCTAAACCCCATTTTTGAAACGCACGAGCTCTATTTCTTTCTTGAATCAACATTTCTATTTCATTACCATGTTTCTGCATCTTTTTTATATTCTCTTTTCTTAAAAATATTTCTGGATCTTGTTGTAATAATCCTAAAACTTTAGCTAATTGTCTTAATCTTGCAGCCATTTCTTGTGCTTTTTTAAAATCATCAACTTTCAATTTATTAATCTGATGAGAAATATCAAATAATATAGAAAAAGCTTTAGAAACATTAAAATCATCATTCATAGCTATACAAAACTTTTTTAAATAATGTTTGCTATTATCTAATGGTATAACATTTTTATTCATTCCAAGCAAAGAAATATATAAGCGATTTAACGAAATACATGCGTTATTTAAACTACTTTCTGTATATTCCAGCGGTTTTCGATAATGCGCTGAAATCAAAAAATAACGTATCACCTCCCAATCATAAAATTTCATAATATTACGCAAAGTTAAAAAATTTTGTAAAGACTTAGAAATCTTTTTTTTTCTCATAGTTACTAAACCAATATGTATCCAAACATTAACATAAGGGGAACCATACAAAGAAACAGATTGAGCAATTTCATTTTCATGATGTGGAAAAATTAAATCTGATCCTCCTCCATGTATATCAAAATGACAACCTAATTGACTAATACTCATAGTAGAACATCCGATATGCCAGCCGGGTCTGCCATGACCCCAAGGAGATGGCCAACCAAATTCATTATATCTAGAAATTTTCCACAACACAAAATCCATAAAATTATATTTTTTTTGACTATGAATATTTCGAGAATAATTTAAATGAAATTTTGTAAAATCTTGATGAGATAACATCCCATATTTGGTATAACTTGATATTGCAAACATAACATCACCATCATCAGATATATAAGCAAATTTTTTTTGCAAAAGTCCCATAATAAATTTTATAATTTCATTTATATATTCAGTCATTCTAGGTTCTTTATTAGGACACAATATATGCAACAAAGAAAAATCTTTATGCATTTCACTAATCATTCGATTAGTGAACATAGAAATTGTTTCATTATTTTTAATAGATTGATAAATAATTTTATCTTCAATATCAGTAATATTTCGTATATAATTTACCCGATATCCTTTAAAATTAAAATAGCGTATTATTATATCAAAAATTATAAAAGTACGTGCATGACCAATATGACATAAATCATGCACAGTAACACCACATACATAAATATTCACTATTCCAGGAATGATAGATGAAAAAACCTCTTTTTTTTTTGTTAATGTATTAAAAATTTTTAACATAGAAATCATTTAATCATCTTGTTATAATATAACTTATAAAATTAATATAAATTATTTAATAAATAATTTATAAAAACTTCAATTCTACTTAATTAAATAAAAAATAAAATTGTTTTTATAATTTAACAAAATTAAATTTATAATTCATTATTTAACTTATAATATTTAAAGATAAACTATATAAAAATCATACTACTTAATTATAAAATTAACTTTTACAATAAATAAACAACAACATTTACTATCTACACTAATTAACATATTATATTTACTAAACCACTATTTATATGAAACTTATACTTTATATTATTAATATAATATCTAATTTCGTATAAGACATATTTATTATCACTAATAAAGAAATAATTCAATTTTAATAAAAATTTTAAATTAAATTCAATATTTAAAAAACTTTAAAACAATAATTAAAATTAATTAATAAAATTTACAAAAATCCAATCATAATACATGTGTATACAATTTTATCCAATAATACTAGTCAATTCAGAATTAACCTCTAATATTTTTCTAGATCCATTAATTCTAAAAAATCTTAAATTTTGGTATAAAAAAGACTCTTTTTGATAAAAATTCTTCAACAACATACTTTGTTTATGGTATTCTATCAAACGATTTTTTACAATTTTTTCGATATCGTCTGTTCGAAACACTAAAGAATCTCCGGTAAAATCATCTTTATCTTTATTTTTCGGAGGATTAAATTTCGTATGATAAACTCTACCAGAAGGAATATGAATTCTTCTACCCTCAATTCTCTTTATAATAAAACTATCAGGAACAAAAATCTCAAATACAAAATCAATTTTTATACCTTCTTTTTTTAAAGAATGAGCTTGAAAAATAGTACGAGGAAACCCATCTAACAAAAAACCATTACAACAATCAATTTGATTAAGTCTATTCTTGATCAAAGAAATCATCAATATATCTGGAATTAATTTTCCAGAATTCAAAAATATTTCAACTTTTTTTTTAAATCGGATTCTTTTAATAATAAAAATCGCAATATTTCCCCACTAGAAATATGCGGAATACCATATCTTTCTGAAACCAATTTTGCTTGAGTACCTTTTCCAGACCCTGGAGCTCCAAAAAAAACAATACGCATATAAAATTTCCTATAAAAATCAACTCTCAATTAATTAAAAATAAAAAATAAAATTAACATAATCACAAATGATTATCTAAACATAAAATTTTTATAACAAAAAACTTTATTAATATTAAAAATTTAATATAAATCAAAATAATTCAATATTAAATTAAAAAACACCAAAAATAACGTATATAATTTAATATTAATTCTAGAACAATATTTTATTAATACAACATTAATTTTCTAAAACTAACTAAAATAAAATTAATACAAGATTTTATTCAAAAAATTTTTAATAATTAATTTATTTATACAAATCTCCTTTCATTATTTATTTTTCAAAAAAATTTTTACATTTTTTATATTCTAATAAAATAAAACGAGCTTTCAACAAATCATTAATAATTTCATTTTCTGATATTATTATTTTTTTTTTAAAAGATAAAAACATTTTTTCCCATAATTTATTATTAATTTTCATAATATAAGAATTTCTCTTTAAATATTATACATACATATAAAGTTTTATATAAACAAATTTATGATTTTATAAATATACAAAAATTTTATAGAAACACTAATTTATAACTTATATTTCAATATACTAAAATAAAATACATATTCATATCTAAAACATAATTTAAAACAAATTTAAAAATATAAAAAACCAAAAAATATTAACAATTTACAAATAACACATAAATACTTATCAAATATGTCAAACTGCCAACTTCATTCTGAAATTTTTGTTTTATAAAAATTTTATTAAAACATACAAAATCAACACATTAATTAAAATACCACTAATAATTATATAAATAATATATCATAAATATAAAAAATTACTATTTATCATAGAAAAAATTCTTCTTTTTATTAGAACGATGAATAATTATTTTAAATAAAATCATTTCAAAACCAATTCGACAATTAGGTGCATATAATAAATCCTTTCTCCCACGCAACAATATCTGATAATAAAGTTGCAAATCTGTTTTATTAATACAAAAAGCCAATCTATTTAAACGATACAAAGAAAAACCTTTTTCATAATCTTCTTTATTAATACAATCTTTAGAAAATAATTGAATAAGAGAAATACTATGTAAAACAAAAATCATATCTACTAATAAACCATCCCAATTCAAACCAAGTAAAAAATACTCTTCAAGTTTCTTCAATATTTTTTGTACATTTAAATTAATCAAAGATTCTAACAAAGATAAAGAATAACCTTTATGGATTATGCCTAACATGTGAAACACTGTATTTTCGTTAATTACACCATTCCCTAATGCAATCGCTTGATCAGCTAAACTAAGAGCATCGCGCATACTACCTCTAGATTCCCTAGAAATAGAATATAATGCACAATATTCAAATTGAATATCTTCTTTTAATAATATAAATTCCAACCTGTTTTTAATTTGATCAACAGACAAAGCTTGTAAATAAAACAATAAACAACGAGACAATATTGTGATTGGTAATTTTTGTAAATCAGTTGTGGCTAAAAAAAATTTTACATATGATGGAGGTTCTTCTAAAATTTTAAGTAATGCGTTAAAACTATAACGGGATAACATATGAACTTCATCAATTAAATAAATTTTAAATCTTCCTTTAATAGGCATATATTGTACATTATCTAATAATTCTCTAATATCTTCAATTTTCGCGCGAGAAGCAGCATCAATTTCAATAAAATCAACAAAATTACCATGTTCAATTTGCAAACAATGATCACAAGATCCACAAGATGTTATATTAATGCCTTTTTGACAATTCAAACTTTTTCCCATCAAACGAGCAATACTAGTCTTTCCAATTCCATGCATCCCAGAAAATAAATAAGCATGATGTACTCTTTTAAGAAAAAAACTATTTTTTAACGCCGTTAATATATGATTCTGACCTATAACATCATCAAAATTTTTTGGGCGCCATTTTCTAGCAAGAGCTTGATAAACCATTTTATTAATTCCCAATAATAATCTTATAAATAATAAAATTAACCTACAAAATTTTTTAAAAATTATTCAATTAATATTTTAAAATAATTTATACATACATATATTACAAATTATCCTAAATATTATATTAATTTATTAATAAAAATTAATTCCTTAACATACAAAATAAAACTTGTATACTTTATATATCCAATAAACTCAATTTTATTCCAAACAAAATAAATTAATAAAATATTTAATTAAATAATACTAATAATTTTATTACTCAAATCTTAATAAATTTAAATTAAAATGATATCATAAAATAAACTAATATTATTAAATTTACTAATATAATTGAGATTCATATAACAAAATTATTAAAAAAATATGTAAATTATACTAATATTATATAAAAATAAAAAATAAGCTCAAAATATTTTATTTAGAACTTATTATAATATCAGCTTTAAATATATAAAATTTAATAAACAAATACCTATAATTTTAACTAAATCAAATTAAAAACCTGCTAAATTTTTCACAATATCAAAAATCTACTTTTACTATCAAAAAATAGAATCTTAAATAAATTTAAACTAATAAACCAAATAATTCTATATATTTATAAATAAAATTTTACTTTACACAAATCAAAAAAATAGCAATAATATAATTTTTCCATATAAAAATTTATAAGATAAACTATTCTTTATAACTAATGAAACTATATAATTATGCTAACAATTCATGCAAAGATAAAAACAAAAAATGGGACAAAAGAAAGTCGTAAACTTCGAATTAAGAATAATATTCCAGCTATTATTTACGGAAAAAATAACATACAAATTTCAATTATACTAAACTATAATGATGTTACAAACATGCAAAGTAAAAACGAATATTCTGAAAAACCCCTTAAAATACTTATTGGAAAAAATGAAATATTAGTAAAAATTCAAAAAGTACAACATCATCCATTTCAAAAAAAACTAATACACATTGATTTTATTCGAATTTAAACACAAAAACAATTTTTTTTACTTTAAAATCATTTTTGATCTTAAAACGTTTATTTAATACATTTCAGTAACTATTTATAAACTCAACATTAAACACCCTGTGGAATATTACCTTAATTTTCTATATATATCAAAATATAAAATTTTTTATTTTCAATTAATCAATATAAAAATTAAAAATATCAAATTAAATTCTAAAAAATATCTTTTTATACATCAATATAAATTTTCACTTTCTTAATAAATATTTAATATTAAAAACTAAATTTTTTACTATCTCTTCCATAAAATCGTTCCAACGCTAATTTAATTACACGTGTAATAAGATCAGTATAACTTAAATTACTTTTTTTCCACAATTTTGGATATAAACTATCTGCAGAAAAACCAGGTAATGTATTAATTTCGTTAATAACTATTTCTTCATCCGCAGTTAAAAATAAATCCACTCTAATCATTTCATAAAAATTTAAACTCAAAAAAATTTTTTCACAAATATCCTGTATTCTATTATTAATATTATCGTTAATTCTTGCTGGAATTATTATTTTAACATTTTTATTATCAATATATTTTATATTATATGAATAAAAATCATCAGATAACAAAACTATTTCTCCACAAAAACTAATACATAAATTATTCTTATTTCCCAAAACAGCACATGTTATCTCCATTCCATGAATAAAACGTTCTAACAAAATTTCAGAGTCAAAATTAAACGCATTAACAAGAGATTGATAAAAATTATTTTGACTAATAACTTTTGATATTCCTAAAGAAGATCCTTGATTAACAGGCTTAACCAAAAACGGTAATCCAATACGCTTAACAACACTATCAAATGAAATATTATTTAATTCCGAATAAGATAAAGAAAAAGAAGGTGAAACCATCAAACCAATATCTCGTAAAAAACATTTTGTCATATTTTTATTCATACATATAGCAGAACTTAAAACCCCAGAACCAACATAAGGAACACCTAAAATTTGTAAAAATCCTTGTAAAGTTCCATCTTCTCCTAACATTCCATGCGTTACTGGAAAAACAATATCTAATTGATAAAAACAAACTATATCATTAATTTTCATAAATTTCCTTGGAAAACCAGGAAATAAAACAACCCCCTTTTGTATATTGTCAAAGTGAAAAATATTGTTATTTTCGAAATTATTTTTATAAACAAATTCGTCGATAGAATTTAAAACATACCATGTTCCATATCTATTAATTCCAAACAAAACAACCTTAAATATATTTTTGTTAATAGCACCAACAATACCTTTCGCAGAATTAATAGAAACACAATATTCTGCTGAACAACCCCCAAAAAGTATACCTACACATATTTTACGCATATTATCAAATATAGAATTTCAATATAATTTTGTTGCTGATTATTAAAAACAAAAACACACACTCAAATATTAAAAATTATAATAAATTTCATTTCTATAATTTATAATTTAATTAATTTAATCTCAATAAAAGGCATTATTTTAATAAAACATAAAATTTATTAAATTAAAAGTACAAATTTATTATTTAGCTAAATTAACAAAACATAAAAAATAATTCATTGATTCTTTAAAAATTTCCTAATATTATTTACATAATTTAAAATACAATAATTTTATATTACAATTAAAAATTACGAAATATTTATTCACAAAATTATCAAAATACATTTTGACACTTATAAAAAATAAATAATCTAATTTTTATTCCAACGCTCTACACAAAATTTCACACATCTTTAAAATAGATTTTCGAAATTTTATATATTATACAAAACACATCAAAAAGAAAATTCGAAAATCACTTAATCTTTATTAAAATTTTATCAAAAATAAAAACTAATAAAAACTTAATATAAAATAAGATATAATTATATTAGACTAATGTAAACAAAAACTAAAAATTATTACCATAAATTTAATACTTTCTATTGACAATATTTATCTTTCTATGAAAGAATCATGAAATAAATATCATTATATTGAAAAATATAATAAAATATTTAAAATTATAAAATTATTCACAGTTTTTCATAAAAACACAATTTTTATAAAAAAAAGACATAATGAGAAAAATATAATAAAATTACATAAAATATCTAATTGGAATTAGAAATATATACAAAGAAATTTTAATATCAAATTTACAAATTAATTATTAACAATTCATCATATTAATACTAAGATAAATATTTTTTTATAATTGTAAATTCATCTAAAAATAAAAATTTAGGAGATTTATATGCAATCAAGAAAAAACCTCGCTAATGCTATTCGATTTTTATCTATAGATTCCATTCAATACGCCAACTCAGGGCACCCAGGTGCTCCTATGGGAATGGCTGACATAGCTGAAGTCCTATGGAGAGATTACATGAATCATAACCCAAACAATCCTAAGTGGATAAATCGAGATCGTTTTGTACTTTCCAATGGACATGCATCTATGTTGATATACAGCATATTACATTTAACAGGATATAATATTTCAATAGAAGAACTAAAAAAATTTAGACAATTACATTCTAAAACCCCAGGACATCCTGAATATAAACAAACAGAAGGTATTGAAACTACTACTGGTCCTTTGGGACAAGGTCTAGCTAATGCAGTAGGATTTGCGATTGCAGAAAAAATACTAGCAACACAATTTAATAAACCAAATAATGAAATAATAAATCATTATACTTATGTATTTGCTGGGGACGGATGCATGATGGAAGGCATCTCTCATGAAGTATGTTCTTTAGCAGGAACATTAAAATTAGGAAAATTACTAATTTTTTATGATGACAACGGAATTTCCATTGATGGAAAAGTAAAAAATTGGTTCACAGATGATACCGCCTTACGATTTAGTTCCTATGGTTGGCATGTTATAAAAAATGTTGACGGACATAATAGTTATTCAATTAAACAAGCAATAGAAGAATCCCGATCTATTAAAGAAAAACCATCCCTATTAATATGCAAAACTACTATCGCGTATGGATCACCAAATAAATCTGGTACACATCACGCTCATGGAGCTCCTTTAGGAAAGGAAGAAATTCTTAATACAAGAAAACAACTAGAATGGAATTTTCCACCATTTATTATACCGGAAAATATCTATAAAAATTGGAATGCTAAAAAAGAAGGACAAAAAAAAGAAGATGATTGGAAAAAAAAATTTGATTTTTATAAAAAAAATCATCCAAAATTAGCAAAAGAACTAATAAGAAGAACAACAAACCAACTTCCAAAACAATGGAAAAAAAATAGTACAGCTATCATAGAAAAGTTAAAAGAAAATCAAAAACATATTTCCACCCGTCAAGCTTCCAATAACATATTGAATAAATTTTTTCCAATGCTTCCGGAAATTTTAGGTGGTTCAGCAGATTTAGCCCCTAGTAATCTCACCATTTGGTCAGAATACAAACCAATAAACAAAAATTTTTCTGGGAATTATATTCACTATGGTGTAAGAGAATTCGGAATGACAGCCATTGGAAATGGGATAGCAAATTACGGAGGATTTTTACCTTACACAGCAACCTTCTTAATATTTACAGAATATGCTCGTAACGCAATTAGAATGGCAGCATTAATGAAATCAAAACATATTATGATTTATACACATGATTCTATTGGATTAGGAGAAGATGGGCCAACCCATCAACCAATAGAACAATTATCAAATATAAGAATGATTCCACACATGAATGTTTGGAGACCATGCGATCAAATAGAAACAGCTATAGCTTGGAAAAATGCCATTGAACATCAAGGACCAACTGCGCTTATATTATCTAGACAAAATTTAAAACAACACCATCGAACAAAAAAACAAATAATGAATATTTATAAAGGGGGGTATATTATAAAAGGAGATTATAAAAACAATGAATTAGACCTAATTATTATATCCACCGGTTCTGAAATAGAATTAGCAATTAAAGCTTATGAAATATTAACAAATGAAAAATATAAAATTCGAGTTGTATCATTACCATCTACTAATATTTTCGATATACAAGATAAAAAATATAAAGAATCGGTATTACCAAAAAAAATTACCGCTCGTTTAGTAATTGAAGCGGGACATACAGAGTATTGGTATAAGTACATAGGATTAAACGGATATATCATAGGAATAAACACATTTGGAGAATCCGCACCAGCAGAAAAATTATTCACATTCTTCAATTTCACTCTTGAAAATGTACTAAATAAATCATACGAATTAATAAAAAAACATCATATTAATTAAATAACGCGTATATTTATACAACCAAAGATTTAATTAATATAAATTATTTTTTTAAAGTATAATTTTTATTCAAATAATATTATTTGAAATTAAACATAATATATATTGCATTTTTTATGAACATAAAAATTTGTATAAAATTTAAAATACAATTATAAAAATAATTAAAAATTATTCTTAAAATATCATTTTTAAATTTAAATATATAATTTTTGTTAAAAAAGATAACTTTCAATGTTACAATAAATTTATTAAATGTTATCAATATATCAAAAATCTTCACTATATAACACCTAAAAAAAATTACACCAAATTCTAACAATATTATTACTAATATAAAATTAAAATTTAAATATCTTCTATAAATTTTAATATGGAAATATTAAATGAATCGCACAACATTATGTAAATTATCTTCTTTTCCTGTTTCTTCTAAAAAATTACCTTTTACTATAATATCATTAAAAGATTGGAAACTAATTACAATTAAAGGAACTGACAATATACAATATTTACAAGGACAATTAACTTGCAATTTATTTTTTCTAAAAAAAAACCAATTTAGTTTTTCTGGACACTGCAATGAAAAAGGAAAGATTTTAAGTAGCGTTTACATATTTTATTACAAAAAAGAAAAATCCTTAGCTTACATTGTGAGAAAAAGTATATATCATAATCAGATGAAAATATTAAAAAAATATGCAATATTCTCTAAAATTACTATAACTGCTCATAACGATATTGTATTATTTGGTGTATCCGGACATAACACAAAAAAAATAATATCAACACTTCTTAATAAATTCAAAACATTACAACCTGTTATGCAAAATCCAGATTATACACTGCTATATTTTAATTTTCCTATTCCAAGATTTTTATTCATTACTTCAATTCAAACATCTAACATGCTAAAACACCGTTGGAAAAATTTTGCAAAATTTAATAATAGTAAACAATGGTTATCGTTAGAAATAGAAGCAGGATATCCAATTATAGACACAGTTTCGCAAAACAAATATCTTCCGCAAGATATCAATTTACAAATATTGAAAGGTGTTGATTTTAATAAAGGATGTTATATGGGACAAGAAATAATAACAAAATATCAATATCAAAAAATAAAAAAATACTCCTTATATTTTTTATCAGGGGAGGGAACAAATATTCCACATCCAGGAGATACATTAGAAGTAAAAATAGAAAATGACTGGTATTTTATAGGAACAATACTAACTTCTTGTAAAATGTTGAATAATATTATATGGATACAAGCAGTATTAAATAACAAATTAACATCGCATAAAAAAATCCGTGCAAAAAATAACAATACAATTTTATCTATAAAAAACCTTTATTATAAAAAATTTCTTTAACGTAAAAATAAAGAAAATATAAAAACATCTTATACAAATTTCACATTAAATAAACATGTAAAAATATGTATTTTATTATATAAATTAACACAATACCTTTATATTAAAATAATATGTCAATAGAAACCATCCTAATATTTCAAACATTTATTTTAATTACTGTTAAAAATTCTCAGAAAATACAGATTATCTATTTTATTATAAAATAAAAATCTTATCTTTACAAAAACCAAAACAAAAAAATAAATTTTTATATAAAACTCATATGAAATATAAAACAACTTTATTTAATAAAATAAATTCCAAACATTTAATAAAAACAAATTTCATAAAATATTTTTTTAAAAAATTCAATAAAACAAATATCCAAAAATTCAACTTAAATAACATAAATAATCAACATAAAAAATAAAAAAATAAATATTTATTCATTAAAAATTTACACAAAATTATATTCTTTTTATACACCATATTATTCAACTAAAACCTTATCAATCATATTATGTAACAAACAAACATATTTTTTCATATCATTAACATAATTTCTAACTTTCAATTTTTCCTTTATTAATTCATGAGAAATATTAAGAGCAACAATAAACATTAAATGTTCCGTATTTGCAGCTTTATTTTTAATTTTTAAATCATATAATCTTTTATTTATATCTTCCGCTGCTTGATCCAATTCACTTTTATGTTCCAATGGACAATTAACACGCAATGTACGACCAAAAATCTGTACCTCTACTGACTGTAACAAAGGAACTTGATCTTTACACATATTTTAAATATATCACACTCCTTTAATAAAAATACAAAAACAATCCTGTAAATAAATATTACAAATATTTATACATTTTAAAAATATAATTTTCTTTACTAAATTTTTTCAACTTAAAACATTTTCATATCCATATTCAAAATTAAAATTTAAAAAAACATAAGCAAAATTTTAACAAAAAAACAATTAAACAACTAAACATTCTTAAAAACAAACATATACATATATACTAAACAAAAGTAAAAATAAATACGAAAAACACATTATCACATTAACTTTGCTATATGAATTTTATACAACATACTGTTAGTTACAAACGAATAAAATGCTCTCGATAATATAACATTTCTTCCACTGACTCACGAATATCTAACAAAGCTTTATGAGTATTTCTTTTCTTTAATCCCAATAAAATCTCAGGTTTCCATCTTCGAACCAATTCCTTAACAGAAGAAACATCTAAATAATGATAATGAAAATATGCTTCCAAAGATGGCATATATCGAAATAAAAACCTACGATCTTGAGCAACAGTATTACCACAAATCGGGGATTTTCCACAAGGGACCCATTCAGATAAAAATGACAATGTTTTTAAAACCGCTAATTCTTCATCAATACAACTAACCTTAACTCTATCAATTAAACCACTGGACGTATGGACGCGAATATTCCATTTATCCATCAGAGATAATTGTTCGTCAGACTGATGTATTGCTAAAACGGGACCCTCTGATAAAATGTTTAAATTAGAATCAGTAACTAAAGTTGCAATCTCAATAATACGATCTTGTTCAGGATTTAATCCAGTCATCTCCAAATCAATCCAAATTAAATTATTAGCACTAAACGACATAATATCTATTCTTTTTCATAACGTAATATATCCTATCCACTATACCAAATTTGAAAACAAAATTATATAAATAATTTTACTACTATCTATCAAAACATTATTTAATGTACTCAATTTATTTTGCATATAAAAAATTTATTACAAATTTTTATAAGTGTTTAAACAAAACCATATAAAATTTTATAAATAACATTTTAATTATTCACAATTTCCAATAAGTATAACAATAAATTTTATTTATTGAAATAAAAAAATAACATTATTAATTTAACTAACATACATAAATAATTTTATAAAATTACATAAATTAATATAAATATATTGCAAATTAAATAACATGATTTATATTTAAATATAATTCAATACTATTACGTTCATATATCAAAATAAATTTAAATTAAAAATTGAACTATTTAAATAGAATTTAAAAACTTTTTACTATATTATGTATATTAACATATAACTTCCAAATCAAATTATCATAAGGAACTACTACGCTGAACAGATTAAATATAGTAATACAATATTTATTACCTAAACACTGGATAACTAAATTAACGGGTTGGTACGCAAATTTACATGGAGGTTGGATAACACGTTTTACAATTGCACTATTTGTACGATTCTACAATGTAAAAATGGAAGAAGCACAACAATCTGATATATCCTCTTATTTAACTTTCAATGATTTTTTCACTAGATCGTTACGTGTAGATGCACGTCCTATTAATCACGATCCTGGCAAACTGATATTTCCAGCTGATGGAAAAATTTTACAATTTGGATCAATTAACGAAGGATATCTCCTTCAAGCAAAAGGACATTATTATACTTTAGAAGCATTATTAGCTAAAAATAATTCTGAAATAGAATACTTTAAAAACGGAAATTTTATTACCACATACCTATCCCCAGGGGATTATCATAGAATACATATGCCTTGCGATGGAATTTTACAAGAAATGATATACATTCCTGGTGAACTTTTTTCAATAAGTAAACTAACAACCACTAATATACCTAATTTATTTACTAGAAATGAAAGGCTTGTTTGTTTGTTTAATACCAACTTTGGAATTATGGCGCAAATTTTAGTCGGAGCAACAATAGTAGGAAATATTGAAACAATATGGGAAAAAAATATTATCCCTTCCCAAAACAAAATTATTAAACATTGGGAATATTCAAAAAACAAGAATTCTAATATAACAAAGCTTTCAAAAGGGCAAGAAATGGGAAGATTTAGGTTAGGATCTACAGTGATCAACATATTTTCTAATCAAAAAATACAATTCAATCAACAACTTCATATTAACTATATTACGCGTGTCGGACAATATTTAGCAAAAGGTATTCAAAAATAAAAATAATTAATCCATTTAAATTTACAAAATTTAAACTGAACTAAAAATCGTACGTTACATGACCATTACAACTATTCTATTTTATTCATTAATATCAATGTATATTTTTGATATTAACAATGAAGATAGAATTAAAAAAAGTTTTAAACCTATTGAAAACAATGAAATTTTTTTTTACGAACACACTTCATATCCAAAAACAATTCACTAAAATACCAAAAAAAATTGCAATTTCAAAAAAAATTTATTTATCAATATACCCATAAACAAAAAAATAATCTAATATCTATAAAAAACATATAAAACAAAAAAATATAATACATCAAATAATCTTTTCTAAAATAAAAAACTATATACTCTTCCTTCTATTAAAAAAAACTAAAAAAATTAGATAATATTTATTATCAACAAAAACAACTTTATTTAGAAATCTTACAAATACAACACATAACAGAAATAATTAAGAAACAAATAAAATAGATCAACATTTATCCAAACTTAGTAGAAAATTTACATACAAAAATATCTAAAAAACTATTCAAAATAAAAAAAACACACCAAACTAAAAATAATACAACACAAGAAAAAATAAAATATTTTCATCACATTAATATTATAAAAAAAACGTTAAAAAATTTTCAAAAAAATTCATATAAAAACATTCTTCATTAAACTTAAATACATATTTTTTGTTGATAAAACAACAAAAATACAAAACAAGCTCTTTCACTTATTATCAATAGGATACAAAACCCAAATTTTAGAACTTAATAAACTAAAAATTATAAATAACTAATTTCAAAAAAAATAAAAGAAATACAAGAAGCATCCGATAAATACTTATTTTGGGTAGCAAATGTTACATTAATAAATATTTCTTTTCCATTAAATATAATACGAGATTTACAAAAAATATTTACAAAAAATTTTTCACATAACTTATATTTAACTATAAAAAAATAATAATCAATCAAGAATTATTTATCTCATTACTTTTACATGTATATTAGTCATTTTTAATTTCACTTCTCACCATAAATATTATAATTTTTTAGAAAATTCTAGTATACGAGTAGGAAAAATAAACCAAGACCACTTTTCATTGACACTATACATTATATTTTTATCAATATTACTCACATTGCCAATACTTATATTATGGACAACTTTAGATTATGAATTAAAAAAACTTGGGAATATTCAATAAAAATGTCTATCGGAGATAGCATCATAAAAAACCGCTAATACTATGAATATATTACATGTACATATTTTTATATCAAAAAAGATTATTTTTAATACATTTTAACAGGACTTACAAAAAATAAAAAAGCACTTCATTACTTTAAAACATCAATTAAAATTAACATTCCGTTAACAATAATGATACATACTTTTAATCATTATAATAACAAAGAATTTGCTGATACCCTTGGGGGATTATCATTTATATTATTATGTATTTGTTTAACATTAGTAAAATAAATTTAAAAAAGACAGAATTACCTTATATCTAGATAAAAACAATAACCATAATAATAACGTAATAAATAAAATATTATGAAACATAGTAATTTATGCATCTATCATATTAATTATTGCAATATGCTTCGGATATTTATCAACCCCACAAATTGTTTTAATAAGATTAGAAACATCAATACTTATTTTGTTTATATTATTAATATTTTACTATACCATCCAACGATGGATGTTCATACAAAAAAGACGTATTTCATTTGAAAGAGCAAAACAACACAGAGCAGAAATGTTAGCACAACGCGCTAGAAATAAAAAACACTATCACAATCTCAGCTAAACGAGACTGCTGATAAAGTAGAAAAAACAATACTAAATCTCGATACTATTAGTGCACAATCACTAGAATTAATTAGATCAATTTTAACATTAGTCGCTCTAGTGTTAATAATATTTTTATGGTCTAAGTTACACTCAACGTTTTCCTTTTTAGAGAATATTACTCTGTGGGAAGCTACTTCAAACACACAAGGAATTGAACATATTCAACCAATTACCTTATACTATATTAATTTCTATTTTAGCATTTCATTATTACAACACAAATGGTTAGAAACTTACCAGCTCTACTAGAATTATCATTGTTACAACATCTTAATCTTACACCAAAAACAAGATACGCTATTACTACTTTGACAAAGCACAGCTTAATGTTGCTTGTCGAAATTATCGGATTTTTAATAATAGGAATAGAATGGTCAACCTTTCAATGGCTAGTAGCAGAGCTAAGCGTAGGATTAAAATTTAGTTTACAAGAAATCTTTGCAAACTTCATATCAGGATTGATGATTTTATTTGAAAAACCAATTCGAATTGAAAATACAGTCACTATTCGAAAATTAACTGGAAATATTTTACAAAAATCAATATTCATGCAACCACTATTACTAATTGGAATAAAAAAGAAATAATTGTTCCAAATAAAATATTCATCACCGAACAATTTATTAATTGGTCACTTTCAGATACAATAACAAAAGTCGTTTTAAATATACCCACTCCACTACATTTTGATATTAAAAAAATAACTAATATTTTATTAAAAATAGCGCATTCTTGTCCATTAGTAATTTCATCATCCAAACCAGAAGTATTTTTAGTAAATTTACAAAAAGGAATACTATTTTTTTGAATTACATATATACTTCTGAAATGCGACATCGTACACCAATACGTCATCAAATCAATATTGCAATTGTAGGAAATTATAAAAAACTTGGATTAGAATTACCATTTCAGCAAATCAAATTTGTTACAAAAAACACAAAATTAGAAAAATCCCCTGGAAATAATCATACAAAATAAAAATTGATAACTTTAAAAAATTATCTTAAATATAAATTTAATCTTTATTTTAAAACCAATAAATTTTGGTTAAATTTTTAATATTTTAATTATAACTATATTATTTTATAATAATAAAAATTTTTTTACAAAAAACAAATTGAAACGTAAAAATTCAAATCCAAAATAATTTTAAAAAACATAAAAAATTATATGTAATATAAAACTTACTATTACAATATCAACATATCAAAATATTATTCATTATAAAACATATAAATTATTCATAAAAAATATATACTGCCAAAATTTTATATATTTAATCAAAAACATTATTTATTATCTTACAAACGTTTAAATCTCTCTTTAATTCTTGCTTTTTTCCCAACTCTTCTTCGTAAATAATAAAGTTTTGCTCTACGAGCAATGCCATACTTTTTAATAACAATACTTTCAATCACAGGAGAATACAATTGAAAAACACGTTCTACACCTTCCCCATTAGATATTTTACGAAGAGTAAAAGAAGAATTTAATCCTCTTTTACGTATTGAAATTACTATGCCTTCAAACAACTGCAATCTTTTCTTAGAACCTTCAAAAACCCAAATCTTAACGCTTAACAAATCACCAGATCTAAATAATGGAGCACAATATTTCATTTGTTCTTGCTCAATATATTTTATAATATCAACCATTAAATTCACTTCCTATATTTTTATATATAAATAATAAAAAATTATAAAAGAAAATTTTTTATCCTATAAAATTAAATTAAACATAATTTTTGCAATATTTTTTCTTAATTTGACATAACAATAAATTCTGTTCTTCTGTAAGAAACATTTTCTTTAAAATTTCAGGTCTTCTCTTCCAAGTTCTAATTAAAGATTGTTTTAAACGCCAACGATAAATTTTCACATGATTTCCAGATAAAAGAACCAAAGGTACCCCTATATTATTAAAATATCTTGGGCGAGTATAACATGGAAAACTTAACAATCCATTTGAAAATGAATCTTCAAATAAAGAACAAAAATTATTTAAAACACCTGGAATAAATCTAGCAATCACATCAATCAATGTCATTGCTGCCAATTCCCCACCACTTAATACATAATCACCAACAGACCATTCTTCATTAACTTCAGTCAATATCAACCTTTCATCAATTCCTTTATACCTTCCACATAACAAAATCATCTTTTCATTACAAGAAAGTTCCATAGCTCCTTTATGATCAAGTTTACGACCTTGTGGTGAAAGATATATAACTTTTATATTATTTTTTCCCATTATGTTTTTAGCTGCAAATATAGCTTCTTGCAGGGGTTTTGCTAACATAAGCATACCAGATCCCCCCCCATAAATACGATCATCAGTAATAAAATGCTTATCATTTGTAAAATCACGAGGATTCCAAAAATGTATTTTCAAAAAACCATTTTTTACAGCTCTACCAACTACCCCATAATCAGTAATAGCATGAAACATATCAGGAAACAAAGTAATAACACCAATCCACATAAAACCACCATAAATTAAATTACAAAAAAAACAACAATTAGCATCATACCATATTATACATAGTATAAAACCAATAAATTATAAATTTTAACAAAACTACATATACAAATAACAATAAATTAAATACTCGTGCATCAATAAAAATTGATATAAATTTTCTAACAAATTAATATAAAATATTCATCAGTTTTTAAAATTTTTTATTAAATTTAGAACACGTTTAGAAACTTTTGCCCCACAATTAATCCAATATTCTATGCGTTTATAATGTAAAAAAACACTTCGTGAAACATCCTTCAAAAAAGGATTTAAAAAACCTACTTTTTCAATAAAACGTCCATCTCTCGGGTTTCTGCAATCAGAAACAACAACTAAATAAAATGGATGATTTTTATTACCTCTTCTAGATAAACGAATTTTAATCATAAAAATTTCTCCCATTTAGGTTGAATTTAACATAGTATTTTATATAATATTTTCGAATGTACAATTAACATACAACATATGCAAAACATAAAACATAAATTATGTTTTCATATAAAATTCTATTTTCTACAATATAAATATTTTGTTTTCTGAACAAATCATATAAAATATTTTATATATTAATGTTTTGTAGTATTTGAATTTAATCACAATCTCTTTTTTAAGTTTATATTATAACCTATACGAAATATTAATATATTAAATAAAATTTAAGTCAATAAAACTTTTTTTTAGAAACAATATTCACAAACAATTATTTTTAAAATATAAATTCTACATATACTAGAAAATTATAATGAATTATGTTAGTATTAAAATCTAAATATGTAATTTACTATCCATTTTTTCTAAAATCATAAAAATATTAATAATAAAATTTAATTCAGGAATACATTATTATGGATACAACAAACAAAAATAATAACCATTCTTATAATGAAATTAAAACAATAATAACACCAAGGGAACTAAAAAATAATTTGCCTTTAAAACAAGATGAAAAAAATTTCATTCTTGAATCAAGAAACATAATCAGCAATATTATACATAAACATGATTCTCGTATTTTAGTAATATGTGGACCATGTTCAATTCATGATATTGACGCTGCTATAGATTACGCTAATAAATTAAAAAAACTTTCACAAAAAATACAAAATAAAATATATTTAGTAATGAGAACTTATTTCGAAAAACCAAGAACTATTATGGGATGGAAAGGATTAATTAATGATCCATACATGGATGGATCCTACAATATCGAAAAAGGATTATATATATCAAGATCTTTATTACTACAATTAACTAAAATGAAAATACCACTAGCAACGGAAGCATTAGATACAATAACCCCGAATTATTTAAACGATTTATTCAGTTGGTCTGCAATTGGGGCGCGAACTAACGAATCACAAATTCACAGAGAAATGGCATCTGGATTACCAATGCCAATTGGATTTAAAAATGGTACTGATGGAAATATTGATACAGCAATTAACTCAATACAAGTTGCATCTGTACAACATTACTCTATAGGAATAAATCAAAACGGAAGAGTCTGTATAATAAGAACCAAAGGAAATAAGAATGTTCATATTATTTTAAGAGGTGGAAAAAAACCAAATTATTACGAAACAGATATCATAAATTGTGAAAAAAAAATAAAACAAGCAAAACTTCCTGTTTCTTTAATGGTCGATTGTAGTCATGGAAACTCTAATAAAAATTACAAACAACAAACTGTCGTAGCTAAATATGTATTAGAAACAATAAAAAAAGGAAATGATTCTATTATTGGAATCATGTTAGAAAGTTATATTAATTCAGGAAATCAATCTTCTGAAATTAAAAAAGAAAATATGCAATACGGAGTTTCAGTAACTGACGCTTGTATAAATTGGAAAAATACAGAAAAATTATTACTTCACTTTCATGAAAAGTTATAACTCTTATTTGTCTAACACAGAGAAAAAATATGCAAAAAAATATAAACAAATTAAGAAAAAAAATTGACGAAATTGATCAAAATTTACTCCTATTAATAATACAACGTTTATCTATATCCTCAAAAATTGGAGAAATTAAAAAAAAATTGGGTATACCAATATACGACCAAAAAAGAGAAAAACAACTCATAAAAAAGAAAAAAAATGATGCAAATATATTAAAAACTTCCCCAGATTTAATAGAAAATATATTACGTTGCATTATAAATGAATCTTATAAACATGAAACAAACATAGGATTTAAAAAAATACAAAAAAACATAAATAAAATTGTAATCATAGGCGGAAATGGAAAAATGGGACTCCTTTTTGAAAAAATGTTATCTTTATCTGGATATACAGTTCTTCTTTTAGGAAGAAAAGATTGGAAAAATATTGAAATCCTATTGAAACATGTAAACTTAGTAATAATTAGCGTACCAATACATTCAACTATAAAAATTATAAAAAAACTTCCTACTTTACCAAAAGATTGCATATTGATGGATTTAACATCTATAAAATATGAACCTATACAAACAATGTTATCTTCACATACAGGCCCAGTTCTAGGTATGCATCCAATATTTGGTCCAGATATTAGTACATTTGTTAAACAAACCATTGTTTATTGTAACGGAAGGTATCCTGAATCATATCAATGGATACTTGATCAAATTAAAATATGGGGAGCAAACTTACAATGCATGAAACCTATTGAACATGATAAAATCATGTCATACATACAATCACTTCGTCAATTTATACATTTTATATACGGAATTTTCTTGAAAGAAAAGAAACAAGATATAAAAAAATTAATAATGTTTTCTACACCAATCTACAGAACAGAATTAATAATGGTGATGAGATTATTTTCTCAAAATCCAGAATTATGTTACGATATTATTACAAACTCAAAACATAATTTTTCACTATTTGAATCTTATGAAAAATATATAAAAAAAACAATAAATTTAATCAAATCATGTAAAAACCAGGAGTTCCTTAAAATTTTTACAGAAACAAAAGATTGGATAACGAAACATTCAGATGATTTCATGTTAGAAAATAAAACACTAATATATAACATAAAAAATAAAATATAAACAATAAACTCGATACTAAATTTAGTAAAAATTATATTTTATATATTTGAAAGATTAATTTAAAAAAATTACTTAAACTTAAAAATATCTATTAAATACAAAAACTTAATTTATCATAATTTTAATACTTAATTTTATAAAAAACAAAATATAATCTTTTAAAAATACAAATCATAAAACTAAATTAAAAATTCACATGAACATTCTCTAAAACATTAAATGATACAAATATTTTTTATATTTTCAATAAAATACAATCATATTCATTATTTTATCTGCCTGATTACATAATCCTAATTTTCTATAAGCTTTTTCCATATACAACAACCCTATATAAGAAGATTGCATATCATAAAAATTAAATAACATACCCTCTACTCGATTAATAACTGCTGTATAAGCACATTTTTTATCATAAAATTCTATAATAGATAACTCATTTTTAGATAACTTTTCTTTTAAATAAAATAAATAATAATCAACATTTAATAAATATTTAGTATTAGGATATTGTGATACTAATTTAGTAAAATTTAAAAAAGCTAATTTTGCATAAATAAAATTTTCATTAATATATCCTTTTGAAAAACACATATCAGAAATTATATAATCCAATTTCACATTAATTAATCCACGCATATACAATACATATTCCAACATACACGAATGAAAATAAGAATAAAGAAAATTATCAATCTCCATTTTTGCTTGAAAAAGTTTTCCTATTTTATAATAAGCATACACCAAATCTAATTTAATACGTTCTTTATAATCTCTACATAAACAATGCTCTTTCAAAAAAAGAAATTCTGAAATAGCAATATCATAATAACCATTATTCAATTTCTTCTTCGCTAAAAAATACGAATCAGGACACAAAAAATAATTAAATATTGCATAAGAATCATGCACAAATATCAAATTAAAAATATAAATTAAAATTATAATTAATATCATATATTTAAAAATTATTGTAATATTTTCAAATCAAACATATAAAATCATTTTTAAAATTTAAACAAAATTTTACATAACTAAATATTATACCAAATATTCTATTAACAACATGACAAAACAAAAAACAATTTATAAAAAAACAAAAAATAATTTACAATACAAGCAACGATTGGACAAAGCTTTAACTAAATTATTCCCGGAATACTCAAGATCAAAAATCAAAAATCATATTTTACATTCACTTGTTAAGATAAACGAAAAAATAATTACCTCCCCAAAAACATCCGTATACGGAGGAGAAATAATTGAAATAACAAAAATACAAAAAAAATTTTTTTGGAAAGCACAAAACATACCATTAAATATTATATATTACGACAAAGACATTATTGTAATAAATAAATCAAAAAACATGGTTGTACATCCAGGACACGGAAATATTGACGGAACATTACTAAACGCTTTATTGCATTACTACCCTCCAATCATTAATATTCCTAGAGCTGGAATTGTACATAGATTAGATAAAAATACAACTGGATTAATAGTAGTTGCAAAAACTATATTAGCACAAAATCGCTTAATTAACTTAATAAAAAAAAGAAAAATTACAAGAATATATGAAGCAATAGTTATAGGAACAATAAAAGAAAATGGATCTATAAATGAACCCATAAAACGTCATAATATTAAACGGACAAACATGATAGTACACCCAATGGGAAAAGAATCTATTACACATTATAGTGTTATAGAATCATTCTCTAACCACACACATTTAAAAATAATATTAGAAACTGGACGAACTCACCAAATTCGCGTACATATGAAACATATAAACCATCCAATTGTCGGAGATCCTACATATGGAAAATCATCTTTAAAAACTATCAAAAAAATCAAAAAAAACTATAAAACAATCTTATCTTTTCTAAATAGACAAGCTTTACACGCAAAATCTTTAATATTTCCACATCCTATCACTTTAAACAAAATGCAATTACACACTCCATTGCCTGATGATATAAAAAAATTAATAAAAATACTAAAAAAAAACTAATTTATTTTACTGAAATACAAAAATTTTAAGAAATCCAACTGTATTCAAAATAAAAATATCGACTAAATTATATTTTAGGTAAACTAATAAACACTGATAAAACCAAAAATAATATATTTAATCATAACAATATTTATTGTTTATAATAAATATAAAGTATAATATGATATATTCCATCAGAAAAACAAACAAGATAATAAAAGGTTAAAATAGATGCTAAACCAATTTACAATAGATCTCACTAAACAAGCAGAACAAGGAAAACTTGATCCAGTAATTGGTCGTGATGAAGAAATTCGAAGAACTATCCAAGTATTACAACGAAGAACAAAAAATAATCCTGTACTTATTGGAGATCCAGGAGTAGGAAAAACCGCAATAATAGAAGGATTAGCACAAAGAATAATAAACGAAGAAGTACCAGAAGGACTAAAAAGAAACAAAATATTATCATTAAACATGGGATCATTATTAGCAGGAACAAAATATAGAGGAGATTTCGAAGAAAGATTAAAAAATATACTTAATACTTTAACTAAAAAAAAAACAGGTATAATTTTATTTATAGATGAATTACATACTGTAGTAGGGTCTGGAAAAATAGACGGTTCAATAGACGCAGGAAATATGTTAAAACCTGCATTATCAAGAGGAGAACTGCATTGTGTTGGAGCAACAACTTTAAATGAGTATAATCAATATATAGAAAAAGATGCAGCCTTAGAAAGAAGATTTCAAAAAATTTTTATATCTGAACCAAATGTAAAAGATACTATTGCTATTCTTAGAGGAATAAAAAAACGTTATGAATTACATCATAATGTTCAAATTACTGATCGAGCTATAATTTCAGCAGCAACCTTATCTCATAGATATATCACAGACAGAAAATTACCGGATAAAGCCATTGATTTAATAGATGAAGCTGCATCTAGTATAAGGATACAAATTGATTCAAAACCAGAAGAACTTGATAGATTAGAACAAAAAATTATTCAACTAAAATTAGAAAAACAAGCACTAACAAAAGAACCCAATCAAAGTAACATCAAAATTTTAAATACAATAAGCAATACAATACAAAAAAAAGAAAAAGAATTTTCTATATTGAAAAAAAAATGGAAAAAAGAAAAATCTTCTTTATCATATATACAAAACTTAAAAAAAGAACTAGAAAAAATTAATCATTTAATGGATCAAGCCCGTCGTATCGGAAACTTAACCAAAATGTCCGAACTACAATACGGAAAAATTCCAGAAATAAAAAAAAAAATAAAACAATATTCAGAAACAAAACAAGAAGCATATTTATTACGAAATTGCGTAACTGATATAGAAATTGCTTCAATATTAGCTAAATGGACAGGAATTCCTGTAAATCGTATATTAGAAAGTGAAAGAAAAAAATTGTTATACATGGAAAAAAATTTAAATCTTCACATTATCGGACAAAAAGAAGCAATAGAATCAATTTCTAATGCAATTCGAAGAAATAGAACTGGACTATCAGACCCTAACAAACCGATAGGTTCGTTTATATTTCTAGGACCAACTGGAGTTGGAAAAACAGAATTATGTAAAATATTATCTTTATTACTTTTTAATAAAACAAATTCTCTAATACAATTAGATATGTCAGAATATATGGAAAAACACTCAATATCTCGATTAATAGGAGCTCCACCAGGATATATAGGATACGAAGAAGGGGGTTATTTGACACAAAAAATACAACAACAACCCTATTCTATTATCTTATTAGATGAAATCGAAAAAGCTCACCAAGATATTTTCAATATATTATTACAAATATTAGATGAAGGACATCTTACAGATGGAAAAGGAAAAACTGTAGATTTTAGAAACACTATTATAATTATGACATCAAATTTAGGATCTGAAATAATTCAAAAAAATTTTTTTCAAATTCATTACAAAAAAATGAAAAATATAGTTATTGATATAGTAAATAAACACTTTCGTCCAGAATTCGTAAATCGAATAGATGAAATCGTTGTATTTCATCCACTAGAATACAAACATATAATAGAAATAACAAAAATTCAATTACAAAAACTTCATAAACGATTAAAAGAACAAGGATATATTATTTACATCGATGAAAAAATTATAACATTCCTAGGAAAAACAGGGTTTCACCCTATTTATGGGGCTAGACCACTAAAACGTACTATACAACAAAAAATTGAAAATTTCTTATCCAAAAAACTTTTGTCAAAAGAAATAATTCCAGAAAAAAAAACATATTTAGATATTCAAAACAATACCATTTTTATAAAATAAATTTATCATAAATAAATTATATAAAATATGCATAAAATTTTTCAATATGATAAAATCATAAGTATAAAATTATAATTAATATACAATGATATTTATTCAAAATACTTAAATTTTATTTAATAAATATTCTTAAAATATAAAACAAATTTATAAAAATTTCTAAGCTAACAAAATATAAAAATACAATTTCTTGTAAATTTTATTTCTACTCTATAAAATTACTAAATTTAATAATAAATTTTTGATTTCTTAAATAAGAATATACAATTTATAAAACAAACATAATATAAAAATTCAAAATATAGTTTACAAAAAAATAATCCTAAAAATCTGAAACTAATAAAAATAACTTCTTCAAAAAATAAATTCTTTTCACTAAAAATACAATCTTATAAACATACACAACTTAACTTACAAATCTAAAAATAAAATATAGAAAAATAAAAAATTCACTCATATACTCTATATATATAAAATTATTTTCTTTTAAAAAAATTACAAAACTTTTATAAAAAATATTTTAACAAAATAACTCAATATTATTAATTATACATCATTCCAACTCATAAATTTTTATTAAAAATTAACCATCTTTATATATTTAATATTGAAAAATACAATATAATCATGATATATTCCGTAAAACTAAATAAATTTATCTACAAAATATTAAATAATAATTTTATACAATATGGGTGCGGTAGTTCAATAGGTCAGAACATCGGCTTGTCACGCCGGGAGTAGCGGGTTCGAATCCCGTCCGCACCGTGAATAATATTACATCGAAAAAAAGGGGCGTAGTTCAAATCGGAAGAGCGCCGGTCTCCAAAACCGAAAGTTGAGAGTTCAAATCTCTCCGCCCCTGTATAAATTAAAAAATGTAAATTATCCAAAAATAAAATAATGATTAAAATATAATAAAAAACATATTAAATAATTTTAATTAAATATCAAAAAATTTATCAAATTTTTATGTAAATTTATTTTATATACTATATAATCGAAAATACATACTGTTTATATAACAATATCTTATGAAAAAATACATAAAAATAACACTTTAAATATTATTATAAATATGGGGAATAATTTCATCAGATCGCAATGTCATAATTTCACATCCGTATTTTGTAACAAAAACAGTATGCTCATATTGTGCAGATAAACTATGATCTTTAGTTTTTACTGTCCAACCATCTCTCATAATATAAGTGTCTGCACAACCCGAATTAACCATTGGCTCAATTGTAAATGACATTCCTTGTTTTAAAATAACACCATTGTCATAAGCATCATAATGCAATACTTGGGGGTTATCATGGAATTTTCTTCCAATTCCATGCCCACAATAATTACGAACTACAGAAAAATTTTCTATTTCTACAAAATTTTGAATTGCTTTTCCAATCGCGCGCAACCGTAAACCAGGTTTAATCAACTGTATAGCTAAATAAAGACTTTTTTCAGTTACTTTACATAAACGATAAGCAAGAGAACATGGTGTGCCTACTATAAACATTTTGGAAGTATCCCCATAAAAACCATCTTTCATTATCGAAACATCAATATTCAAAATATCCCCATTTTTTAATTTTTTCTCATTAGATGGTATTCCATGACAAACAACATCATTAACTGAAATACAAACAGACTTAGGAAATCCTTTATACCCTAAAGCTGCTGGAACAGCATGTTTCTCATTTACAATAAATTGATGACATAAACTATCCAATTTTCCAGTGCTAACATTAGGTTTAATATAAGGAGCAATAAATTCTAATACTTCAGATGCAATTTTACAAACAATACGCATCTTTTTCATTTTATAAAAAAATTTTAAAGAAATATCCATAAATAGACCTTAAATATCCTATATAATAAACATATTAATTAAAAAATAAAATACAAACATAAAAATTCATTAGATAGTATATATTAAACAATGTACTATTTAAATTAAATAATGTATTCTATTACATATAAAAACATATTTTCACAAAATAAATCATGCCAACCTTAATCTTTAAAATAAAAACTCCAAAATTAATATCAGACTTATATAATAAAACAAATAATATCATTTAAAATAAGATATTAATATAAATATTAATGTAACAATATTATAAAATATATAATAAAAAGTTTCTGCATAATAAAAAAATTTTTTTATCCATATTTATAAATAAATTCAACTTAACAACATAAAATAAGGAAAAACATTGCAATGATTATTCCTTCTATGCATGATATGCTAAAAGCAGGTGTACATTTCGGACATAAAACTAGATATTGGAATCCAAAAATGAAACCATTCATTTTTGGATCTTATCACAAAATTCACATTATAAATTTAGAAAAAACAAAATATATGTTTAGCAAAGCCTTACTTGAACTAAAAAAAATAGCTTTAAATCATGGAAAAATTCTATTCGTCGGAACTAAACGAGCTGCAAGCAAACCAATAAAAAAAACAGCAAAAAGTTGTAATCAATTTTTTGTAAATTATAGATGGTTAGGAGGAATGCTTACGAATTGGAAAACAGTACGAAAATCAATAAAACAATTAAAAAACTTAGAAAAACAATCAAAAGATGGAACATTTGATAAATTAACAAAAAAAGAAGTATTAATACGTATAAGAAAATTAAAAAAATTAGAAAATAATTTAGGGGGAATAAAAAATATGAATGGTTTACCGGACGCACTATTTATTATTGATGCAGAAAAAGAACGCACTACTATTAAAGAAGCCAACAAAATTGGAATTCCCGTTTTTGCTATTGTTGATACAAATTCTGATCCAAGTGGGGTAAATTTTGTCATACCAGGAAATGATGACGCTATTAGATCTATAAATTTATATCTATTTACAATCTTATCAGTTATACAAAACTTAAAAAACCATAAAAACCAAAAAACAATATAAATAACTTTATAATAAAAATACAAAATAAAAAATATTTCATAAAATAATAAATAAGGAAAGAATATATGCTTGATATACAAAAAAACATAACTATAAATCTAATTAAAAAATTAAGAGAAAAAACTGGCGCTGGAATTATGGCATGCAAAACAGCTTTGATAAAAACAAACGGAAATATTAATTCTTCTATAAATTATATGAGAAAATTAGGAAAAATAAATTCCTACAAAAGAAAAAATTACACAACTTCCCAAGGATCCATTTTTATCAAAATATCAAAAGAAAATCAATATGGTATAATTCTTGAAATAAACTGCGAAAGTGACTTTGTTGCACAAACAAAAGAATTTAAAGAATTTGGAAAAAAAATTGTTTCTGAAGCCATTCAAAAAAATATTACAGACATTTATATCATAAAGAAAAAATTTAACACACAACATACAGAACTAATTAATAAAGTTAATGAAAATATTAATATTCGCAGAATAAATATTATACAAGGAAATACACTTGGCTATTATTTACACGGAACAAAAATTGGAGTAATAATTTCAGCTACTAATATAAATCAACAATTAATTAAACAAATAGCTATGCACATTGTTGCCAATACACCAGAATATATCAATGTTACTGACATTCCTAAAGAAATAATAGAAAATGAAAAAAAAATACAATCAGAAATTGTTTCAAAATTAAAAAAACCATCTAATATATCTGAAAAAATAATAGAAGGAAGAATGAAAAAATTTGTTAAAGATATCACATTATTAGAACAATCATTTATATTTAACGATAAAAAAAAAATTAAAGAATTACTAAAAGAAAACCAATCAAAAATTAACAAATTTGTTTATTTCAAAGTAGGAAAATAATATCAAATTCAATTATAATCATATCCATATTATATGTTACTTAATTCAATACTTACAAAATTTAATCAAACAAATATTAATAACACTCTTGTTTTATAAAACAAAATAAAAAATACCTAAAACATGTCAAAAAATTTAAAACCTATTTATCAAAGAATTATATTAAAATTAAGTGGAGAAGCACTTCAAAAATCTCATGAATCTGGTATTAATAATAAAACTTTAAACTATATAGCCAAGGAAATAAAAAAATTAGTACATATGCATATTCAAGTAGGAATAGTTATAGGAGGTGGAAATTTATTTCGGGGTAAATCTTTAAAAAAGACTGGAATGAATAGAGTAATTAGCGATCATATTGGAATATTAGCAACAATAATAAATGGATTAGCGATACAAGACGCGTTGCACAAAACATGTGTAAATTCCCATTTAATGTCACCTATTCCATTAAATAGCATTTGTGATTGTTATAATTGGTATAAAGCTATTGACTTGCTACAAAATAATAATGTAGTAATTTTTTCAGCTGGAATAGGAAATCCATTTTTTACTACAGATTCTGCAGCTTGTGTAAGAGGAATTGAAATTAAAGCAGATATTGTAATAAAAGCTACAAAAGTGGAAGGAGTATTTTCAGAAGATCCAAGAAAAAATCAAAACGCAACATTTTACAATCAAATAAGTTATAAAGATATCATCAGAAAAAAAATAAAAATTATGGATCTAACTGCTTTTTCTCTTGCAAAAGATCATAATTTACCAATATGCATATTCAATTTTAATAAACCAGGAGCATTACAAAGAATTATTATGGGAGATAAAACGGAAGGGACACTAATTACAAACAATTATAAAGTAATCAATAAAAAACATAAAAATAAATATAAAACTAATAGTTAATCAAATGTATAATTAATTTTTAACTCTTAAGAGAATAAAACAATGATAAAAAAAATTCAACAAAATACAAAACATAAAATGCAAAAATACATTGAAATATTTAAAAATAACATAAATAAATTTAGAAATAGCTCTATATCACCAAATTTGCTTAACGGAATTTTGGTAAAATCTCACTATTCTTCACAACCAATACAAAAAATAGCATATATTGTCAATATAAATCCAAATACTTTATGTATAACTGCATTTGATAAAACATCAATATCATCAATAAAAAAATCAATTTTAAATTCTAACTTAGGAATAACACCAATAATTATAGGAGAAAAAATTCATCTACAATTTCCTATAATAACTCAAGAAAATCGCATAAAATTAATAAAATTAGCACAAAAAGAAGCAGAAACATGTAAAATATCAATTAGAAAAATCAGAAAAGACATGAATGAAAAAACAAAAAAATTAAAAAAAGAAAAAACAATTAACCAAGATGAATATCATAAAATTAAAAAAATAATACAAAATATAACAGATAAAAATATAAAAAAAATAGATCATATACTACAAAAAAAAGAAAAAGACATAAATACAATCTAACTAAAATAGAAATCATAAAACATTAAACAAATAATTAAAAATATAAAAATAAAAATTTCATTATAAGTACTCACAATATAAAAAAACTAAATCTACTTCATAAAAACAAAAAATTAACAAATATCTACAAATGAATTAAAGATTCCTTACAACATATGCACAAATAAAATTAGAATATCAATTTCACTCATTTATAAAATTTTAAAATTATCAAATAAAATTTTTAATCCCAAATTTATATAAATAATTTCCAATAAATATTCTATATATCTATAAAATACTACACTATATAAAATATAAATAATAAATAAATATTATTTTACAAAACTTTTACAAAAACAAATCTTACTGATACAAACAATTTTAAAAAATCAATAAACCATATAAATGGTACTTAAAATCTGTATAAAAAAATATTACACAATAGTATTAAAACTATAACACCATTTTAATCCTAAATTTATTCATCCATATTATAAATAATCTATTATAAATAAAATTAATATAACACATTAATTTATCAATATTAAAAATAAAATAATCTAATCAATAAAAATATGATTACAAAATATAATTTTATTACTACTTTAAAATTTTTTCTAAACAACAAATAATTATTTAATAAAATGAAACATTTATTATCTACACCAAAACATGTAGCTATCATTATGGACGGAAATGGAAGATGGGCAACAAAAAAAGGAAAACTTCGAATTTTTGGGCATAAAGAGGGAATAAAATCAGCAAAACGCGCAATATATTTTGCAAAAAATCACAATTTTGATGCATTAACATTATATGCATTTAGCAAAGAAAATTGGAATAGATCCAAAACAGAAGTTTCTTTTCTAATGGAATTATTTGTTAAAACACTAGATGACGAAATAGATAATTTACATAAACGTAATATTCGACTTAAAGTTATAGGAGACATATCAAGATTTAAAATAAAATTACAAAATAGCATCAATAAATCTGAAAAATTAACTTATAACAATCAAGGATTAAATTTAAATATTGCCGCCAATTATAGTGGAAGATGGGATATTACGCAAGGAGCAAGAAAACTTGCAAAAAAAATTGAAAAAGGATCTTTGAAGTCAAATCAAATCAATGAAAATATGTTTTGTAAATATATTTGTATGAACAAATTATCTCCAGTAGATTTAGTTATTAGAACCGGAGGTGAATATAGAATTAGTAATTTTTTATTATGGCAAATAGCATACTCAGAATTATTTTTTACCGATACACTATGGCCAGACTTTAATGATTCCATTTTTGAAAACGCTATACAAGCGTTTTCAAAAAGAAAAAGAAAATTTGGAAAAATTATATCTTAACAAAATTTTTCATTTTTAAAAATCATATTCAGGAAAAAACTTGATAAAAAATCGTATAATCAGCACAATTTTTTTAACACCTATTGTCATAGGTATAATTTCTATGTTTACAATAGAAAAACTTATAATATTCTTATTCATATTAAATATATTTAGCATATTTGAATGGAATAAATTTATTATACCTTTATTATTATGGCAACGAATATTATTTTTAATATTTTATTTTACAATCATTGTAATTATTATATTAATCACAGTATATGAACCATATTTTCTATTAAAACATAAAATTAAATATATTTTTATACCAATAACCCTATCTTGGTGGATAACAGCATCACTCCTAATTTTATTTTACCCATATTCTACAAAATTATGGAATAATTCTAAAATTTTAAAAATGCTATTTGGTATGTTTATTATAATACCGTTCTTTTGGAGTATACTAATATTGCAACAAGAACAACATACATACAATTACGATCATTCTATGAATACATGGAAAATACTATATGTTATAATATTAATTTGGGGACTAGATTCTAGTTCTTATATATTTGGAAAATTATTAGGAAAACATAAATTGATACCAAAAATTTCCCCAAATAAAACTTGGGAAGGAACAATAGGTGGATTAACTACTTCATATATAATTCATGTAATATTTATAAAATATACAATTCTTTATAATATTTCACATACAAAATTAAATATCTGTTTTATTATTATTATAATCTCAGCAATACTTGGAGATCTAAACATGAGTATGTTTAAGCGAGTAATAAATATAAAAGACAGCGGAAATTTAATCCCAGGACACGGTGGAATATTAGATAGAATAGATAGTCTAAGTTCTGCTGTACCAATATTTACTTGCTTAACATTACTAATGAATTTTTAAAAATTAATTTATAGATATTTAAGGACATTCTTATATGGCACATATATTTTTTAACTTTTTTTCGTTTATTATTACTGTTGGACTACTAATAACAATACATGAACTTGGGCATTTTATAACAGCTAAATATTACGGAGTAATAATAGAAAAATTTTCTATAGGATTTGGTTACACACTATGGAAAAAATATGACAAATCTGGAACAGAATATATTATTGCATCCATACCTCTAGGTGGATATGTAAAAATGTTAGATGAAAAAAAAAATTTAGCAAAAACTATTCCAAAAAATAGACAATATTTTCAAAAAAAAAAAATTTGGAAACGCATTATAATTATAGCATCAGGTTCAATATTTAATTTCCTTTTCTCAATTTTCATTTATTGGATGATTTTCTTGATAGGTATTACACACTATAAACCGATTATAGAAAAAGTAATTCCTAATTCAACAGCCGATCATATCGGAATCACTTCTGGAATGGAAATACAATATATTAATAATCAAAAAACACTTAATTGGGATTCTGTATATTCCGAATTAATTAACACGAAAAATAAAGAAAACATTACCATTTGTACAACATATTTGGATAAAAACAACGATACAAAAACAAAAAAATTCTTTTTACATAAAAACTATATAAAAGATAAAAAAGATCCAATTTCCTCTTTAGGAATTATTCCGATACACCAAAAGATTGTACCAATTCTTACTAAAATAGAAAAAAATTCAGCAGCAATGAAATCCGGATTTAAACCAAAAGACAAAATCATATCTGTAAATGATGTAGAAATAAAAGAATGGAAAACTCTTACAGACGAAATTCAAAATAATCCAAACACAAAACTAAAAATAACTGTAGAAAGAAAAGGAATTCCAATAAATTTAATCTTATGTCCTGAAAGTAAAACAATATACGAAAACAAAAAAATAGGATTTGCAGGAATATATCCAACAATTATTCCTATACCCAAAGAATACAAGGCTACATACTCATTTCGCCCAATATCATCACTAATACACGCAGGAAATGAAACTTGGAAAGTAATGCGACTCATATTTGAAAATTTAATCAAACTATTTTATAACCAAGATTTCATCTTAAAAAACTTAGGCGGGCCTATTTCTATAGCTCATAACGCAGGAACAGCTATAAAATCTGGGTTAATACATTACTTAATATTTTTATCAATTATTAGTATTAACTTGGGAATTATAAATCTTTTACCTTTACCTATATTAGATGGAGGATATTTAGTTTTTCTTATAATAGAATCGTTTATAAAAAAACCAATTTCACAAAAAATTAAAAACACAAGTTATCAAATTAGTTTAATTTTACTCATAACACTAACAGGAATAGCGTTATTTAATGATTTCTCTAAATTTATAAAATAAAAATTTTATACAATATGCTTTAAATTACATAAATACAATGAAAAAAAAAATTCTAATAATATTTTTCTTTTTTTTTAATATTATCAATGCCTATGCTTACAATGAATTCAAAATACAAAATATTCATTTTGTAGGATTACAAAACATACCAGAAGGAGAAGTATTACTCAATATACCAGTTAGAATAGGAGATATAATTAATAAAGAAAACATTGCAAATACTATTCATATGTTATTTTCTACTAAATATTTTGAAAACATATATATATCATATAAAAAAAACACATTATTTATCTATGTAAAAGAAAAACCAATAATTACCAATATTTTCTTTTTTGGAAATGAAAAAATAAAACAAGATACTTTAAAAAAAATATTTCACATATATAATTTAAAAAGTGGAAAATTTTTAGATAAAAAATTAATATTCTACGTAAAAAAACATGTAGAAAATTTGTATTTATCCATAGGGAAATATAACACAATAATTACACCAATCATCATACCTATTGCAAACAATCACGTTTATATAAAATTAAAAATAAAAGAAGGAGAATACACTAAGGTTAAAAGTTTTCGTTTAATTGGAAATAAATCTTTTAACAATAAAGAATTAACCAAAAAAATCCAAATAAACGAAAATTTTCTAAATTGGAAAGAAAAAAAATTAAAAATATATCAACAAAAAAAACTAATTAACTATTTAAAATTATTACAAAATTTTTATCTATCTCGTGGATATGCAAATTTCAAAATTAATTCTACAAATATTCAATTAACAAAAAATAAAAAATATGCATATATAAAAATCAACATTTCTGAAGGAAAAAAATATAAAATATCCAAAATAAACCTTCAAGGAGACATAATTTCACACTATAAATATAAAAAAATTAACAAGTTAATACAAACAATTCTAATAAAACCATATGATTTAACACAATTGACTAATATAAAAAATAAAATTAAAAAATTACTAAGTTCCTACGGTTATATTTATCCTAATATAATAATTCAAATGAAAGAAAACAACGATAACAATACTATAGATTTACATATTTATATTGATCCAAATACTCAATTCTACGTACAAAAAATATTTTTTGAAGGAAACAACACCATAAAAGACAACATAATCCGAAGAGAAATAAATCAAATAGAAGGAACATACATAAATATGGAACTAATTAATCAAGGAAAAAAAAAACTAATAAATCTAGAATATTTTGAAAATATCAATGTAAAAATACAACATATACCAAATTCATTAAATAAAATAAATATATTATACAAAATGAAAGAAAAAAATACAGGATCATTTAATGCTGGAATAGGATTTAATCAAGAAAATAAACTAAATTTTCAATTTAATGTTAAAAAAAACAATTGGTTGAAAATTGGAAATTCTATATCTCTTGAAAGCAACAAAAGCAATAATCAATTTTATAATAAATTTTCAATAATCAGTCCTTATTACACAAATAATAAAATAAATTTTTCTAATAATATACTTTATAAAAATTTTAATATACATAAAATAATAAATAAATCAAACTATAATTTACTTCAATACGGAACAAATATCATATGTAATATTCCCGTAAAAAATTACAAAAGTCTATTTAATATAAAACTAGAATATATACATAATAGTGTAAATAACATTACATCACATATTTCTGAATATCATTCGATAAATTCTAAAATTAATCAAAAAAAAATAGCTAACAAAAAAATAAATAATATAAATTTAAGCGCTGAAGATATTTTTTTAAATTTGCATTGGAACTTCAATAACATCAATAAGAATATTTTTCCAACTACTGGGTCTAACACAGATCTAATGGGTAAAATTACCCTTCCAATTTCCCATAACAATTATTACAAAATAATTTTTAAATCTAACTACTTTATTCCTATCATAAAAAATATAAATTGGATATTTTTTGGAAAAACATACTTTGGATATTCAAATTCAAAAAACAGACAAAAAATACCTTTTTATGACCATTTTTGTCTAAAAGAATTTAATAAAATTAGAGGATTCTATTTAGAGAATATCGTACCAATAAATAAATGCAACAAATATAACAAAAATAAATTTAAAAATTTAAAATACAACACAAAAAAACCTATTTTTGGGGGAGATTCTATTTTTATCATCAACAATGAAATTACTATACCTATAACATCATTAATAAAAAAAAAATATCAAAATTTAATACGAACATCATTATTTATTGATATTGGAACTATCTGGAATAATAATTGGAAAAAAAATAAAAAATATTTAAAAAACACCTTTTATAATGAAAAATTTCAAAATATTAGAATTTCATCTGGAATAAATTTTCAATTAATATCACCATTAGGTCCTCTAATTTTTTCTTATGGATATCCTATAAAATTTTGTAAAGGGGATAAAATAGAAAAATTCCAATTTAATGTTGGAAAATCATGGTAAATAAATATTTAAAAACAATCCATACTATTTGCTAAATCAACTAAAATTTTTTTAAATACAAAATTAAATAATTTCTTAATTATCAAAATATATAAGGAAAAAATGAAAATATACTTCAATACTTTATTATTAAATACAATATTAATAATCATGCTTATTTCTAAAGCGCAAGCCAACGAAAAAATTGCTGTAGTAAATATTTACGACATATTCCAAAAATCTATACAAAAAATCATAATTACTGAAAAATTAGAAAAAGAATTTAAAAATAAAATAATTGATCTTCAAAAAATAGAAAACGATTTACAAAATAAAATACAACATTTAAAATACAACAATAAAAATATAAATACCCATGAAAAACAAGAATTAGAAAAATCAATTATTGCACAAAAAAAAATCTTTTCAAAAAAAGTAAAAATATTTGAAGAAGAAAACATAAAAAGACAAAATGAAGAAAAAAATAAATTTTTAGAATATATTCGAAAAATAATCAAAAATATAGCGGTTAAAAAAGGATATGATATTGTAATAGATTCCGATTCTATATTTTATATAAATAATAAAATTAAAAATATTACTCCTGAAATTTTAAATAAAATTAACGAATAACATTTTCTAAAATTAAATTTGTACATCAACGTGTAATTATTCAAAATCTCATCATATAATCAAGCGTCAATTACAAGCATAAATATAACAAATTTTACATATTCAAAAAAATTTGAAAATATTTCTAATAAAACAAAATTTATAAAGTTTTATTATAAAATTATATAAATAATATTAACAAAAATATTTTATCAATAAAAAATATTTTTTAGAAAATAAATGTTAAAAAATACAAAAACATAAATTATAACGCGATGTTTTAAAAATAGGAAACAAATTTTGACTATTAAAATACATAAATTATACGCCGAAGAAATACTAAAATTTTTACCTCATAGATTTCCATTTTTATTAATAGATAGAGTATTAAATTTTACAAAAGGAAGATACTTATGTGCCATTAAAAATGTTACATTCAATGAACCATTTTTTCAAGGACATTTTCCAAAAAAACCAATATTCCCTGGTGTATTAATTTTAGAAGCTATGGCGCAAGCTAGTGGAATCTTAGCATTGAAAAGTGAAATCAAATTATTACCTGAAGAATATTATTATTTAGCTGCTATAAATGAAGCTCAGTTCAAGCAGACAGTACAACCAGGAGACCAAATAATTTTTGAAATTAAATTTGTTAAAAAAAGAAAAAAAATAACAAAATTCAACGGAATTGCAAAAGTTGATGGAAAAATAACTTGTCAAGCTTCTTTAATGTGCACAAAACAAATAAAAAAATAATTTTACAATATATTTTATATAAATCAATAAACAAATTGAATCTATAAATTTACTATCTATTAAAATACTTATTCTTAAACTGTTTATTACGCAAATTCGTACAAAGTTAATTTATACAACATACAAAAAAATTTAGATTTTAATTAAAATATTAAAAAACACCATATTATACACCAAAACATCAAACATAAATACACAATTATAAAACACTAAATTAGTAATTTAAAATATTAACAATTAATATTTCGTTATTAATTCATAAAATATAGATTTACATATAAAAATATAATAAAACAAATTTTAAATTCATATACTTTATTAGAATAAAATATGTTAAAAAATCATTTTACAAAAAATTCATTCTAATACATTATTCAGTTCCAAAAATCATAAAATTTAAAATCAATTCTAAAATTACAATCTAAAATAACAAATAACACAATAAATACAATTCACATTTAATTTTAAAATTAAATATAAAAATAAACATCATACTAATCAATTATATATTTTTAAAATAAAATTTTAATAAAATTAACATCACATACATACAAACAAAAAGTCCATAAAATTAAATTTTAAATTACAAAATACTATTCATAATCAATATCCTGTAAATAAATATATTTAAATATGTATAAAAAAAAGTATAATAAAATTATAAAATAAATATTATATCTCATAAATTTTATACAAAATCAAATTATATAATGACTATTTTTGTATTTACTTACAAATACATAAAATTCTAAAATATTCCTATATACTAAATTAAATTTATATAATTTATAAAATAACCACAAAATTTCTATATATTTTATTAAAACAGTGCAAAAATTTAAATGTATTAACAAACTCAATAAAAATCTATTTCACTTTAAATAAAAAAATATTTTATAAAATAAATTTTTATAAAAATTTAAATAAATACAATTTAACTTTAATAAAACTTTTATAACAAAACCTATTAAAATAATTTTGTAAAATATCATTTATCCAAATGATTTAAATTATTAAATTATAATAAATTTATAGATAATAAAATTTTTATATTTTTAATATTAATATTCAAAATGTTAACATCAAAATTTTCAAAAACCATAAATTTCATACTATTAATATGATTACCCCAAAATTTATTCATTTACGTATGCATAGTGATTATTCAATAAAAGATGGATTAATTAAACTTAATTCATTAATAAAAAAAACTAAAGAACTTAAAATGCCAGCTATTGCATTAACAGACAATATGAATTTATTTGGATTAATTAAATTCTATAATATCTCTTTCAAAAAAGGAATAAAACCAATCATAGGATCAGACATTACTTTAAAAACTAACGAAATAATACCAGAATTCACAAAAATAACTGCTTTAGCAGCCAATAATATTGGATATAAAAATTTGATTCAATTATTAACAATTTCTTACAAACACGGTTATAATCCAACTATTGGACCTTTTATTGATATAAAACATCTTACAAAATATAATGAAGGAATTATCTTATTATCTGGAGGGATAAAAGGAGACATAGGAAACTGCATAATAAAAAACAACTTATCGAAAATAGAAAAATACATAATTTTTTACAAAAAATACTTTTTCAATCGATATTACCTTGAATTAACTAGAACAGGTAGACCATACGAAGAATATTATATAAAATCTGCAATACAACTTGCTATATTTAATGAACTTCCAGTAGTCGCTACTAATGACGTATTATTTTTAACAAAAGAAGACTTTTATGCACACGAAATTCGTGTTGCAATTCACGAAGGATACAAAATAAACAATAAAACAAATAAACAAAAACTTTATAGTCCTCAACAATATATGCGAAATGAACAAGAAATGTGTGAATTATTTTCTGATATACCAGAAGCGTTAACTAACAGTGTAAAAATAGCTGAAAGATGCAATGTTACTATCCATTTTGATAAATATACTTTTCCAAAATTTCCTAAAAAAAACCTTTCAAACAAAAACTATTTAATTAAACTTGCAAAAGACGGTTTAAAAACAAAATTAAATTTTCTTTATCCAAACAAAAACACAAGAAAAAAAAAATTTCCTATCTATGAAAAACGTTTAAAAAATGAATTGCAAACCATTGGAAATATGAATTTATCTAGTTATTTCCTCATAGTGATGGAGTTTATACAATGGGCTAAAAACAATAATATTCCAGTTGGACCAGGAAGAGGATCAGGAGCTGGATCATTAGTTGCGTACGTATTAAAAATCACTGAATTAGATCCATTATTATTCAACTTATTATTCGAACGATTTTTAAATCCTGAAAGAACATCACAACCTGATTTAGACATTGATTTTTGCATGAAAAAAAGAGATTTAGTAATTAAACATGTAATTGATTCTTACGGAAAAGACTCAGTATCACAAATCATTACTTTTGGAACAATGACTGCAAAAGCAGTAATTCGCGATGTAGGAAGGGCATTAGGGTATCCATATAATTTTGTGGATCATATTGCAAAACTAATACCATTTGACCCTAAAATAACAATAAAAAAATCATTCATAATAAATCCAATCTTAAAGAAAAAATATGAAACTGACCAAGAAATACAAACATTAATTAATATGGCAATAAAATTAGAAGGAACTATAAGAAATGTAGGAAAACATGCCGGAGGAATTGTAATAACTCCTAAAAATATCACTAATTTTTCACCATTATATTGTGATTTTTCCGGAGAAAATATTGTAACTCAATTTGATAAATATGACATTGAAAAACTTGGTTTAATAAAATTTGATTTTTTAGGATTACGAACTTTAACCATTATAGATAAAACATTAAAAATGATCAATAAACATCGAAAAGAAAAAAAATTACATTTAATAAAAATTAATGAAATTCCTACAAATGATAAAGAAAGTTTCAAAAAACTACAAAAATCAGAAACAACTGCAATATTCCAATTAGAATCAAACGGAATAAAAAACTTAATCAAAAGACTAAAACCAGATTGTTTTGAAGACATTATTGCGCTAATAGCATTATTCAGACCAGGTCCAATAAAATCAGGTATGATAAATAATTTTATAAATCGAAAAAATGGACGTGAAACTATTTCATACTTAGATCCAAAACTAACAAAAAATAAATTACTACAAAAAATCCTAAAACCCACTTACGGTATAATATTATATCAAGAACAAGTCATGCAAATAGCCCAAACATTAGCAGGTTATACACTTAAAAACGCAGATATATTACGTTGTGCTATGACAAAAAAAGAACCAAAAGAAATGATAAAACAACAATTATTATTCAATAAAGGAACAAAAAAAAACAAAATTGACTATGAATTATCAAAAAAAATTTTCAATATATTAGAAAAATTTTCTGGTTATAGTTTTAATAAATCTCATGCTGCAGCTTATGCGTTATTAACATATCAAACTCTTTGGTTAAAAACACATTATCCTGCAGAATTCATGGCTGCAACAATGAATGCTGATATAGATAATACAGAAAAAATAACAAATTGGATCAATGAATGTGCACGTATGAAAATAAAAGTTTTAAAACCAGATATTAATAATAGCCAATATCATTTTTATGTAGATAAAAATGAAAATATAGTCTACGGAATGGGAGCGATAAAAGGGATTGGTAAAAAAACAGTTAAAACAATTATTAATACAAGAAACAAAAATGGAAATTTTCATAATTTATTTGATTTTTTTTTGAAACATAATACTAATATAATTAATAAAAGAACACTAGAAAAATTAGCTATGTCTGGTTCCCTTGATGTATTTGGAATACATCGAGCAGCACTAATAGAATCAATTAAAAAAATCATAAATGTAAACAACCAATACGAAATAAACAAAAAATTCGGACAAATGGATATGTTTGAAACCGCTTCAAAAACAATATCAAGAATATTACAAAATAATAATGAAATAATTACCCCTTGGTCCAAACAAATTACTCTAGATAACGAACAAAAAACTTTAGGAATTTATCTAAGTGGAAATCCAATCACACAATTTTTAAAAGAAATCACATTTTACAATATACAATACACATTAATAAAATATATTAAATTTAAAATCGATAATATAAATAAAATAATAACTACTATTGGTATAGTTACTAATATTAAACTAATACATAATAAACAAAGTAAAAATATTGGTATTATAACAATTAGTGATGAATCAAAAAAACTATTAAACATAATATTGATTGATAAAATTTTAGAAAAAAACCAATATATGCTAAAAAAAAATTCAATTCTAATGATTCAAGGAAAAATAGTATTTAACAATTTTAGTAAAAAATATACAATCATCGCTACAACTATAATGAACATTATCAAAATCAGAGAAAAATATATACATAAAATAGCAATTTTATTAACCGAAAAGCAAATAAATCATAAATTTTTAAATAATCTTGAAAAAGTACTAAAAAACTATCAACCAGGAAAAATTCCAATATATCTATTCCATAAAAAAGAAAACAAACAAAAATCATATTTAAATATATGTTCAAAAATTACACCAAGCGATTCTTTATTTAATAAATTAAATATGCTTGTAGGAAAAAACAAAATAAAATTAAAATTTCAAAGAATTGTTAAAGATATTTTATGACTTCATATTTTCTTGATTTTGAAAAACCAATTATAGAATTAGAAGAAAAAATTAATTCTTTAATTGCAATTAAAGACAACAATAAAAAATTTGATACCAATTTAAATAAAAAAATAAAACAATTACAAAAAAAGAACAAAAAATTAACCAACAAAATATTCTCAAATTTAAATTCCTGGCAAATTGTTCAATTATCTAGACATCCTATGCGACCTTATACATTAGACTATATTCAAAATATATTTACAAATTTTGATGAATTAGCAGGAGATCGTATTTATTATGATGATAAAGCTATTATAGGAGGAATCGCTCGTCTTAATTCTAGACCAGTTATGATAATAGGACATCAAAAAGGAAGAACAATAAAAGAAAAGATACAAAGAAATTTTGGAATGCCAGTTCCAGAAGGATACAGAAAAGCACTAAGATTGATGAAAATAGCAAATAAATTTAATATGCCGCTATTAACATTTATAGACACACCAGGAGCTTATCCTGGTATTAAAGCAGAAGAAAGAGGACAATCTGCAGCAATTGCAAAAAATTTACAAGAAATGTCAAATTTGAAAATACCTATTATTTGCACTATAATAGGAGAAGGAGGATCTGGAGGTGCATTAGCGATTGGAATTGGGGATAAAATTAACATGTTAGAATACAGTATATATTCTGTAATTTCCCCAGAGGGTTGCGCATCCATCTTATGGAACAACATAAAAAAAACACAAAAAGCAGCCGAAGAAATGAAAATTGTTGCAAAAAAACTTAAAAAATTAAATTTAATTGACAATATTATATTAGAACCAATAGGAGGAGCACATAAAAACATCCTATCTATTTCAAATGCATTAAAAACACAACTACTAACAGATCTAATGGAATTAGATATTTTAAGTAAAACAGAATTATTAAAAAAAAGATACAAAAAAATAATGAATTATGGATATTGTTAATAAATGTAAAAATATTACACAATAACTTATAAATTTTATAAATTATATTTTACATAATTTAATAAATATTATACTTAATACTAATTTATAAATTTAACAAATTAACATAAAATAAATTTTACTTACGATTTATTATTTTAATAATTATATGAAAAAAAGAAAAGAAAATAGTTTAAATCAACAAACTGAAATAAACATCAATAACCATAAAAAAATATTATTAGCATTCAGCGGAGGACTAGATTCCACAGTATTATTAAATATTTTGATAAAATTACAAAATAAATACAAAATTTATCAAAAAAAAAAATTTTTTTCATTACGTGCCATCCATATACATCATGGATTACACAAAAAAGCTGATAATTGGGCTTTGCATTGTAAAAATGAATGTATACAAAAAAATATACCTATCAATATAATAAAAATACCAAAAATTATCTCATTTACAAGAAAAAATATAGAAGCAAAAATGAGAAATGAAAGATACAAAATACTAACAAAATTTTTATTACCAAATGAAATACTAGTCACTGCTCATCATCAAGATGATCAAGCTGAAACTATATTATTAGCATTAAAAAGAGGAAGTGGTCCAAATGGAATAAAATCCATGTCCCCTGACATTTTATTTATCAAAAAAAATAAACTAATACGACCCTTATTAAATTGTAGTCGAGAAAAACTAGAAAAATATGCAAAACAACACAAATTAAATTGGATACAAGATGAAAGCAATTTAGATATAAATTTTGACAGAAACTTTTTACGAATTAATATTCTTCCTATATTGAAAAAAAGATGGCCATGGTTTTCTAATTCTGCTGCTCGCACCGCTCAATTATGTTCAAACCAAGAAATACTATTAAACGAATTACTACAAAATATTTTAAAAAAACTAATACAAAAAGATGGTTCAATTCGATTTACAAAACTCATAACACTGAATACTATACAACGAACAGCTTTATTACGAAAATGGATTACAAATAAAAAAATCACACCATCAAAAAAACAATTAGAATGTTTGTGGAATAATGTAGTGACCAGCAAAAGAGATTCTGCTCCAAAATTCAAATTAAGTAACAAATTTATATGCCGCTTTCAAGATCGCTTATATTTAATTTCCGAAAAAAAAATAAACAAAAATATCAACAACATAATTCTTACTTGGAACAAACAAGACAAAAAAATAAAATTACCAAAAAATTTAGGAATCATATTTCGCTGTTCAATAAAAAAAAATTATGAAAACATAATAAAAAACCTTTTTTCCCAAAATAAACATTGCATTACAATACAAAAAGAAAATTCAGAAATAGAATTTATTCTTAGTAATTTACTTATAAAAAAACACTTTGAATATATGATACCAAAAAATAAAATAATCAAAAAAAATACAAAAATTCAAATTGTTCGTTCCCCAAAAAAAAATGAAACAACATTCATACGATTCGAAAAAATTCATAACCCAATACATATATTTAATCAAAAAAAAAGCAAAACTCTAAAAAAAATATGGAAAGAATTATCTATTCCCCCTTGGGAAAGAACAAAAATACCATTTTTATTTTACAATGAAAAATTAATAGCAGCAATGGGAATTTTTGTTACAAAGGAAGGGAATAAAAATTGTAAAAAAGCACAATTATATTTTTATTGTAAAAATTTTGAACATCCATAAAAATTTTTAAAAATATAATAAATATCATATAAGAAAATTATATAATAAACTCTAACAAATTTTTAAATATAAAAAATATTCACTTATTAAAAATTAAATCTTATGAATAATCAATATTTACAATTTTATAAATAAACCATAATATATAACCCTAAAAACTATAATTAATTTAACATTGTATAAATACTTTAATAAAACAAAACATTAAAATAATAATTCTTTCTTACAAATTTTTCTTAAGCCAATTCTAAAAAATAAATATATATATATTTTTTTTATAAACAAAACTTCTCTACACAAAATATAAAAATTTAATAAAATAATATATTTTAAAAAATTAAAATATTTACAAAATCATACTATTTTATTAATAAAAATATTATCAAAAATCACTAAACCCACTTCTTTAAATCAATAAATCCATCATAAACATGAATAGCTGTTCCTAACATGAATACAGGAGAATCATATCCACCCCAATTTATTTTTAATGTTCCATGCAGTAAATTTACTAATACATTTTTTTCTAATTTACCTTGTTGAATTCCCAATGAAACAGATGCACATGCCCCAATTTCAGATCCTTTAATTTCCCCTAAGTTATATTCATAAACTCGTAAAATAACATTTTTTGTATCCATAATTTGCATAACATTAATGTCAATATTTGTCAAAAAAACTAAATCACCTTTTAATATTAAATGTTTCATCAAACATTCAAAACAATTTATATCATTTACAATAACAACATAATGAAAATTTCCTAAAAACACTATTCCAGTGTATACTATTTTTTTTACTAAACTAATTCGACGAATATTATGACTAATTTCATTTTTACACAAAAAATCTTTACTTAGATAAAACTGAGGCTTACCCATATTAACACAAATCAAATTTTTCTTATTTATATTCAATTTTATCTTCCATTTATTTATGCTAACAGATATATTCTTTTTATAGACTAATTTTTTTATAAAAACAAAAATAGAAAAACATAAAATCCCATTTCCATATTTTCGTATTTCAATTCCATTTTTATCAAACACTCGATAATGAAAATCTACATTAGAATAAAAAGGGGGTTCTATTAATAACAATTTATTAAAACCTATTCCAAAATTTCTATTAGAAAGTCTCCGTACAATTTTAGATTTTAAATAAATATCTTGCGTTACAGAATCTACAACAACAAAATCATTTTCTATATCGTACATCTTAGAAAATTGCATTTACTATCCCAAATAAATATTTAAAAATTATTCAAACTAACTTTAAAAAATTAAATAACAAAAAATCTACATAAAATATAATTTTGTTTAAAATACATTAAAATTAAACTTCATATAATTTAATTTACTATACAAACATTACACGTATTAAAATCTTTAAAATAATTTCCAAATTAAATTTAACTATAATAAAAAAATATATTTTTAATTTTATAAAATTAAAATTTAAATCTTAAAATAACCAAATAAAAAACAATTAAAATTTTAAAAACAAAAAATTTTTTTTAATAAAAAATCTACTAAAGAAGATATTTTAATTATTTCACTTCTTCCGTTTCTTCTATTTTTATATTCAATATTTTTCTTTTGTATATTTCTATCACTAATAATTAAAATATGAGGAATACCTATTAATTCTATATCAGAAAACATAACCCCTGGTCTTTCATTTCGATCATCAAACAAAACATCAATTTTTTCTTTCGTTAATTGTCTATAAATTATTTCAGAAATTTCTTTTACTTGAAAAGATTTGTACATATTAATAGGTAAAATTGCAACACTAAATGGTGCTAAATTTTCAGGCCAAAGTATACCATATTTATCATGATTTTGCTCAATTATAGCTGCTACTAACCTAGTAATACCAATACCATAACATCCCATATTTATAATTTGTTTTTTTCCATTTTTTCCTAAAAAAAAAGCTTTCATAATTTTAGAATACTTTAAACCTAATTGAAAAATATGAGCAACTTCTATCGTATTTTCTATTTTAAATTTACTTTCATGTTCCATAGATAATTTAATATAAGAAAATTTTTTTAAACTAGATTTTTCTAATAATGAAACTTTATATTTTAAATCAAAACTTTTACAAATATTTTTTTTAAAAAGAATACCAACTACAATACTATAAATGCTATTATCTACAATAATAGGAAAAGAAAAATTTTCTAAATTAACCCAATTCATATTAAAATTATTAAAAAGAAAACAAACTTCTTCATCACTAGCAAACACTAAAGGAGATAAAACATGAGATAATCTCTCAATTTTTTTATAATCTAATTGATGATCTCCGCGCAAAACTAACGCTACAAATGAACAACCAGAATTTTTTTTAGATGAATAAACCACAAAAATTTTTATCATTTTTTTTAATGAAAACAAGGAATTTTTATCATTTTCTTTATTATGAACAAATCTAAAATAACTAAATGAACTCACAATTTTTTCATATTTATTACCTTTATTAAAATTCAACTGAAGAAGAACTGGATTTAATCTTCCTTTTAAACCATAACAAATAATATTTGAATTACTAGAAGAAAAAACATTATCTTTATGATGATATTGATTGAGACTTACATGAAATTCATGCGAAAAATCTCCTCCAATAGACTTCGATTTTGTTCTTACTATAAAAAATTTTAATTTTACTCTCTTAAAAAAATTTTCATACATTTGATGCATAACATCATAAGTGTTTCTTAAAGATTTTTCATTAACATGAAAAGAATAAGAATCTTTCATAAGAAATTCTCTAGAACGAATTACGCCAAATTTTGGTCGTAATTCATCTCGAAACTTTGTTTGAATTTGATAAAAATGCAAAGGAAACATTTTATAAGAAAAAAATTCATGACGCATAATATCAGTAATGACCTCTTCATTAGTAGGGCATAATATAAATTTTTTTGAACTTCTATTTAAAAATTGCAATAATTCTGAACCATACTGTAATAATCTACCACTTTTTCTCCATAAATTTTCTGGTTGCATAATTGGCATAGATATTTCAAATGCGCCAATATTATCCATTTCTAATCGTAAAATATTTTCTATCTTACGCAAAACACGAAGACCAATAGGAAGCCAAGAATATAACCCAGAAGATAATTTTCGAATTATACCAGATCGCAACATTAATTTGTAACTCACTACATTTATATTAGAAGAAACTTGTTTGGTGGTAAACAAAGGATATTTACTAATACGCATAATTATTTTATTAATAAAAGTAATATAATTAAATTCAATTTGATAATTATCAAACATATAATCCCAATATGGATTAATATGTTTAAAATAAATATTTATATAAAATATTATGAACAAATTATTTATGAAAATTAATTAAAAAACAACTATAATATAAAACACATAAATTTCATATTTTCAACTAAACTAATAAAATTATACAATGTTAAATAAAATATTAAAATTAATATTTATTTAAATAAATTAAACTTTTTATTACACTATCAAAAATTTATTAAATTTAATATTTATAAAAATAAATTTATATCTTCAACATAACTAAATTTCAAAAATTAAAATGTTAATTCCTTAAACATAACATATTTATTAACTATTAAAAATATAATTAATTTTAAATAAAATTAAATTTTTAAAAAACATAATATCATATGAATAATTAATTTCAATTAAACAAATATTCAAATTAATAAATCAAAATATCCATTTTAAATCTAAAAGAAAAAATTTTATTATAAATCTATATCATAAAAATAAAATTATTTTTAATATTTACATTTTATATTAAAATCCAAACTTTATTTTAATGAATATTTATATACAAAATACATAATACAAATATAATTTAAGTACTAAACACAATCATAATATATTTAACATTAATTTCCATCATAATTTTATTCAAAATTATTCATAAAATTAATTAATACTATTAAATATAATCATTGCAAACTAACCTTATAATTTCTACATTATTCATTACTTATTGTATATAGAATTCTTAACAATTTATTGTAAATAATAAAATTTATTATGTACAATTAACAACAATCAGTATGAATCATAATAATCTCAATATAAAATACAATTTTTAATAAATTAAAAATATTTAAATCGAATTTTATAATATAAAACAACATTTATTTTGCGTACAATATTAATAATAAAATACAAAAAATACAATTTATTTTATATAGATTATCGAACTATATTCTCTATTTTATTCACATACTCATTATATAAAATATTTATTTTAATACTTTTAATCAAACCTATCCAATAATAAAAACTATTTTGATAAATTTTTATATACGCATATAATACACTTATACAATTCTAATATTACAAAAACATTTTAATTCTAAAATATTACATAAAATACCAATTTAAATTAAACGCCCCTATATAAATATTAAAATGTTTATGAAAACTTAAATTTGACGCAATTATATAACTTATAATATCTATAATGTACATATTTTAAATAAAAAAACATTTATGCATATATAAAACAATATAAATTAATTAACAAATTAACATATAATCCTTTATCTATCATTAACACCAAAAAACAACCAAAAAATATTATACATATAATATAATGATTTATTATAAATTACATAATTTTTCAAAATTTACTTATAAAATAAATGAACAAAATAATTATTAAATATAAACTGCTTCAAAATTTATTATAGGAAAATAATTAATAATTTACTACTCAATAAATCTATTTCAACCTTATTTAAAAAACATATATAATTAAATAAAATTAAATAATAAAATAAATATTAAACTATAAAAATATCAACTTACATTTTTCAATAATACAATATTATTTTATATAAATAAATCTATCAATAATATAAAATTATAAATAAAATATTTTATGTAAAATATGAACAAATAATATATTATCATATCAAAATCTTATATTAATTTAATAAATATATAATATTTATTATACAAATTTATCAAATCACTATAACTAGACATTTTGAGAAATTTTATGTTTGAAATTAATCTTATAAAAAATCGAATCCTGAATCTATTTCAAAAAATTAACATATTAAAAAACATTTTACATTACAAAAAAAAAATAAATGAACTTAAAAAAATTGAAAGTATTTTGCAAAAACCAAATCTGTGGAAAAATCCAAAATATGCACAAAAAATAAATAAAAAACAATCTTCATTGTCTTCTATAATTAATATTATTAAAAAAATAACAAAAAAATTAAAAAAAATAAATGAAATAATAAAATCATATAAAAAAGAAAACAACCAAAATTCTTTATTAATTTCAAAAATAACAAAAAAATTAAATACTTTAGAAACAGAAATAAAAAAAATAGAATTTCTTCGTATGTTTTATGGGAAACATGATAAGGAAAATTGCTATATAGATATTCAAGCGGGATCTGGTGGAATCGAAGCACAAGATTGGGCTAAAATACTACTAAAAATGTATTTACGTTGGGCAGAAAATCACAATTTTAAAACAGAAATTATAGAAGAAATAACAGGAGAAATTACAGGGATAAAATCAGCAACAATAAAAATAATCGGAGAATACTCTTATGGATGGTTACATACCGAAACTGGAATACATAGATTAGTAAGAAAAAGCCCGTTTGATTCCAACAAAAAACGACATACTTCATTTAGTTCCGTATTTGTATATCCAGAAATAAATGATGAAATAAATATAAAAATTGATCCAGAAAATCTCCGTATTGACGTTTATCGTTCCTCTGGAGCTGGTGGACAACATGTAAACCGCGTGGAATCAGCAGTTCGAATTACTCATTTACCAACTAATACAGTAACACAATGCCAAAATGAAAGATCACAACACAAAAATAAAAGTCAAGCTATGAAACAACTAAAAATTAAATTATACAAATTAGAAATAAAAAAAAAACAAGAAGAAAAAAAAATACTAGAAAACAAAAAATCAGAAATCAGTTGGGGAAGACAAATCCGATCCTACATTCTAGATGATTCTAGAATAAAAGACTTAAGAACAGGAATAGAAACAAGAAACGTACAAATGATTTTAAACGGAAATTTAGATGAACTTATTAAAGCAAATTTAGAAAATAAATTACTCAGGAAAAATAAATATGCACGAAACACATAAAAAATCAAACAATAATAACAAAAAGAAAATATATGATGAATTATTTATACGAAGAAAAAAATTAAAAAAAATCCAAGAAAAAGGAAACGCATTCCCTAATAATTTCCGAAAAGATATTATTTCTGATAAAATACACAAAATGCATGGGGAAAAAAGCAAACAAAAATTAAAAAAAATTAAAATTATAGTTAATGTTGCAGGAAGAATAATGAGCAAACGCACTATAGGAAAAAGTTCATTTATAACATTACAAGATATGGGCGGTAAAATTCAATTATATATCACCAGCAAGGATATTTCAGAAAATTTTTACAAAAAAATTTTTAAAACATGGGATATAGGAGATATTATCGGAGCAAATGGTATATTATTTAAAACAAATACTGGAGAATTATCTGTTCGATGTTACAAAATTTTATTACTAACCAAAGCAATACGTCCTCTTCCAGACAAATTTCATGGATTAAACAACAGAGAAATAAAATATAGAAAACGTTATTTAGATCTCATTACGAATAAAAACACAAGAAAAATATTTAAAATTAGATCACGTGTAATTTTAGAAATACGAAATTACATGACAAAAAATAATTTTATAGAAGTAGAAACTCCAATAATGCAAAATATACCTGGAGGAGCTACAGCAAATCCATTTAATACTTATCATAATGCTCTAAAAGCAAATATGTATCTAAGAATTTCCCCAGAATTATATCTAAAACAATTAGTCATAGGAGGTTTTGAAAAAATATTCGAAATAAACAAAAATTTTAGGAATGAAGGACTATCTCCATATCATAATCCAGAATTTACCATGATGGAACTTTATATTGCTTATGAAGATTATAGAGGACTCATCGTTTTAATAGAAAACTTGTTTCAAATATTAACTAAAAAAATATTAGGAACCAATATAATAAAATACAAAAATTGTGTTTTCAATTTCAATAAACCATTTTGCAAAATGACAATGAAAGAAGCAATTTGTCATTTTAACAAAAACATTATACCAAAAGAACTAGATAATATTGTCAAAATAAATCATATTGCAAATTCTCTTAAAATAAAAATAGAAAAAGAATGGGGTTTAGGAAAAATACAAACAAAAATATTTGAAAATATAACAAAAAACCATTTAATTCAACCGACAATTATTACACATTATCCAGCAGAAGTTTCTCCTTTAGCAAGAAAAAATGATAAAAATCCATTCTTTACAGATCGTTTTGAACTTTTTATAGGTGGGTTTGAAATTGGAAATGGTTTTTCAGAATTAAATGATTCAGAAGACCAAAAAATACGTTTCAAAAAAAAACAGAAAAAAAATAATTTACATAATAAAAAAAACATACCATACGACAAAAATTATATTACAGCTTTGGAATACGGACTACCTCCTACCGCTGGTCTGGGGATTGGAATTGATCGTTTAATCATGTTATTCACTAACACTAAAAATATTCGAGATGTTATCTTATTCCCTTTGCTAAAACCAAATAAATAAAAAACAAACTTCTACAAAATTCATTTATATCAAAACTTTACACATAATACATTAATCATTCATATCAAAATTAATACAAAATCATATTTAAACAATATTTTCATAAAAACTAAAAAAATAATTATATAAAATTTCATATATTAAAATCATTAAAATAATTAACTTATAATATAAAATTATAATTTAACATCATAAATTTATTATACAAAAGGAATTTTTACACAAAATTAATTTCATATAAAATTAAAAAATAAATTTTTAAAAAATCATTAAATTTAAATACATATTAATTTTTCAATAAAACATGCATATAAATTATTCATACATATAAGTACAAATTTTAAAAAACTATCTAATTTATTAAAACTTAACTATTACTTAATACATCTAAAAACAAAAACATTTTGAACAAAAATAAAACTACAAAAAAACAATTATATATTATATATTACATATTATGTAATAAATAAAATTCTATTAATATTACAATACTAAATAAATTTTATTCTAAAATATAAAATATTAACAATGAAAAAAAATATTTCCGAAATTCGACAAATGTTTTTTGACTTTTTTGAAAAAAAAAATCATAAAATTATTACAGGAAGTTCCTTAATACCTGAAAATGATACATCATTATTATTTACTAATGCTGGGATGAATCAATTTAAAGATATTTTTTTAGAAAAAATTATCCCCACAAACAAAAGAGTTGTTACATCACAATATTGCATACGTGCAGGAGGTAAGCATAATGATTTAGAAAACGTTGGTTATACTACACAACATCATACTTTCTTTGAAATGTTAGGAAATTTTAGTTTTGGTGATTATTTTAAAAATGAAGCTATACAATTTGCATGGGAATTGTTAACAAGCAAAAAATGGTTTAATCTTTCAAAAGATAAATTATTTGTTACAATACATGAACAAGATTATGAAACTTATAACATATGGAAAAACAAAATCGGTATTCCTGATAAACACATTTTTTTAACAAAGAATAAAAAATATAATTCTGAAAATTTTTGGAAAATGGGTGATACTGGTCCATGTGGACCATGCACAGAAATATTTTACAATAACCAAAAAAATATAAAAAACAACAATCTAACCACTATAACAAACATAAATAAAAACCAATATATTGAAATATGGAATTTGGTATTCATACAATTTAATCAAAAAAACAATAAAACTTTAATTCCATTATCCACCCCATTTGTAGACACTGGAATGGGATTAGAAAGAATTACTTCTATCATTCAAAAAGTTTATTCAAATTACGATATTGATATATTTAGAAAATTAATTTTTTCTATATCACAAATATTAAAAATAAATAATTTAAATCATAAGTCATTATATGTTTTAGCTGACCACATACGTTCATGTTCTTTTTTAATTAACTATGGAATAACACCTTCTAGCGAAGGAAGAGGATATGTTCTTCGTAGAATTATTCGACGAGCAATACGACATGGATACGCTCTAGGTGTAAAAGATATATTTTTTTATAAATTATTAAAACCACTCATTAGTATAATGAATGATACAAATAATCAATTAAAAAAAAAACAACTAAAAATAGAAAAAATATTACGAACGGAAGAAAAACAATTTATTTATATATTAAAACGGGGAATACATATTTTAAAAAAAAAATTAAAAAACACTAAAAAAAACACTATAACAGGAAAAGTTGCATTCAATTTATACGACACTTATGGATTTCCAATTGATTTAACTATTGAAATTTGCAAAGAACATAAAACAAAAGTAGATATCGAAGAATTAAAAAAAATTATGAAAAAAAAATGCAAAAACACAAGAAAAAAAAATTTAACACATTTTAAAAATATAGAATCACAAATAAATCAAAAACCTACCAAATTTCTTGGATACAAAAAAAAAGAATGTCAAGGAAAAATAATAACATTACTTAAAAATAATCAAGAAACGAAAATAATTTATGAAAAAGAAGAAGCTACTGTAATATTAGACAAAACATCTTTCTATGGAGAATCTGGAGGGCAAATAGGTGATAGTGGAATATTACAATCAAACAATGGAACAATTTTTGAAGTATTCAACACAAAAAAATATAAAAATGGCATATTTGCACATATAGGAATATTAAAGAATGGAAAATTAATATTAGGAGAAAAACTAAATGCAAAAATAAATGTTAAAAAAAGAAATCTAATACAATCTAATCATTCTTCCACACATCTTTTATATGCAACTTTAAAAAAAGTACTAGATAAAAACATACAAAAAAAAGGTTCTTTCATTAACGAAAAATATCTACATTTTGATTTTACCTATTCAAAATCAATAAATAATAAACAAATATACCAAATAGAAAATATCATAAATAAACATATAAAAAAAAATATTCCAATAATTACAAAAATTATCACATTAAATGAAAATAATATTAACAAAAAAAACACAATAAAGTCATTATATGATAAGTATGGAAAAAAAATACGAATATTAATTATAAAGAATATTTCTACTGAATTTTGTTGTGGGACGCATGCTAATAAAACAGGAGATATCAAAATATTTCATATCATTTCTGAATACAGCATAGCATCTGGGGTTCGTAGAATAAAAGCAATCACTGGAGAAACAGCAATAAAATCCTTTTATGAAAAAAGAAAATTAATAGATAATATTAATGAAATTATAAATAATAATGACGAAAAAATAATATTAAATAAAATACAAAAATTACAAAATTTCTATTACAAATACAAAAAAGAAATTCAAAAATCACAACTCAAAAAATATTTACAAACAAATATCCTATCAAATAATAATATTAAAAAAATTAATGGAATACGAATTTTATCAAAAAATATAAATAATATCGACACAAAAAAATTAAGAATTATAGCAAAAAATTTAAAAAACAAAGAAAAAAATATGATTATTATACTAACAACAAAAAAAAAAGAAAAAATTATAATCATAGTATGTGTTACTAATGACCTTATAAATCAAATTCAAGCCAACACTATTATTTATAAAATTATACAAAAAATTGATGGAAAAGGAGGAGGAAAAAAAGATTTTGCAGAAGGAGGAGGAAACAATATTATTTCCTTACAAGACATATTATCAGAATTAAAAATTCTTATATCTAATATAATCATTAAATAAAACTAATTCTTAATTTTTACAAATTGATAAAATAACATAAAATTTTTACACAAATCTAAAATACAAATATTGTATAAACAACAAATGTATTAAATATTTTACAAATACATAAAACTACAAAAGTAATAAAATTCATTAATTTTAAAAACAACTTATTATAATCAAGTCCAATTTATATGAAATATTAGAATAAAATTTTAAAAATCTATTTAACTTTATTTTTTTTAAATCATGTAAAATTTTATATTAAATAAAAATAAATAAAACACATTATACAAAATATAAAATCTTGCAATTATCGAATTTTAATTTATACTCTTATAAGATATGTGGTGAAATGGCCGAGTGGCTAAAGGCGTTCCCCTGCTAAGGGAATATACGAATAATATCGTATCGAGAGTTCGAATCTCTCTTTCACCGTCATTAAAAAAACAAATGCATCCGTAACTCAGATGGATAGAGTACTCGGCTACGAACCGAGCTGTCAGGGGTTCAAATCCTCTCGGATGCGTATTATTTTATTCATAATAAAATAAATAAAAATAAATACAATATACTTAAACATCCAAATTAAATTAATCATCAACAACTAATAAAAACAAATACAAAAAATTCATACAAAGTTTTAATATCAAAAAATTATATGTAAATTATTTTAAATTATTAAACTACAAAAACCAACCAAAAACAAAATACTTAATTATATTAAAACTTTCTTTGTAATTCATATGAATATAGTTAAACATCTAAAAAAGATACTTCTCAAAATATATCATGTGTGTAAAACATGTAATTTATGGAATCAAACAACATAAAAACAAAATATAAACAAATAAAACATTATATAGAAACACTAAAACATCAACATAAACAACATAAACAAATTCTATTAAAAAAATTCAATACAAGTTTCTATTTATCATTAAATTTTAAATGTTTTACAAAAATTTTCTGCTAATCTTGCAAAACACTTTTATTTAATATATTTTTAATAAAACTAACATATTTATGTTATAAGAATTATTTTTTAAAATTCACTTTCAAATAAAAAATAATCTCATAAAAATTTATATTTTACAATCCCATTCAATCAAATGATAATATCACACATAACTAAAATATAAAAATTAAGTAATAAAATCTCTTACAATCTAAACATAAATGCTTTATATAAAACATTACACAAAAATCAAAATAAATATAATTAATTACAAAATATATATTGTAAAAATTATCAAAAATATAAATATACAAAATTCGCTATTAAATCTCAACTTATTTGCATAAGACAGAATAAAAAATAAACTATTCTAAATATATTTAAATTTAATACTAAAGAACAAAATATAAAAATAAAAATTTTTTATAGTAAATATAATTAATTTGAATAAAAATAAACATAAATATATAAAACAAACCTTGAAAAAAATAAACACCTAATAATTTACCAAAATAATCTTTCAAATAAAGTTACAAAAAATTTATAAAATAACTGAATCTCTTAATTATATCGATAACAATACGAAATTTTTTAAATACAAAAAACAAAAGTACACGAAATTAAATTAATATTCTTCAGCTTCTATATTATAATTCTCTTAAAAACTAAAAACAAATTAAAATTCCATTATACAAACAGAAAATGATACTAACAATTTTTTAAAAACCAACTTCGAATATAAAAATTTAAAATTACCTACCAGCTTATTAACATAAAATTATATTTAAAACAAATCTTACACATAATCTCTATAACATTAAATAAAATTACTTCTTTAATAATTAAATATATATTTAATCTAAAATTTTTAAATTATGATTAGCTCAAATCTTTACAAACAAATTTTAATAAGAATGAATATAAAACACCACTTTATAAATATTCATATTCGTATATATAAAATATTTGTATAAAACTTTCTAAAATAAAATAATAATATGTCTTCGTAGTTAAAATGGATATAACAAGTTCCTCCTAAGAACTCATTGCAGGTTCAATTCCTGTCGAAGACATTATTAAACTTCAAATTTTAATTCTTCATAAAATATTATGAAATTTAATAAATATCAAACCAACAACTATTAAAAAATAATTCAATATTATTTTCAACCAAACAAATACAAAATTGTAATAACCTATTCTCATTAAAATAATTCATATAAAACATCATTATGTTCTAACTAAACAAAAATCAAAACTACAAACATAAAACCACAAAAATAAAAATTCATAATACATACTCACATAAAATAAAACACCCATGAAAATATTAAAATTTAATTTTCATACATATAATTTTCATAACTACAATATTAAATTCTAAAAATATTTTAAAATATAACTAAAATTTAGTAACATTAACTGTTTTTATCCCATTCTCCCCACTAATAAGCACAATATCAGCTTTCCGACATGAAAATAAGCCAACAGTCACAATACCTGGAATATTATTTAAAAAAACTTCTAAATCCATTGCATTTATAATATTTAAATTATGTACATCTATTATAATATTTCCATTATCTGTTATCACATTTTCACGATACACAGGATTTCCTCCTAAACGCACCAGCTCTGTTGATACTACAGAACGAGCCATAGGAATTACCTCAATAGGAAGAGGAAATTTACCCAACATTTTTACTTGTTTACTTTCATCAACAATACAAATAAACTTTTTAGCAAAAAAAGAAATAATTTTTTCTCTAGTTAAAGCAGCACCACCACCTTTTATCATTTGCATATCTTGATCAATTTCATCAGCACTATCTATATAAACTTCTAATGAATTTACATTATTTAAATCCAATAAAGGAACTCCTACCTTTCTTAATTTTATTGATGAAATTTTCGAACTAGAAATTGCTCCTTTTATTTTTCCCTTAACCAAATCTAACAACGAAATAAAATATGAAATGGTAGATCCAGTCCCAACACCAATAACATCACCAGACTTAATATACTTCAATGCTTCTAAAGAAACTATCTTTTTTAACTCATCTCGTCTCATAAAATATACTCATCTAATTTTATCTCATTAAAAAAATACAAACACAAAATCTATACTAATATCAATAAAATGCAAAAACTAAATTAAGATATTTTACAAATCAATACACCATAATATAAATTCATTCAACTTGAAAATAAAATTTTCAATTAAACATTTATTTTGTAATTTATTTTAAAATACCATTCACATAAATATAAATAACTAAACACACAAATTAAAATTTATTGATATTAAAACTTTATTCATCACAAAAATATTTTAACACAATTTAACATATCTTAACACCAATAATAAAACTACAAAATAAAACTTGTTCAAATTAATTTACAAATTAAATAAATTATCACCATAATACTTTATTAAAACTTTTTTAAAAAATGAATATCAATATTCTCACCTCTCTGAAAAAAAATATCATTTACTATTTTACAATGTAAACTAATATTAGTCTGAATACCATCAATAATTATTTCAGATAATGCATTTTTCATCCTAGCAATAGAAACTTCTCTATTTTCCCCAAAACAAATAATTTTTCCGATCATAGAATCATAATGTGGAGGAACAAAATAACCAGAATAAATATGCGATTCCCAACGTATACCAAATCCGCAAGGGGCGTGGAAACGAGTAATTTTTCCAGAACTAGGAAAAAAACTTATCGGATTTTCAGCATTAATACGACATTCTAAAGCATGACCGAATGTTCTTATTTGATCTTGTTTCACGGATAAAATTTCCCCTGAAGCAATACGCAATTGTTCTTTAATCAAGTCAATTTCAGTAATCATTTCTGTTATGGCATGTTCTACTTGTATTCTAGTATTCATCTCAATAAAAAAAAACTTGCCATCTTTATATAAAAATTCAAATGTACCAACACCGCGGTAATTAATTTCCAAACACACTTTTACACAACATTCCCCAATATAATTTCGCAATTCATTATCAATTCCAACTGCGGGAGCTTCTTCCAAAACTTTTTGATGAAATCTTTGTATAGAACAATCTCGGTCAGATAAATAAACTGCATTCCCCTTTCCATCAGATAATACTTGCACTTCGATGTGTCTAGTATTCTCTATATATTTTTCTATATACACCATATTATTATTAAATATAGAATGAGATGCCATATTTACAATATGAAACAAAGAATTTAAATCTTTTTCACTACGCACAACATAAATTCCGTTCCCCTTTCCCCCAAACACAGATTTAATAATAAAAGGATATTGTATATTCTTAGCAATATCATAAATCATACTAATATCTTTTTTATCTAAAATTTTATTAAATCCAGGAATACATGGTATACCCATATTTTTCATAACTTGAATAGCAGAAATTTTATTACTCATTAATCGTATAGTCTCTGGTTTTGGACCAATAAAAACAAAACCGGATTTCTCAACTTGCTCAGCGAAATTAGCATCTTCAGATAAAAAACCATACCCTGGATGAATAGCAACTGCCCCGGTTATTTCAGCTGCAGAAATAATAGCTGGAATGTTTAAATAACTCTTTTCTGGAGAAGGAGGACCAATACAAACGCTTTCGTCAGACAATAAAACATGCTTTAAGTTTCGATCCGCTGTAGAATATACAGCAACAGTTTTAATACCCAACTCTTTGCACGCACGCAAAATTCGTAACGCAATCTCTCCGCGATTCGCAATAACTACTTTATCTAACATGAAAAGATCCAGTTCATTTAATAACAATCAACGGTTCATCAAACTCAACTGGTTGTCCATCGTTTAAAAAAATAATTTGCACTACACCTGATTTATCTGATTGAATCCTATGCATCATCTTCATCGCTTCAATAATAAATAAAGTATCACCAACATTAACTTCCTCTCCAATTTCCACAAAAGGTTTTGAATTTGGACACGCCGCTCTGTAAAAAGTACCTACCATAGGGGATCGTATAATATGTCCATCAATATCAAAATTAGAAGAAATAGATTTCGTATTTTCCTTTAAATCTGATAAAACAGAAAACTTAGGTACAATATCCTTATTTTTTTTTGAAAGAAAATTTTTTCTTTTTCGAATTATCGAATCATAAGAATTACTTATAAAACGACTTATACGAATAGAATCTTTTCCTTGAGAAAACTCTAACTCAGAAACACTAGATTCTTCTATTAATTTAATGAGTCTTTTAATTTTACGAATATCCATAAAATGACCAAGTTTAACCTAATTAGAAGTTGATAATTTTTTAGATATCATATGTAAAGCAAAAAAATATCCATCTAATCCAAAACCACATATTACCCCAACTGCAATATCAGAAATATAAGAGTGGTGACGAAAAGATTCCCTAGAAAAAATATTAGAAATATGCACCTCAATACATGGAATATTCACTGCTAATAAAGCATCCCGAAGAGCAACACTTGTATGTGTAAAAGAAGCTGGATTAATAATAATAAAATCTATTTTATTACATATAGATTGATGAATAACATCGATTAAAATATGTTCTGCGTTAGATTGCACATGACTTAATTCAATATTCAAACTACAAGATAATTTACACAATTTATCAACAAGGCCATCTAAATTTTCGTATCCATATTTTTCTGGTTCACGAATACCAAGTAAATTTAAATTAGGACCATTAACAAGCAAAACTCGAAAAATTTTAGACATATTCTAAATACCTCAAAACTATTTCACATAATAAATACACACAAATATTCACTAAACTTAAAATCCTAATCAAATAATCAACAAATGAATGTGATAATAATTCATAAAAATAATTTTATAAATTATAAAATCTGACAAAATCAAATACCAAAACATAATTTAACATACAACAAAATTATTATAATCAAATATAATGTACTAATATAATATCGATTTAATATAAACAAATAATATTTACAATCAAAAATCAATTTATAACATATCTAAAAATTTCTGCTTTTTATAATATCATAAATTTTTTAAATTTTACTTTAAATTAATTTTATTAAAAATCAAAATTACAAATCCAAAAAACCACCCATATCTCTCATGTTAATACAATTTTATTTAAATTTAAAATAAAGCCTGAAAATTTATATAAATATCATATAAATCAATACTAAACAATACAAATGTAATTAATAAATTAACAACTTTAAAAATAAAATACAAAAACACATAAAAATTCACACTATTTATAAATTAATAAAATATTTTTTAAATAAATATCTATTATATAAAATAAATAATAAACATATATTCTCACATCTAATTTAAAGCAATCACAAATATTTTACAACAAAATCTATTCAATTTATAGTATAATAAAATATTTGTAAGTATTTTTCTGAATACCCAATAAAATCTAAAAAATTTACACAAACTTTTATACAAAATATCACATAATATTCAATAAAACATAAAATTTTGAAAACACAAACTATTTCCTAATTCATTTAAAGGATATTTTCAAAAATGTTTAAAAAAATCAGGGGAATATTTTCTAACGATTTGTCCATAGATTTAGGTACAGCGAATACCCTCATTTACGTTAAAGGAGAAGGAATTGTTTTAAATGAACCATCCGTTGTTGCTATTAGACAAGACAAAGCAGGATTTCCAAAAAATGTGGCAGCAGTAGGAACAGCAGCTAAACAAATGCTAGGAAGAACACCAGGAAACATCGCAGCAATACGACCTATGAAAGATGGTGTTATTGCCGATTTTTATATAACAGAAAAAATGTTACAATATTTTATCAAACAGGTGCATAAAAATAACTTTATGCGCCCTAGCCCTAGGGTTCTCATTTGTGTTCCAGCCGGGGCGACGCAAGTAGAAAGAAGAGCTATTAGAGAATCGGCACAAGGAGCCGGAGCAAGAGAAGTATTTCTTATTGAAGAACCAATGGCAGCCGCAATAGGATCTGGGTTACCAGTGTCAGAAGCTACCGGTTCTATGGTAATTGATATAGGAGGAGGAACTACTGAAGTTGCAGTTATTTCATTAAACGGTGTTGTATATTCTTCATCTGTCAGAATCGGAGGAGACAGATTCGATGAAGCAATTATTAATTATGTTCGAAGACATTATGGATCTCTTATTGGTGAAGCAACAGCAGAACGAATTAAACACACTATCGGCTCTGCATACTCTGACGACAAAACATATGAAATTGAAGTAAGAGGAAGAAATTTGGCAGAAGGAGTACCTAGAAGCTTCACGCTCAATTCCAAAGAAATATTAGAAGCATTACAAGAACCACTTACAGGAATTGTTAGTGCTGTAATGGTAGCATTAGAACAATCTCCTCCAGAATTAGCTTCTGATATTTCAGAAAGGGGAATAGTACTTACTGGTGGAGGTGCATTATTACGAAATATAGATCGTCTATTAATGAAAGAAACTGATATTCCAGTAGTTATTGCAGAAAACCCATTAACCTGTGTTGCTTGTGGCGGGGGAAAAGCATTAGAAATGATTGAAATACACGGAGGAGATATATTTGATGAAGAATAAACTTATATAATAAATTACAAAACTAATATTATCTAAACTTATTAACATGAATATTACTACTATTCCATAATATTAAAGTGTAACTTTATGAAAAAAATTTTTAAAAAAAAATTTCTTCCAAAATTAAAAATTTTATTAGCTATTTTATTATCCTGTTCACTTATTTTTATAGAAAAACATTCAAATGCATTAGATAAAATAAAATACTATTTAGAAAATATTATTAATCCGATTTATTACATAATTAATGTTCCATTTGAAACATTGCATCACATAATCGACGTATTTATAAAATACGATAAACTAAAATTCGAAAATTATAATTTATACAAAAAATATTTAATAAAAAATAATGAACAACTTCTTTTAGAATATTATAAAAAAGAAAATATGCAATTATCAAAATTACTAAGATTTCCTATTAAAAAAAACGAAAAAAAAATAGTTGCTAAAGTTTTGTTAAACTACTTACATATTAACAAAGACCAAATAATAATTAATAAAGGTTCAAAACATGATGTTTATTTAGGACAACCAACATTAAATGAATCAGGAATAATAGGAAAAGTTGTTGCAATTGATAAAAATATAAGCAAAATCTCACCAATTTGTAGTAAATTACATGCAATACCAGTAAAAATACTACGAAACAACATTCATGCCATACTAATTGGAAACGGCTGTGACAAAAGCTTAATTTTAAAACATATTCCAAAAAAAAATAATATAAAAATAGGAGACATATTAATAACATCAGGTTTAGACGGAAACTTCCCTAATGGATATCCAATAGCTATTATATCTTCAATATTAAAAAGCTTTAAATATCCATATTATACTTTTTTAGCAAAACCAATAGCACAATTAAAATATATAAATTACTTACTTCTGTACTGGAAAATATAAATCTTTTCTCAATTTCTACAAACAAAATAAATCTTGATAGTAAATATTTAAAAAAATTAAAATGAAACTTTACGAAAAAAAACAAAACAAATACTACATTCAATTAAAAATATGGATCTCATTCGTAATTGTAATAATACTTCAAATTACTTATTTGAAAATTCAAAATTACTTTTCAACATATAAAATATCACTCATAAATCTTTTTTTAATATATTGGTTATCAACAGAACCAAACAAAATAAATATAGGAAATAGCTTTTTAATCGGATTAATAACAGATATAATGTTTTATTCAATATTAGGAACACACGCACTATCATTCAGCATACTAAGTTATTTGATAACAGTTAAATTCCAAAATTTCAAAAAAATGCACTATATCAAACAAATAATAATAATAACATTATTATTTTTAATAACAGAATTTATCATATCTTACAACAAATTACTTTATATAAAAACTAAAACATTCAACATAAATACAATTCAATTATTAATAGAATGTATAATAAATAATATATTATGGATATGCATACAAAAAATTATGAACAAATTACATAATAAAAAATAACAAAATTAGAATAAATATTGATATAAAATTCACTTATATCCCATATAAAAAACTTTTCTTTTATATAAAAACATTTGTTTCATAAAATATCTTTTAATTCATAAAATAAAGACTGAATAATATTTAATATTATAAAACATTTATTACAAAAATAGAATAATTTATCCAAAAAAATCAAACACCTGATTAAAATTTTGTAAATTATTTCATTGTATAATTTTAAAATTAATTTCCACAAAACAAAAACTAACTAATTCTACTCAAACAAACATCAAAACTATAATAAAATATAAAAAATTTCAAACATACATATTTAATCAAAATTAAACAAATTTCTTTAAATATCTTTTATGCCTATAAAATCAATAATCATTAAATTAATATTTAATATAATATATTTAAAATTTACTAAATAATACTACACGAACAACATATACAATCAATATAACACACTCTTTAATAATCAAAATTGCAAACATAATAAAATATTAATTAATATACTTATCAAAACAAAATTCAATTGGTTCAAATAAAATAATCTTTTATACATAAATGATCTATTTATAAAACATCCATAAATAGCTCAGCACTTATTTATACGCATATTACAACTTGAAAACAAAATATCAATTAAAATAAATTGTAATAAATATTATATAAATTCAAAAATTTATGTTAACAAATATTCATATAAAATTTATGAATTTACAAAAATTTATCATTTTAACTAAAATCAATTAATTGTTTATTTCTTAACAACTGCTATAGTTAATCTAATACAAAATTAAACATTAAATATCTTTAATATTTATTCTTTATCTCTATAAAAAAATAAAATTTTAAATTTATAAAACTTTAAAACCCTAACTTACACTAATTAGCGCTAGAAAACTAAAAATTTTTCAAATACAAAATTTCTTAAAATACAAAATTAATTTAAATCACATGTTTACAAAACAATAAATCTATTACAAAAAACAATACAGTGATAGCATTATAATAAATATAAAATCTTAAAATATAAAAACCAAATTTTCATATATCACAACATTATTTAGAATAAAACAACTACAATATACTCCATCAATTATTTACTTTTCTTATTTTTCGAAATAGAGTATAGTATATTCATACAAGTTTAATAATAAAAATGAGTATTTTAAAAAAAATAAAATTTTTATTTATAATTATCCAATACAATTTAATATACATCTAAAAATAAAAAAATTTACTTTCATACACACAACAAAAATTCAAAATTATAAATTAACACTTTATGATAAAAATAAATTATCTAAAATAATAACATAATTATTCATAATAAAATCATATTACCTGTTACTTTTTATTAAAAATCATCATATTAACTAATCATGTAAATAAACAAAAACAAATAACATATAATTTATTAATATTTAGGTAAATATAATGTCTAAAATTACAAAAATTATTGGAAGAGAAATTATTGATTCTAGAGGAAACCCTACTGTGGAAGCAGAAGTACATTTAGAAAAAAATTTCATTGGTTTAGCTTCTGTTCCATCAGGAGCTTCTACCGGATCTCGTGAATCTTTAGAATTACGAGATAATGATATCTCCAGATATTTCGGAAAAGGAGTAAAAAAATCTGTTCAAATAATAAATAAAAAAATAATGAAAGCACTAAAAGGATATGATGCACAAAATCAAGATATTATAGATAAAATAATGATCGAACTTGATGGAACAGAAAAAAAAAGTAAAATTGGTGCTAATAGTATATTAGCTGTTTCATTAGCTGTAGCGAAATCTGCTTCAGCGTATAAAAACATGTATTTGTATGAACATATTGCGGAATTAAACGGAACACATAAACAATTTTCTCTACCGTTACCTATGATGAATATATTGAACGGAGGAAAACACGCCTATAATAATCTTGATATACAAGAATTTATGATACAACCAATTAGTGCTACTAATATAAAAGAAGCAATAAGAATGGGTGTAGAAATATTCCACAATCTAAAAAACATACTAATATCTCAAAAAAAACAAATTATTACAGGAGATGAAGGGGGATACGCACCTAATTTAAAATCTCATAAAGAAGCTTTATCTCTTATCAAAAAAGCAATAAAAAAATCAAATTATATACTTGGAAAAGATATAACTTTAGCGATTGATTGTGCGGCATCAGAATTCTTCGAAAAAAACACTAAAAAATATTATCTAAAAAATGAAAATCAAAAATTTACTTCAAAAGAATTTACACATTACCTAGAAAAATTAATTCAAAAATATCCAATCTTATCTATAGAAGATGGTATGCACGAATCAGATTGGGAAGGATTTTCCTACCAAACCAAAATTTTAGGAAAAAAAATTCAATTAGTAGGTGATGATTTGTTTGTAACTGATACTAAACTCCTAAAGAAAGGAATAAAAAATAATATTGCAAATTCTATATTAATCAAATTAAACCAAATTGGAACATTAACCGAAACTCTTAAAACAATAAGAACAGCAAAAAAATATGGATACACCACAATCATTTCACATAGATCTGGAGAAACAGAAGATACCAGCATAGCTGATTTATCAGTAGGAACTCAATCTGGACAAATAAAAACAGGATCACTTAGCAGATCAGAAAGAACATCAAAATACAATCAATTAATCAGAATAGAAGAACATTTAGGCGATAATGCTATTTTTAATGGATTAAAAGAAATTAAAAATCAATAAATTAAAACATGAATTTTAAATTTTCATGATTAATTTTATTTATATTATTAAAATAATATATCATTTCATGTTATCATATATAATGATAAACAACTTTTATAAATTTTTACAAAAATTTATATACTATAATTCTTAAAAAATATTTATAAATTTAATTTTTTGAAACTCATTAAAATATAATCAAAATTTTTTCTCCTATTACGAAAATAAAATTATTTTAATAACGCTCATTTTATATTTAATCAACAAATATCAAATATCTCCATATATATATAAAATATATAATTTTAAAAAATCATTAATTTAAACATAAAAATTGAATCATTTCATTGAAAAATCATATTTTTAAATAACAATACTCAATAAAATTTATAAAAAACAATAGATAATTTATTATATATAATATTAAAATATAAAGTTTTCTTTATTTTTAAATACAATTCCATTTTTAAATTACTAAATTATAGTAAAATATATAAAATAATAAAATATATAAAACTTTTAAACAAATTTTCTTTTCAATAAATATGTTAAAAAACACTATTTTATTATAAAAACTCTATATTATTTTAAAACATAAAAATTAAATAAAGTAATTTATAAAAACTAATTTATATCTTCAAAAATATACAAACAATATTTAAAATTATCGCTATTACTAATAAAATTAATATAACATAACATCAAAACAAAATTAAATTTCCAACCAAAACAAAAATTAAATAATTAATTTTAATAAAATTCTATAAAATATCTGTTAAAATTTCTAATTTATCAAAAACTAAAATATAATAAAACCTCAAATGCAATCTTACAAAAAATCAACACAATTTTATAATTCAAATATAAACAAACTTAAAAATTCACAAAAATATTTTCTCAATCTTGCATTTATATTAATGCAATATATCAAATACATAAAATTATTTAACTAATAAATTCAAAATATTTAAAAAATGATAAACAAAAAATAAAGGAGACATATAATGTTGTATAGTTGGAAATACTATATTTCTATCTATACTATAATAACGATAAATATTACAAATCCTATATATAATAATAATTATTACACATATATAAAAAAAAATGATATGACATTACCCCAAGCAAAGAAACAAATTTCTTGCATGCTAACAAAAAACAAAAAATTAAATTTTATAAAAAAATTTTTTCACAATAACAAAAAAAAAAATATTTACTTGCATTCTCATTACAATCATCTATATCAAAAAAAAAATAAAAATAATTTAATTTATTATAGTATTAATAATAAAAAAAATCATATATTCCATACAAATTTATTGTATCTTAAAAATTTTTTCACAATAACCAAAAAAAAAATATTTTTTATACTAAATGTTTTATCTAAAAAAAAAAATAAACCTCATTACAAAAACCAATCTAATACTACATCTTCATTATATTATTTAAAAAACAATAAAATTTTAATAACAAATATCATTAAAACCAATAAAATTAAAAACATTTTTCATAAAAAAAATAAAAAGATTACATTATTAACACACATACAACATAGTATAAAAAAAATAAAAATAAAAAAAGAAAATTCATTACATTCAAAAAACTCCAAAAAAAGCTCTCTAAATAATAATTACAAAAAAAGTACTATTATTAACTGGAATTGGCCAGTAAAAAATGAAAATATACCAAATTACACATCCATAAAAAATAACAAAAATAAAAGTATCGACATATCTGGAAATTTAGGACAACCAATTTTATCTGTAGCTAATGGAAAAGTAGTATATATAGGAAACGATTTAAAAGAATACGGAAATTTAATCATAATTAAACACGAAAACCACAATTATTTAAGCGTATATGCACATAATGAAAAAATATTAGTTAATGAAACAGATAGAGTCAAAACAGGACAAAAAATTGCTACTATGGGAAAAACAGAAACTAACAAAATAAAATTACATTTTTCAATGTATTATAAAGGAAAACCAATAAACCCACTACATTATTTGCGAATAAATAAATAAAAAATATACAAATAAAATATTTCATAAAACTAATTTTATAAAAACTTTCTTTAAATATTCATAAAAAAATACCCTCAATACATTTATATAATAAAAATTCATAAAACAATATCCCAAAATTATTTAAAATATTAAAAAATCAAAACCTATATCTTCAAATATTATTTTATCTAATTTTAAACAAACTAATAAAAATATTATAATAAATCAAAATTTCACATCTAATTTATTTAACAATTATTTCAAATATTTTTGAAACACATCTATACATTGAGCTTGCTGTCTTAACCAATGATCCATTAAAACAATAGCCATCATAGCCTCAACAATAGGAACAGCCCTGATTCCAACACAAGGATCGTGCCTTCCCTTAGTCACTATTTCTACTAACTTCCCTACATTATTGATAGTCCTACCCGGAATTCTAATACTAGAAGTAGGTTTAAAAGCAATATGTGCTATAATATCCTGACCACTACTTATTCCCCCCAGAATTCCTCCAGCATGATTACTCATAAAACCTTTAGAAGTAATTTCATCTCTATTTTCACTTCCATACTTACTTATTACAGAAAATCCATCACCAATCTCAACTCCTTTCACAGCATTAATACTCATAAATGCATGCGCCAAATCAGCATCCAATCTATCGAAAACAGGTTCCCCTAATCCTGGAGGAACATTTTTTGCAATAACTGTAATTTTCGCCCCCAAGGAATCTCCTGACTTTTTTAATTTACGAATTAAAACATCTAATTCTTCCAAACGATTAATATCCGGACAAAAAAAATCATTTTTTTCAATTTCATCTAAATCTTTCAACTCTAAACAAATATCTCCTATTTGTGATAAAAAACCTCGTACTTCTACACCATATTTAGATAAATATTTCTTTGCAATTGCACCAGCAGCAACACGAACAGTTGTTTCTCTTGCTGAAGATCTTCCCCCACCTCGATAATCACGATACCCATATTTACAATCATACGTATAATCTGCGTGACCAGGTCGATATACATGTTGTATCTCATTATAATCTTGGGATCGAAAATCAGTATTTTTAATTATTAAACCAATACTGGTTCCTGTAGTCAAGCCCTTAAAAGTTCCAGAAAGAATTTCCACTATATCCAACTCACGCCTCTGAGTAGTATAACGAGATTTTCCTGGTCTTCTACGATTAAGATCGTGTTGTATATCTGTTTCATCAAGAAAAATTCCTGGAGGCATTCCATCTATTACACCCCCCAAAGCAACACCGTGAGATTCTCCAAAACTAGTAACACGGAAAAATTGTCCAATACTATTACCAGCCATTCTTCCTCCAAATATACTTTAATTTTATAAAATTCCAATAAACAAAAACATAAAAAATCTAAAAAAAATAACTTCAACAAATATAAACAAACCGCGTTCCAAGAAAAACAAAATTATATAAAAAAATAAAAATTAAAATACCTTTCACAATTCATTTTATATTATTCTATCTCATTTTATGATAAAATCCATTAAAATAGTAAAAAATAAATACATATAAATTCCCGCAATTATTGTATTAAATATACAATATACATCAAATTTAATTTAAGATTCAATCGATAAACGAATTTTTTTCATAGCATTTTTTTCCAACTGTCGAACTCTTTCGGCAGAAAGACCATATTGATCAGCCAATTTTTGTAAAGTTATTTTATTTTCCCCGTTTAACCAACGAGACCGTATGATATTTTGACTACGGGGGTCCAATTTCTTCAAAGCCGTATTTAATTTATCTGAAGTATAATTATCCCAATTATTCTCTTCAATATTATTAGCAAAATCAGAAGATTTATCATACAAATACAATATCGGAGCTAGCTTTTGTCCTTCACAACATTCTTCTGAAGAAATCAAATCAAATGTCACATCTTTTTCAGTCATACGAGACTCCATTTCACGAACATCCTTACTAGTTACACCTAATTCTTTAGCAACCATGTCTATTTCCCTCTGACTAAACCAAGAAAAACGACGCTTAGTTTTTCGAAGATTAAAAAATAACTTACGTTGCGATTTAGTTGTAGCTACTTTTACTATGCGCCAATTTCGTAATATATATTCATGAATTTCAGCCTTTATCCAATGAACAGCAAAAGATACCAATCTGACCCCTACCTCTGGATTAAAACGACGAACCGCTTTCATCAAACCAATATTTCCTTCTTGGATTAAATCAGCTTGAGATAAACCATATCCAGAGTAATTTCTAGAAATATGAATAACAAAACGTAAATGCGCTAAAATTAATTTTTTCGCTGCATTTAAATCACTTTTATAATATAAACGTTCAGCCAATTTCTTTTCTTCTTGCTCTGTTAATATCGAATAATAAGTATTAACAATTTTAATATATGTACTCAAACCAGCAGAAAAAATTGGAGACAACATTTTTATACTTTTAACCATTTTTTTACCCTGCATACAAAATAACATAATAAAATATTTTATTTCATAAAATAACATTAAATTCTACACAAATTCCATCTATACAAAATAGAATTCACTTCAATATATAACTTAACATCTACAATACAATATATTTGCAAAGAAACATTTTTTTACAATACATTAATTACTCAAACCAATATCTATTTTATAAAAAACAATATACAACATCTTAAAAATTATTTTACAAAATTTGCATATAAATAATATATACAAATATTAAATACATATAAAATAAATACAACATTATTTAACTCTTATTAAAATAATATAAAATTAAATTATGATAAATACTAATTCAAAAAATTTCCATTTAAATTATGGAATCTAAATATTAATATATCCAATAACAAAACATTTAAAATACAATACCATCAAAAACATATCAAATTTATACAAACATACAAATCAAACAATGAAAATAATAATTTCATAAAATAATCATTAAATATAATTTTTATAATACTCATATTAAAAAAATAAAATCAAATACAAACATAACATACTTAACATTTACTACACATAAATTGAATTTCAAAAAAACTAACATTCAACATTTTAAAAATTTTTGTTCAAAAAACTTTAAACATCCAAAAAAACAATCTATAATTTTTATTATATTTATATTATAAAATACAAAATCATTGAACTAAAAATCAAATATTAATTTTTACAAATCTACAAGCGTATAATTTATACGTTTATCCAATAAAATTAATATTACAATTTAAACTAAATATAAAAACTACAAAATAAAATACTTATTTATATCTAATAAATACATAAAAAATAAACAAATATAAATTACGCAAATATAACAAAATAAAATTTTTCTATTTAATACAAACCAAAAATTTTTTCTTGAAAAAATATTACATAACATGATACAACATATTCAAATTAAACATCATAATTTAAACTATAAAGCTATAAATATATACTATATTCTCATTATATATAAATTTCTTATTTTTGTACAAAAATAATAAAATATTTTAAAATAAAACAAAAAATTTATTCTAAAAATTTTGTTATTTATTAAAATTAATAAAATTTCACAATAATTAAAATAAACTATAAAACTAAATAAACACAAAAAACAATTTCTAAATTTAATAAATCATCTAAAATAGAATACATCTTAAAATATACTACAAATAAATCAAAAACTATATACAATATGAAAAATCAAAAACCTTCAAAATCCCAAATTAAATGCGCTGTAATTACAGGAATTGGTATTATATCAAGCATTGGAAATAACAAAAAAGAAGTTCTACAATCTCTAAAAAAAGGAAATTCAGGGGTTGTATTATCCCAAGAACTAAAAAATTCAGGAATGCGAAGCCATATTTGGGGAAATATTAAACTTGATACAAACGGATTAATTGATAGAAGAAATTCCCGATTTATGAACAACGCTTCAATTTACACATACTTATCTATGGAAGAAGCTATCAAAGATTCAAAACTAACAACTAACATGGTTTCTAATGATAGAACCGGTTTAATTGTAGGTTCAGGAAATGGATCCCCCAAAAATCAAGCATCAAGTTCTAATAAAATGTTAACTAAAGGATTACATAGAGTAGGACCATATATGGTAACAAAAACAATGTCTTCAGGAATATCAGCATGTTTAGCAACATCATTTAAAATACGAGGAGTAAATTATTCCATTAGTTCTGCTTGTTCCACATCTGCACATTGTATAGGAAACGCTGCAGAAATGATACAATTTGGAAAACAAGACATAGTATTTGCGGGAGGAGGAGAAGAATTATGTTGGGAAATGGCTTGTGAATTTGATGCTATGGGAGCACTTTCTACACATTATAACAATTTTCCAAAAAAAGCTTCCAGAACTTACGATATAAATAGAGACGGATTTGTTATATCTGGAGGTGGAGGAATAGTAGTAATAGAAGAGCTAGAACATGCTTTATCAAGAGATGCTTATATTTACGCTAAAATCATCGGATACGGAGCAAACTCTGATGGATATAATATGGTAATACCTTCGGGGGAAGGAGCCGTTCGATGTATGAAAATGGCTACAAACAACATTAAAAAACCAATAGATTATTTAAATGTACATGGAACATCAACAAAAATTGGAGACATAAAAGAAATATGGGCTATAAAAAAAACATTTGGAAAAAAACATCCAAATTTCTCTTCAACAAAATCAATAACTGGACATTCCTTGGGTGCTTCCGGAGTTCATGAAATAATTTTTACACTACTAATGCTCAAACACAATTTTATTGCACCAAGTATCAATATAGAAAAATTAGACCCAGAAGTAAAAAATATGAACCTAATAACAAAATTCACCAAAAAAAACTTAAATATTGCTATGAGCAATAGTTTTGGATTTGGAGGAACTAACGCAAGTATTGTTGTATCTAAATACAACTAATATATTAATTTAGATACAAATCTATTGTAATATATTCAAAAAAATATAATATTTCAAAACACATTTAAATAAACAAAATTAAATTTCTCTAATACACAACATTATTATAAATTATTAATTTAATAAAAATAATACAAATAATATTCTTAAAATAAAATATTTTTAAATAAAAATTAAAAATCAAAATAACCATTCTATAAATTAGATATAAACACAAATTTACAAAAACGATTATAATCATTTCAAAATTAATATTTAATTTTTGATATAAATTCATTAACACTTTGAAATCAAACGAAATTGATTCGATATATTTACAATAAATATAAAATTTTTAAAAAATAAACATATTAAAACTATGTAAAATATAAGTTATTCTTTACATGTCAATTAAATAATTAAAATTAGACTTCAAATTATTTCTACAAAATAATTTCATAATATTATATTCCAAGAAATTTTAAAATTTCCCTTTTCTAAATTTCTTACTATATTGCATATTTAATACCATTTATTATAAAATAATATTTTTTCGTAAAACCATAATAATTTTATAAAATTAATTAAACTTAAATTAATATAATAAAACTTTGTATTCTAAAAACAAACAAAAAATTCTTATATCTAGATTTTCATCAAATATGCAAAATAATATTTAACAACTTCAGTAATAACAACACTATTGTTCTTAATTCATACATTACATAATTCAAATAATTAAAATTTACAAAATATTTAACATCTAAAAATTTCATTAACAAATATAACATATAAAAACTAATAAATTAATTAAACTTCTATATGGTTAAATTTATTTCAATTTATTCAACAAAAATTGGTTGTAAAAAATGAAAATAGCACTCAGCATAGGGTATGATGGAAGCAAATTTTTTGGTTGGCAACGTCAAAAAAATCTTTTAAGCATACAAGAAAATATTGAATATGCTTTATCAAAAATTGCAAATGAAAAAATAAAAACATCATGCGCTAGTAGAACAGATACTGGAGTACACGCAACTTCACAAATAATACACTTTAACACTAACAAAATACTTCCAATAAACGCATGGACATTAGGAGTAAATTCAAACTTAAAAAAAAATATTAATGTAAATTGGGCAAAACCAGTACAAAACAATTTTCATGCAAGATTTAGTGCGATCTCAAGAAGATACCGATACATAATTTATAATTTTCCAACTAGACCATCATTATTCAATAATGGGTTAATGCATTGCAAAAAAAAGTTAAACATTCAAAACATGAATTTTTCAGCAAAATATCTATTAGGAGAAAAAAATTTTGTTTCTTTTCGTTCTTCAAAATGTCAATCAAAAACCTCTTGGAGAAATATATACTTATTACAAATTAAAAGCATTAATAATTACATTATAATCGACATTAAAGCAAATTCATTTCTGCACCATATGGTACGAAATATTGTAGGAAGTTTCATAGAAATAGGAAAAGAAAAACAAACCAAACATTGGATACAAGAATTATTAAAAAATAAAAACAGAAAATTAGCAGGACCCACCGCTCCAGCAAAAGGATTATATTTAGTAGAAATTAAATATCCAACAAAATTTAATTTACCCATTACACCTATTGGACCATTATTTTTAACAGAATAATTTTATTCTGTTCTGTAATTATTTGATATTCAATTAATAGCTACAAATACCTAATATCCAATAAATAATTTTAATAAAATACAAATTTCTCAACAAAATAATTCAATTTATCTTTTAAAAATTTTATATTACAATAAACAAGATTTAAATTATAAAATTTTAAAATATAAACATTTGAATTTTATTCAAACAAAAAATTAATATTAAAATCACTTAATTATTAAAAATAATATTTAACACATAATTATCCAATAAATTTAATCAAAATCATTAATAAAATATATATGAATTGGATTGAACGAATCACAAAAAAAAATATTACCTCTTCGCATAAAACAAATATACCAAAAGGTATATGGGTTAAATGCGAAAATTGCAAACAAATATTATATTATGAAGAATTAAAAAAAAATTTAGAAGTATGCCCAAAATGCGACTATCATAGACAAATCAGTGCAAGATCTAGACTACATTCTTTTCTAGATATAGAAAACAATTACAAAGAAATTGGTAAAGAACTAGAACCAAAAGACATTCTAAAATTTAAAGATTCAAAAAAATATAAAGATCGATTAATAAAAGCACAAAAAAATACAAACGAAAAAGATGCGTTAATAGCTATGCAAGGAAAATTATATAAAATGCCAATAATAGCTGTTTCTTTTGAATTTGCATTTATAGGTGGTTCAATGTCTTCTGTAGTTGGAACACGTTTTGTTTACGCAATAAAAAAAGCATTACAAGAAAATTGTCCACTGGTTTGTTTTTCAGCAAGTGGAGGAGCAAGAATACAAGAATCATTATTCTCTTTAATGCAAATGGCAAAAACAAGTGCAGCTTTAAAAAAATTAAAAAAAAAACATCTACCCTACATTTCTGTATTAACCAACCCTACCATGGGCGGTGTATCCGCTAGTTTAGCTATGTTAGGAGACATAAATATTGCAGAACCTAAAGCGCTTATTGGTTTCACTGGAGCAAAAGTTATCAAACAAACAGTAAAAGAAACCCTTCCATCTGGATTTCAAAGGAGCGAATTTCTACTAAAAAAAGGTATGATTGATATTATCATTAGAAGACAAGATATGAGAAAAAGATTAGCAAATATATTAGCAAAATTAATGAATAAACCTAAACCCAATTTTTAGAATAAAATTAAAATAAATTTTAACGTAAAATTGTAATATATAATTTTTATTGAAACTAAACTAACATAAAATGTTTACTAATACTAAAAGTTCTTCGTTATCTTCCTGGATAAATCATATTAAACATTTACATCATAGAAACATGGATCTTGGATTAGAAAGAGTAAAATACGTTGCTAAAAAATTAAAATTACTACATCCATCACCATACACTATTATAGTGGGGGGAACCAACGGAAAAGGAACAACATGCCATCTTCTAGAAAGAATCCTAATTTCCAGTGGAATACGCGTAGGTGTCTATAATTCTCCACACATACTATATTATAACGAAAGAATACGAATACAAGGCAAAATATTACAAGATACTGATCTTGTTCAATCCATGAAAATTATAGAAAAACATAGACATAATATATCTTTAAGTTATTTTGAATTTAGCACCCTTTCAGCCTTACAACTATTTAAAAAATTTTCAGTAGATGTAGCAATTTTAGAAGTAGGTTTAGGAGGAAAATTAGACGCAACAAATATAATAAATTCCGACATTTCAGTAATTACAAATATTGCTCTAGATCATACAGAAATATTAGGAACTAATAGAAATAGTATTGCTAAGCAAAAATCTGGAATTTTTCGAAACAAAAAACCAGCAATTTTTGGAGAAGAAAATGTACCTAAAACATTATTTAATGAAGCCAATAAAATTGGAGCTTTATTATACGTAAAAAATAAAAATTGGTGGATAAAAATAAAAAAAAACAAAAAAAAATGGTCCTGGTGGAACAAAAATTATATTTTAACAGCTCTTCCAATACCTAAAATTCCAATAGAAAACGCTGCTACTGCATTAGCTATTGTTTCATGTTTACCATTCAATATATCAAAAAAAAACATTAAAAATGAATTACAAAAAATACAACTTCCTGGAAGATTTCAATGTATAAAAAAAAATCCATTAATAATATTAGATGCTGCGCATAATCCACATGCATCCGCTTATCTTTCTAACAATATAAAAAAAATATTAAAAAAAACTAAAAAAATAACAGTAATAGTTGGAATGTTAAAAGACAAAAATATACAAGGAACACTTGCAAATTTTAAAGGAATAGCAAAAAATTGGAATTGTGCTTCTATAAAACATGAAAGAGGCGCTACATCAGAAGAACTATCCATACATCTTAGAGGGGAAAACATAAAACAATTCAATAATGTAGTAAGCGCTTGGAACCAAGCTATAAAAGACAGTTCTAAAACAGACTGCATACTAATATTTGGTTCATTCCACACTATTTCCCCAATAATGAAATTATTACGAATAAGCACTTATCCTAAAATATAAAACTGTTTCTAAATATATTAGAACAAACAAAAAATTTTTCACAAAACATATTTTAAAAATTAAATATTCAAAAACACAATCACATAATTTATATAAAATATATTATTTTATACATAAATTACAATTAATCATATTTAATATATTAAAATATACAAAACCACCACATACAAATTTTCTAAACTATATCTAACCATGCGAAATAAAACTTATAAAACTATTTTCTAATAAACGAACTTAACAATTATTAACTTACATAATAAAAATAGTTAAATAAATCTTAATATAAAATACAAAATTTTATTTTCAAACTAAAATGTAAAAATTTTTCTATTACTAAGATTGAATGCTAGTTATTGCTACAGTATAAATAATATCTTCAAGTAACGCTCCTCTAGACAAATCATTCACGGGTTTACATATTCCTTGTAATATAGGACCAATAGATATCAAATTTGCCGAACGCTGCACTGCCTTATAAGTCACATTTCCTGTATTAAGATCAGGAAAAATAAATACATTAGCATTCCCAGCAACAGAAGAAAATGGAGCTTTTATACGTGCAACATCTTGAGAAATTGCTGCATCATATTGCAAAGGTCCATCAATAATTAAAGATGGACATTTTTTTTTCGCCAAAAGAGTAGCTTTTCTAACTTTATCAACATCTTTACCAAATCCAGAATTTCCTGTAGCATAAGAAATCATAGCAACTCTCGGTTCTATTCCAAAAGTAATAGCAGAATTAGCAGATTGCAAAGCAATTTCCGATAATTGTTCAGCAGTAGGATTAGGGTTAATTGCGCAATCTCCGTAAATCAACACCTGATCTGAAAATAACATAAAAAATATAGAAGATACTAATGAAACCCCCGGTACCATCTTAATAATTTGTAAAGCAGGACGAATAGTATCGGCGGTAGTATTAACAACGCCAGAAACTAAACCATCTACATCTCCACTTTCAAGCATCAATGTACCAAATACTACATTATTCGACAATTGTTTACGAGCCATAAACTCATTCATACCCTTATTCTTACGTAATTCAACAAGACGAGAAACATATTTCTCTATAAATGCTAAAGGATTAATTATTTGAATATTTCTATGCAATGTTATTCCTTCTGTAAAAGCTATTCTTTTAATAATATCCGCATTTCCTAATAATATACAACTTGCAATACCCCTTTCAGAACAAACAGAAGACGCCCTAATTATACGAGAATCATTTCCTTCTGGAAATACAATACGTTTCTTATGTTGACAAGCCAATTCAATCAAACGATAACAAAAAAAAGAAGAAGAAACAAAAAAAGATTTTTTCAAACTCTTAGCTTTCCTAATACGCAACCAAGAATAATCAATATAATCAACAAAAAATTTTTGTATTCTTCTTATTCTAACTCGATCATTTACAAACACCTTTAAATTAAAATTTCTTAAATCCAATAAAACTTCCACAATATTACTTTTCACAAAAAAAAATGAAATATTACACTTGTTCAAAAGAGTTTGAAAATGTTGATTAATATACAATTTTTTATCTTCATTAAAATCAGTTAATAATATTGAACTTACTTCAATTCTATTTATTAATATAAAATATATTGCTACCAATGCTTCATAAAAATTTAAAGAAATTATTAATAAAGATTCAGAATTACAATATTTTAATACACAAAACAAATTATTAGAACAAATAACTATTTCTTTAATTCTTCGAATATATATTTCCCCTTCATATATAACATGAGCATTTATATGAGAAATTACATCAACGACTCGAGTAGAAAGCAAATTAATATTCCATGGAATACAACCCAAAATAGGAAACGGAATATCTTTAAATAAACAAGAAAAACGATTCTCTAATTTCATTAGAAACGGAAAATAATTCAAATTTTTAAAAATATTAGAAAAAACATATTTATATTCATATTTTGGCGCATCAATTTTATTGAAAATAATTCCAATAACATTTTTTTTACAACTATCAAAATATATATCCACTAATTTAATACATTTTTTTAAATTAAAATATGATTTATCCAGCGAACTTACAAAAATAATCTCAGCATTTAATAATTTTGCAATATCTAAATTCAATTTAAAAAAATACGGATTTTGAAAAGAAGACATTACACCCTCTATTAATACCACGCTTTCTTTTGAAAAAGTTTGATAAAAACGAAACGCAATTTCCTCCATTAAAATATTTAATTTATTAGAATCAAAAAGATACTCAACATAATTTATATCTAATGAGCATGCATAAGAAACCTGTGGATAATAATGTTTAATAAAGTATGAAATAGAATCAGAAGTGTAAAAAAAATCCACTTCACTTAAATTACAATCTGTAACGGGTTTAAAAAAACCAAATCTTATCTTTTGTTTTTCCATAGCATACATCATGCTAAGAACAACACTACTCAACCCAACCCCAATATCAATAGAAATTAACATAATCACACGAGACAAAATTTAATCCTTTACGTTATTAATACACCACATTAAAATGTTATTATCCTATTAAACGAACAACATCTTGAGAAATTATCAACTCTTCATTGGTTGGGATTACAATAGCTGGACGACTATCACGAGAAGTTATAAAACCAGATTTCCCACCACGTGTTGATGAGTTTAAATCATAATCCAATTTAAAATTTAATAAAATTAATTTTTTTAACGTTAATTCGCGTATTAGTGCGGAATTTTCACCAATCCCTCCGGTAAAAATAACTGCGTCTAATTCTCCATCCATTAAAATACTATAAGATCCAATATATTTCGCTAATCGATGACAAAAAACATTTATAGCGCGATGAGAACTAGAAAAAACATTATGATAATGTTTTTCCATATAACGACAATCGCTACTAATACCACCACTTAACCCTAACAATCCAGATTTCTTATACAACATCTTTTTAATATCTTCAATCGACATACCCAATTCTTCATATAGATAAAAGATAATAGAAGGATCAATATCTCCGCAACGTGTTCCCATAACTAATCCTTCTAAAGGAGTCATACCCATTGAAGTATCTACACACTTTCCTTTTCGAATAGCTGAAATAGAACTACCATTTCCTAAATGACATGTAATAACATTAATTTCATTAACTGATTTATTCAAAAATTCTGCAGATTTACGAGATACATAAAAATGGCTTATTCCATGCGCCCCGTAACGTCGAACACCATAATCCGTATACAAAAAATATGGTAAAGGATACAGATATGAATCCTCTTTTATAGTTTGGTGGAAAGCTGTATCAAAAACTGCAACGTTTTTTTTAGAAACATATGGGAACTTTTTTAAAACTTTCCTAATACCAATCAAATGCGCTGGATTATGCAAAGGAGCAAAAGAAATAGAATCTTCTATATTTTTTATAACATCATCACTAATAATTTCGGATTTAATAAAATGCATACCACCATGAACAACACGATGACCTACAGCAAATAATTTTCCTAAATTTTTTAGTTCTTTTTTTAAAATATCATCAATAATAAAATCTAAAACCATGTCAACGGTGTTCATAATGTCAGAATTCATAATATTCAATACTCTATTTTTCCGTACATTATCTATTTTCCATTCAATACACACCTCTTTTGATAAGAAAAATTCAGCCAAACCAAAAAGACATTTTTCTTTTTTAGAAAAATCAATAACAGAAAATTTTATTGAAGAACTACCACAATTCAATACTAATATTAATTTATTAAACATATTTTATACGAAAAAATTACATAAAAACAATTTATTTTAAACATCTAATCTCACAAATTAAAACATACAAAACAACAATACCATTCAATATACAAAACAATTCAAAACCAATTCTATAAAATATAAAATCAAAAAATATTTAACGATATACACTGTAATTAAAAACTGAAAATTTAATATTTTCTACTTTAAAAAAATAAAAAATCTAAATTATATTGTATTAAAACAACACATGCATAAAAACAAAGTTATCAAAAATAAATCAATACCACATTACACATTCAAACAATTACAAAGATTTCAAAATCAAATGAAATTAAAATGCAAAAAATTAAATAATGTTATCAAACCACAAACTTGTAAAAATTTAAAAATTAAATTTCAAAATAACATAAGGAAGCATAATTGAATCATATAAACCTACAAACCAAAAATATTGTAATAATCTTTATTTTTGTTAGAATCAATAAACTCATTTTCAGAATTCCATTATATAATACTACAATTTAAATTAAAAAGCAAATAAAATCAGAACCTAAATTTTATAAAATCTTATAGAAACTAAACATATGACAGTAAATAAAATTTTATATACAACTGCAAAATTATTTTATACAATTGTAATGATATATTTAATATTAAAAGATTATAAACTTAGAATCATACAAAATTGACACAAATGTAACAAACAAAAACGAAAAACTAAAGCTATACAATATTCCAATTATGCTCTTTTAAAAACACATAATGAAGTAATCTATTATAAAAAAAACTAAAACTTATTTACTTTATTATGTTACAAAACTAAAGTTATTTTAAATTTAACAAAATAAACATCTTCTATTAAATATTCCAAAATATATTAAAGTTTTGGTTGAAATAAATTTCAATTTTTTATATTCTAAAATAGACTAAACTAAAATTTTTAAAATTTAACAATTCATACTTCAAAATAAAAACGAATAAAATAATTTATTTAAATATAAAAATTCATTCCATTTTGTTATAATAAAATCCTATCTAAAATTAAAATTTTTGATAAAAATTCAATACAACAATATAAAATAACCTATAACTGCTCTATACTAAACAAACGGAAATTTAAAATATAAATGCATATAGTATCATTCATAACATTTTTCACTCTCGCTTTAATTCTATGCGCGTTATTGCTTATTATCAGTTATTTTCTTGGGGAACGTCCTACTAATCTTAATACATCATCTTCTAAAAATATTCCATTTGAATCAGGAGTGAATCCAATAAAACAAGAAAAATTACAATTTTTTGCAAAGTTCTATTTACTAGCAATGTCTTTCGTTATTTTTGATATAGAATCTATCTACATATATACTTGGGCTACTATAATCCGCGAAGCAAATTGGATAGGGTTTATTGAAGCAATAATATTTATAGTAAATTTATTAGTTTCACTTTTATATCTAATAAAAAAAGATGTACTAAATTGGAAAAGTCTCTCAAATAAAAAACAAACATAAATTCTAAACTAACTATAAATTATTAAACACAAAATCTCATTTTACTATTAAAATCTAAAAATGAAATATACTCTTACTGATATAAAAATAAAAAATAAAAAAAAACATCATCTAACAAACAAAATAAACAAAACGAAAAATACTCAAAACAACATAACAAATAACATTTATTTATATAAATTAAAAAAAATTGTACAAAATATCGTAAACTGGAGCAGAAGTAATTCTATTTGGCCTCTCAATTTTGGATTATCTTGTTGTTATGTCGAAATGACTACTGCATTTACATCCATTCACGACATAGCACGTTTTGGTTCTGAAGTTATTAGAGCATCACCGAGACAAGCAGATCTTATGGTAATAGCTGGAACTCCGTTTATAAAAATGGTCCCGGTTATTAAACGTCTATATGATCAAATGTTAGAACCAAAATGGGTGATATCAATGGGATCATGTGCAAATTCAGGAGGAATGTATGATATTTATTCTGTAGTACAAGGTATCGATAAATTTCTTCCTGTCGATATTTATATACCTGGGTGTCCTCCAAGACCAGAAGCTTATATTCAAGCACTTCTTCTTTTGCAAAAATCTATAAAAAAAGAAAAAAGACCATTATCCTGGGTCATAGGAAATCAAAAAAAATACAAAATAAAAATAAACGCAGAACGTTACAAAAAAAGAAAAAAAAACCAAAAAATCAAAACATTACAATCCATAAATGATATTTAAATTTTGCTGAAAACTTTTATTAATTCTGATTTATAATTGAACATATCATGAAAAATAAAAAACCTTAAAACATATGAAAAAAACCAATGAACAAAATTTAAACCCAGAAACTTTAAAAGAAAAAAATTATCAAGATAATTTAACAATTCAAAACATTTATCAAAAATTCGGAAAAAAAAACTTTTTTTTACAATCAACTAAAATAAACAGTCCAGTAATATGGGTAAATAAAAAACAAATACTACAAATATTAAATTTTTTAAAACAAAACGAAAAAAAACCATATAATATGCTATATGACTTACATGCAATAGATGAGCGATTAAGAATAAACAAACAACATTTACCAAAAACAGATTTTACCATTTTTTATCATTTATTATCCATTCCCAATAACTTAGATATTATTATAAAAGTTGCATTATTAGAAAATAATTTACATATCCCAACAGTAACAAAAATTTTTCCTAATGCTAATTGGTACGAACGAGAAACTTGGGAAATGTTTGGAATAATATTTGATAATCATCCAAACCTCACACATCTGATTATGCCAAAAAATTGGCAGGGATATCCTCTTCGAAAAGATCATCCAGCCAGAGCTACCGAAATGGAACCGTTCTTTTTAGATAAAGAAAAAGAAAATCTATCTATGCGAAATTTAAATTTTAACCCAAAAGAATGGGGAATGAGCAAAAAAACAAAAAATGAAAATTTCATGTTTCTCAACTTAGGGCCAAATCATCCATCAGTACATGGAGTATTTCGTATCATTTTGCAATTGAAAGGTGAAGAAATAATCAACTGCGTTCCAGATATAGGGTACCACCATAGAGGAGCAGAAAAAATGGGGGAACGACAATCATGGCATAATTATATCCCATACACCGACCGCGTTGAATATTTAGGGGGGTGTATCAACGAAATGCCATATATATTAGCTGTAGAAAAATTAGCTAATATAAAAGTACCAAATCGAGTAAAAGTCATCAGAATTATGCTATCAGAATTGTTTCGGATAAATAGCCACCTTTTATACATTAGCACATATATTCAAGATGTAGGAGGAATGACACCAGTATTTTTAGCGTTTACAGATAGACAAAAAATATATAATGTTATTGAAGGAATAACGGGAGCTAGAATGCATCCAGCTTGGTTCCGAATCGGAGGAGTAGCAAATGATTTACCAAATGGGTGGAATAAACTATTACAAGAATGTTTATTATGGATACCAAAAAGGTTGAATAAATATGTAAAACTATCTATAAAAAACTCTATTTTTCAAGCAAGAACTAAAGGAGTTGCTTCATATAATTTTAAAGAAGCATTAAAATGGGGAGTAACAGGATCAGCTTTACGGGCAACTGGTATTAATTTTGACATAAGAAAAAAAAGACCTTACTCCTATTATGAAAATTTTGAATTTGAAATCCCTATTGGAAAAGGTATCAGTGATTGCTATAGTAGAATCATAATAAAAATTGAAGAAATCTATCAAAGTCTTCGAATACTTGAGCAGTGTTTAAAAAATATGCCATCTGGACCGTACAAAGCTGATCATCCATTAACTACTCCACCTTTAAAACATCACACAACAAAAAACATTGAAACTCTTATTACACATTTTTTACAAGTATCTTGGGGTCCAGTAATACCAGCAAATGAATCATTTCAAATGATAGAAGCTACAAAAGGAATAAACAGTTACTACTTAATTAGTGATGGAAGCACTATGAGTTATAGAACTAGAATTAGAACACCTAGTTTTCCACATTTACAACAAATACCTTCAGTAATAAAAGGAAGTATATTATCAGATTTAATTACATACTTAGGAAGTATTGATTTTGTTATGTCTGATGTAGACAGATAGTAAAATATAAAAAAATTGTTACACAAAAATAAAATCTTAAAATTTTACAATAAAATTATGAATAAAAAATTATTTTTAGATGAACAAGATAAAAAAATCATAGAAAAAGAAAAAAAAAACTATGAAAGCCCACGTGCTGCTTCTATTGAAGTATTAAAATTCATACAAAAAAAGTACAATTGGATACCAGACGAACTTATGAATCCTATAGCAAAAACATTAAATATGTCTAGTAGTGAATTAGAAGAAATAACAACTTTTTACAGTCAAATTTTTAGAAAACCAGTTGGAAAAAATATTATTAGATATTGTGATAGTATCGTTTGTTACATTACAGGATATGAAATCATTAAAAAAAAAATTGAATTTTTACTTAAAATCAAACCTGGACAAACTACAAAAAACAAAAAATTTACGTTACTACCTACTTGTTGTCTAGGAAATTGTGATAAAAGTCCAGTAATTATGATTAACGATAACACTTATACAAACATAACACCAAAAAAAATTTCTCTTTTATTAAAAAAATATAAATAATGAATACCATAAATCGAATCATGGAAACACATCCTTTAACTTGGCGGTTACGAAATGATCATGAACCAGTATGGATAAAAGAATATAAAGAAAAACATGGATATTTAGGAGCAAAAATTGCTTTGAAAAATCAACCAAACGAAATTATCCAATTAATAAAAGATTCAGGTCTTAAAGGAAGAGGAGGGGCTGGATTCCCAACAGGATTAAAATGGAGTCTCATACCCAATAATCCAAAAATACATACCAAATATTTAATATGTAATGCAGATGAAATGGAACCTGGAACATATAAAGATCGTTTACTTATGGAAAAATTGCCACACCTTCTAATAGAAGGGATGTTAATTGCTTCATATGCTATACAAGCAAACAATGGATATATTTTTCTAAGAGGAGAATATATTGAAGCAGCTATCCATTTACAAAAAGCAATTTCTGAAGCAAAAAAAAACAATCTTTTAGGACAAAATATCTTAAACAGCAATTTTAACTTCAATTTAATTTTGCACACTGGAGCCGGAAGATATATTTGTGGAGAAGAAACGGCGTTACTCAATTCACTAGAAGGTTATAGAGCTATTCCTAGAAATAAACCACCATTTCCAGCAAATTCTGGATTGTGGGGAAAACCAACTTGTATAAATAATGTTGAAACATTATGTAATATACCTGCTATTGTTGAACACGGTATAAAATGGTACAAAAATCTTTCGTTAAAACTCAGCAATGATAGCGGAACAAAATTAATGGGATTTTCGGGAAAAGTAAAAAATCCAGGGGTATGGGAATTACCATTAGGAATTACAGCGCGAGAAATTTTAGAAGATTATGCGCAAGGAATGAAAAATAATTATACATTAAAAGCATGGCAACCTGGAGGAGCAGGAACTGAGTTTCTTATGCCAGAACATTTAGATACTCCAATGGACTCTGTTCACATCAGAAACATAGGAAGTAGACTAGGAACTGCTTTATCAATAGCAATTGATCATAAAACTAACATGGTATCACTAACTAAAAACTTAGAAAAATTTTTTTCCAGAGAATCATGTGGATGGTGCACACCATGTCGAGATGGTTTACCATGGATCGTAAAAATTCTCAAATCTTTAGAAAAAAAAGAAGGAAAAAAAGAAGATATTAAAATTTTAAAGAATTTATGCTATTTTATTAAGCCTGGAACAACATTTTGCGCGCATGCACCATCAGCAATTGGACCACTAAAAAGCGCCATGCAATATTTTAAAATAGAATTTGAAGAAGGAATTAAAAAAATCATTAAATAATAAAAAATATCTTATTAATAATACGCTTATGAAACAAATCTACGTAAACTAAAATACTAAATTAATATAATAAAATTCCCAAATCATCATTAATAACTATGACCATTATATATATAAATAAAAAAAAATATAAAGTTGATCAAAAAGATAATCTACTTAAAACATGTTTAAACCTTGGTTTTAATATTCCTTATTTTTGCTGGCACCCAGAACTAGGAAGCATAGGTTCCTGTCGACAATGTGCAATAAAAAAATATAAAGATAAAGAAGATACAACTGGACAAATTATTATGTCGTGCATGACACCTCCTGATGATAATATGATTATCTCCACTAAAGATAAAGAAACAAAAAATTTCAGAAAAAACATCATAGAATTATTAATGATTAATCACCCTCATGACTGCCCAGTTTGCGAAGAAGGAGGAAATTGTCATCTACAAGATATGACTGTCATGGCTCAACATACAAATAGAAAATACCATTTCAAAAAAAGAACACATAAAAATCAATATATTGGTCCATTTATAACACATGAAATGAACAGATGCATAACATGTTATCGTTGTGTTCGTTACTATAAAGATTATGCTGGTGGAAATGATTTTGGAGTATACGGAATACATGATAATATATATTTTGGAAGATACGAAAACGGAACATTAGAAAACGAATTCTCAGGAAATTTGATAGAAATATGTCCAACAGGTGTTTTCACAGATAAAACTCATTCTAAAAATTACAACAGAAAATGGGACATGCAAAGCTCTCCAAGTATATGTCAACAATGTAGCATAGGATGCAACATTTTTCTTGAAGAAAGATATGGAAAATTAAGACGAATAGAAAATCGTTATAATGAAAATATTAATCACCATTTTTTGTGTGATAGAGGACGTTTTAGTTATGATTATATAAACTTAAAAAACAGACCACATCAACCAAAAAAGAAAAAAAATGAAAAATGGATAAATTTAACTGCAAATGAAGCTATAAAATATGCCACAAAAATTCTAAAAAAATCCACAAAAATTTGGGGGATAGGTTCTCCAAGAGCTAGTATTGAAAGTAATTTCGCGTTAAAAGAATTAGTAGGAAAAGAAAATTTTTCTATAGGAATACCAAATCAAGAAAAAAATGAATTAAACTTAATCTTAAATATATTAGAAAACAGTGGTATTCACACCCCATCAATTAGAGAAATAGAAGATTATGATGCAATATTAATACTTGGAGAAGATATCACACAAACTGGTGCAAGAATGGCTTTATCAATAAGACAAGCTATAAAAAATACAAAAAAAAAATACATAAAAGAACAAAATATACCAAATTGGAATATTCGCGCAATTATGAATATTCGTCAGAATAAAAAAAATCCACTTTTTATCACTAATGTAGATAAAACAAAATTAGATGATATCGCAACATGGACATATTATGCAACAACTGAAGAACAAGCAAAATTTGGATTTTCTATAGCACACAAATTAGATAAAAAATCTCCTCATATAAAAAATATGAATCCAGAGCTAAAAGAAGAAATAAATTTAATAACAAAAACATTATCTCAAGCCAAAAAACCTCTAATAATATCTGGAAATGGATCAGGAAACAAAAAAATTATTTCTGCTGCTGCAAATATTGCCTTTGCCTTAAAAAAAAGAGGTAAAAAAACCGTAGGAATCAGCTTTGTTCTATCTAATGTTAATAGTATGGGATCAATTATAATTGGAGGAACCAGTTTAAATAAAATAATAAATACAATAAAAATCGAAAAACAAAGTTCCAAAAATAATACAACTCTAATCGTATTAGAAAATGACTTATACAGATATCTATCAACAAAAACAATCAACTCTTTAATGAAAAAAATAAAATATCTAATAGTATTAGATCACCAATTTAATCTAACTCACAAACAATCTCATTTAATATTTTCAGCAACAAGTTATGCAGAAAGTAGCGGTACTGTAATCAATCACGAAGGAAGAGCACAAAGATTCTTTCAAACATATGACCCTTCCTATTATAATTCCAATATTATTATGTTAGAAAGTTGGCGTTGGCTACATTGGTTACACTCATCTTATACAAAAAAAAATCTAAAATGGAAAAAACTCGATCATATTATCCACGCAATAACAAAAAAAATAAAAAAATTAGAAAAAATAAAATACGTATCCCCAAAAGAAAGTTTCCGAATTCACGGACAAAAATTAGCTAGAATGCCTCATTGTTATAGCGGAAAAGCTGCAATACGCGCACATATTAACATTCATGAAAAAACTACAAAAAAAGATTTTGATAGTATGTTTGCGTTTTCTATGGAAGGAAATAATTCCCTTCAATTCCCCCACCAACAAATAGCATTTTCCTGGTCCCCTGGATGGAATTCATCACATTCTTGGAATAAATTTAAAAATGAAATAAAATGTAACTCACATTTGAACAATTCCGGAGTTTTATTATTCAAAAAAAATAAAAAAAACAATTTAAAATATTTTAACTTCTCTACAGAAAAACAAGATTCATATATAAGCGATAATTGGTATATTGCTCCTTACTGGCACCTTTTTGGAAGCGAAGAAACATCGCAAAATTCAAAATTTATAAAAAAAAGAATGCCTTCCATTTATATTATAATTAGCGAAAAAGACGTAAACATATTAGGAAACATCAATTCTACTACACTACTTTCCTTTAATTGCAAAAACTTTAAATATTGTTTTCCAATTAAAATAAGTAAAAAACTAAACAGAAAACACCTAGGTTTACCATTAGGTTTTCCTGGTATACCAACAACACTTTCAGGTATGAAAGTAACAAATTTAAACATAATTAATGTATGAAACAATTAATATCAAAAATTATAGAAATATTTCCTAAAACAATTACTACACTTATATTACTAGTAAGTTTTGGTGCTTATATGAGTTTTATTGAACGAAGATTGTTAGGGTTGTTTCAAAATAGATATGGTCCAAACCGGGTAGGTTGGGGTGGATCATTACAACTAATAGCAGATTTTTTAAAAATGATTTTTAAAGAAGAATGGACTCCTCCATTTGCACACAAAACATTATTTATTTTAGCACCTATACTTTCTTTTACGTTACCCATAATGACATTTTCAATTATACCAATCTCTCCTACTTGGATAATATCTGACTTTAACATAGGGGTTTTATTTTTCTTAATGATAACAGGGTTAGGAATATATCCAATTTTACTAGCTGGGTGGTCAAGTAATAATAAATATTCTTTGCTAGGTTCTATGCGAGCAGTAACTCAAACAATAAGTTACGAAATATTTATGGGGCTTTCACTAATGGGGGTTGTAGCTAAAACAGAATCGTTTAACTTAGAATATATTGTAAATTCTCAACAAAATTTGTGGAATATCATACCACAATTTTTAGGATTTTTTTCTTTTATATTGGCTGGAATTGCAATTTGCCATAGACATCCATTTGATCAACCAGAGGCAGAACAAGAACTATCAGATGGTTATCATATTGAATATTCAGGAATAAAGTTTGGATTATTTTTTGTTGGAGAATATATCAATATGATTGTAATTTCATCGCTGGTAACAACATTTTTCTTGGGAGGATGGCAAGGTCCTTTCTTGCCACCATTTTGTTGGTTTTTCATAAAAACCGCTATTTTCATGATATTCTTTGTTTTAATACGGGCAGCAATTCCTAGACCATCATATGAACAAACTATGACAATAAGTTGGAAAATCCTATTTCCAATTACATTAACTAATTTTTTAATAACTGCAATAATAATTCTATATGAACAAAACTAATAAAAAGCTTTTTCTTTATATAAAAAAATTTTTTCTTAACTTATTCAGTATATTACATAGTATTTGGATAGTTGGAGTACAATCCTTTAGTAAAAGAGAAACACATTTATATCCGGATATACCAGTTAAATTATATCCAAGGTACCGGGGAAGAATCGTATTAACAAGAGATCCAGAAAATCAAGAAAGATGCGTTGCATGCAATTTATGTTCTGTAGTATGTCCGGTAAGCTGTATTTCCTTACAAAAAAAAACAAATAAAAACGGACGTTGGTACCCAAAATTTTTTCGAATAAACTTTTCTCGGTGCATTTTTTGCGGTTTGTGTGAAGAAGCTTGTCCAACTTTTGCTATTCAACTCATCCCAGATTTCGAAATGAGTGAATATAATCGAAAAGATCTTATATATGAAAAAGAAGATTTACTCATTTCAGGGACTGGAAAGTATCCAAAATATAATTTTTATCAACATACGGGAATAAAAATAAAAGGAAAGAAAAAAGGTCATGCAAAAAATGAATATCAACCCATTGATATAAAAGAATTGCTTCCATAAATTTAATACGAGGAGACATATGAAATTAATATTTCATATATTTGAATTAATTTTGATTATATCTACAATAAACGTGATTATACAAAAAAATTTAATGTATTCACTTTTATATTTTATACTTTCTTTACTATCTATATCATGTATATTTTTTTTAATAAATTGTTATTTTATCGGGTCTCTAACGATTATCATATACGCTGGAACCATCATGGTATTATTTATCTTCGCAATTATGACACTAGATACAGATAATAAAAAAAAACAAAGAAAATTTTTTTGGAAAAACCAAAAAAATTACATAAAACTTCTATTACCAATAACACTATCATGTTTCATTTTATATAACATACCAAATAAAAATTATCTAAATACTGAATTAAACGAATATATAATTAACGAAAAAGAAATAGGTCTTGCGTTATTCGGTGGACCATATTTTTTGATAACCGAATTAGCATCAATGCTTCTTTTATCCAGTCTTATAATTACTCTTTATTTTAATAAATTCAATATTAATTAAAAAATAAAAATAAATATACTTTACAAAAATGAAAGGAAAAATTATATTTATGATGTTATCTCTATTTCATATTTCGATTTTATCAACTATCCTATTTATAATAGGATTTTCAGGAACAATATTTTGTAGAAATCTATTATCCATATTTTTATCAATAGAAATCATGACAAATTCTGCATCCATAATATTTGTTGCAGCTGGAAACTTTTGGAAAAATATAGACGGACAAATTCTATACATAACTATCATGACTGTAATTGCTTCAGAAGCGAGTATTTTTTTAATACTATTATTACAATTACACAAAAAAATAAATACCTTAAATATTGCAAAATATTAATGAGATAAACAATAATGAACCTATTATTCTTAATACCAATATCTCCCCTAATAGGGTTCTTGTTATTAACATATCCAAAATGGAAAAATAACAAAACATATTCAACCTCAATAGGAATAGGAAGTATTGGAATATCTGCTATTATCAACGCTTGGGTGGGAATAAAATTTTTACTCCTAAACAATGAAAAAGAAAAAATCTATTTTAAACAACACTTATGGGATTGGATTTCATTAGATAAATTTAACATTACAATAACACTACATTTAGATGGATTATCATTTACTATGATGTCAATCATAGTTAATATCGGATTTATTATTCTTCTTTATTCCACGTGGTATATGAATATGAATAAAGATTATGCTTGCTTTTTTTCTTATACTAATTTATTTATGTCAAACATGATATTTCTTGTATTAGTTGATAATTTATTATCAATGTATTTTTTTTGGGAAATTGTTGGTTTTTGTAGCTACCTTTTGATAGGTTTTTATAATAAAATACCTAAAAATGGAACAGCAGCAATAAAATCTTTTATAACAACAAGAATTAGTGACATATTTTTGTTATTATCATTACTTTTAATATATACACAATTAGAAACTCTAAATTTTCACAATTTATCACAACTAGATGAGAAAAATTCCCCTATTATCAAAATTTCAATTTCGATATTATTACTAATTGGAGCAATAGGAAAATCTGCACAATTTCCTTTTCATACTTGGTTAACAAGTGCGATGGTCGGACCCACACCAGTGTCCGCACTAATTCATGCAACTACCATGGTAACTTCTGGAATATATTTAATTGCTAGAACTCACGAAATATTCATCAATACACCAAAAATATTAAATATACTTTGCATACTAAGTATAATAACAATATTAATTTCAGGAACCTCAGCTTTAACACAAAAAAATATAAAAAAAATCTTAGCTTATTCTACTATTAGTCAATTAGGATACATATTTCTTTCTCTTAGCATACAAGCATGGCATGCTGCTATATTTCATTTAATGATTCATTCATTTTTTAAAGCTCTGTTATTCTTATCTTCGGGTGCATTAATTTTAGCATGCAATCACGAACAAAATATTTTCAAAATGGGTGGATTACAAAAAACCTTACCTTTAATTTATATATCTTTTATGATAGGAAGTTCTGCATTAACAGGAATTCCTTGGATCAGTTCAGGATTCTATTCAAAAGAACAAATTTTTCATTTTATACTTCAACATAATAATATATTAATATTAGGAGAAATTTTAGGAACACTCCTTACTACAATGTATACATTTAGAATGATCTTTATAATATTTTATGGAAAATCAAAAATTATTCCAAAGAATAAAAAAAATATTTTTTGTAACTTCTCTTTATTCATTCTCTCAATATTATCAACATTTATAGGTTCGTATATTACACCACCATTAAAAGAAATATTTCCGAAAAACAATCAAGAAATTCCAATTAATATATTTCAAGTACAATGGATATATGGAACCCTAATAATAATTGGAAGTTATTTTATAACAAAATTTTGGATCGAAAAAAAACACACTTTAAAAGATTTTAAAAAACTCATGAAATTACAAAATTCTATATCATCATTTTTTTACCAAGGATGGAAATTAAACTTAATATATGAATATATATTACAAAGACCGTATTATAAAATAATTCAATACGTATCAAAAGATCCAATAAATAAATACTTCGAAACATACTTAATCATAATAATTAATTACATAACACACATTTTTTTAAATATTGAAAATAACAAAAAAATATATAAATGGTATATACCATCAATAGGAATAAATATTATTTTAATAATAACATTTTTATTTTTTCTTTCCGATTACACAAAACTTAAATAAAATTTAAACAATTCATAAAATTCTGGTATAATTTCTAAATTAATATTAAACTTTTATTATCAAATTTAGGTTTTCTATGTTATTACCTTACCTAATTCTTATTCCATTTACAGGCGGAATATTATCTTGGCAATTAGAAAAATTTACTAGCAATACAAAAATAATAAAATGGATATCATTAATTTCCACAGTTATGACTTTTGTTCTTTCTATTATAGTTTGGGTACAAGGAGAACAAACATATCAAATTAGTAACAAAACATATCCAAAATGGAAATTAGAATATGTATATCCATGGATATCTGATCTCGGAATAAATATCCATTTCGCAATAGATGGGCTATCTGGTTTAATGATTATACTCAGCGGGTTATTAGGTATGGCGTCCATTCTTTGTTCCTGGTCTGAAATTAATTATAAACCTGGAACATTTTATTTTCATTTGTTATGGATAATAGGGAGTGTAATAGGGATATTTTTATCAATCAATATGTTTATTTTTTTTATATTTTGGGAAATAATACTAATTCCAACATATTTCTTAATTATACTATGGGGGTGTCCAACATATAACATTTATGCTCGAATAATTTCAGCAAAAAAACTGCTTCTTTATTTTCAAATAAGTGGACTAATAATGTTAATGGCAATTTTAAATTTGGCATCAATACATTATTATAATAACGGATTTTGGACTTTTGAATACGAAGATTTATTACAAACAAAAACAACAAAAACACTAGAATATCTCAATATGTTAAGCTTCTTTTTAGCTTTCACTATCAAAATACCAATAATACCAATACATGGTTGGGCGGCAACAGTGCATAAACAATCCCCAACCGCTAACTCAATAGAATTAACTAGTTTACTATTAAAAACTGGAGTATATGGATTACTTCGATTCAACTTAACTCTATTTCCTCAAGCTTCTAATCATTTTTCTTATGCAGCCGTATTAATAGGAATGACAAGTATGTTCTATGGAGCTTGGATGGCATACTCTCAAATGAATATGAAAACATTCATCGCTTATACTAATATATCACATATGGGATTAATCATTATTGCAATTTACAGCAACAGCTTAATAGCATATCAAGGTGCTATCATATATATGATAGCAAACACTTTATCATCATCTGGAATGTTCATTATATGTGGACAGTTATACGAACGATTACGAACCCATAATATGAGAATAATGGGAGGATTATGGGATAAACTAAATACCATACCAAAAATTTCTTTATTTTTTTTTGCGGCAACCTTTTCTATACCAGGAACTGGAAATTTTATAGGTGAAATTATTATTTTATTTGGAACATTTCAAAACATGCCTATTATTACAATAATAATATCTTTTTGGTTAATATTCTCCGCTATTTATTCTTTAAAAAAAATGCAACAAGTATATTATGGAAAAAACAAAATAAAAAATCCACTTAAAAAAGTAACAAAAAGAGAAAAATTCATAATTTATCTAATAACATATTCCATAATATTTATCGGGTTATTTCCAAAATCAATAATCAATATATATTTTAATACTATTAATAATATTCATCACTATATTATCACACACAAACATTAACTTTATATAACTTACTTAAAAAATTTTTCTCTATTATGATAAAACTCTCCCAAGAATTAATTGCACTATTACCAATATTCATCATTGGATTTACAATTCTAATAATATTATTAAATATAATATGGACAAAAAACCATACTATCAGTATGTATATAACAAACATAGGATTAAATTTAGCACTTTATTTTATTAAATACCAAAACAACAAAATTCCAATTTATATCACACCATTAATATCCATTGATACATTTTCAATATTTTACACAAATTTAATACTGTTAGGAAACTTAATAAATAGTGTATTATCCTACACGTGGTTAAAATCTGTTCCAAACAATCAAAAAAATGAATTTTATTTATTCATTTTAATCGCTTCCATAGGAAATATAATTTTATGTAGCGCTGAACATTGCATAACAATGTTCGTCGGAATAGAATTAATTTCCTTATCATTATTTGGAATAATAGGATATAACATTCTATACAATAAAGAATCATTAAAAATAATAATTAATTACATAATTTTATCAATGATATCTTCATCATTCTTTTTATTTGGTATTGCTTTAATATATGCATATATTGGAGAACTATCTTTTTGTAAAATAAAAGAATTATTAAATAATTCTATTGTATATTCAAATATTATTTTAATAGCATTGAGTATGATAATAGCAGGACTAGGATTTAAATTATCTCTAGTTCCATTCCATTTAATAATACCAAAATTATACCAAACTTCTCATCCACAAACCATAATATTTTTACTTCTCAATAAAACTACAATATTTTTGACAACATTACGTTTTTTATTACAAACCTCAATAGCACAAAATAAAAATTTTTGCACACTATTAATTGTACTCTCTTCTATCTCCATTATCTTGGGAACATGCATGGCTTTAAAACAAGACAATATTAAAAAACTTCTCAGTTATTCTTCTATTTCTAATTTTGGATATTTAACTATTGGGTTAACTACTATAAAACAAAACTACTCTCTCACTATGGAAGCTATAGGAATATATCTAATTTCCTATCTTTTAGCTAATATAGGTATATTAAATATTATCGATATAATAACACATATTTATTCTAAAAAAAAATTATGCACAAATAAAATCAAAACAAACTCTTTATCCTTTTATAAAGGATTATTTTGGAAACATCCATATATTTCTTTATTACTTACAATTTTCCTTTTATCCTTAGCTGGAATTCCTATGACATTAGGATTTGTTGGAAAAATTTATATTATGACTTTAGGAATACATAATAAAATATATTGGTTAAATATTATTATTATCATTGGAAACACAATAAGCATAATTTACTACATATATATTATCACTATCCTATTTATCCCAAATTCTATAAATAACAAAACTAAATTTCATCTAAACCAATATTATAAAAACATCATAATTCTTACACTATTTACACTGTGTATCATAATACTTGGAATCTATCCAAAACCATTAATTACAATTCTAAAAACCATTAAAACAATAGAAATATAAATAAAACAATAATCATAAAACTTAACTTTTCTAAAAAATAAATTTCACAATTTAAAATTACTTAAATCATCATGAACAATTTCAGAATTAATCTGTCCAACTAAATATGAACCAACTTCTACCTCTTGAGGAGCAACTTGCACATTATCCGAATCCAACCAAAAATCAATCCATGGGATGGGATTAGAAGAAATGTCAAAAATGCAATCTAAACCAACAGCTTGCATACGAACATTAGTGATATACTCTATATATTGACATAAAATGTCTCTATTCAAACCTATCATAGAACCACTATGAAATAAATAATCTGCCCAGTCTTTTTCTTGATTCGAAGCAATTAAAAAAATATCACGACACTCTTTTCTACACTCAACAGATATTTCTCTCATTTCAACATCATTAGAACAAATTAAATTTAATATATTCTGTGTACCAATTAAATGTAACGACTCATCTCGAGCAATTAAACGAATTATTTTAGCATTCCCTTCCATTAATTCTCGTTCAGCAAAAGCAAAAGAACATGCAAAACTAACATAAAATCGAATTGCTTCTAACACATTAACGCTCAACAAGCACAAATAAAGTTTCTTTTTTAGCTCTTTTAAATTAATAATAACAGTTTTATCATTAATTTTATGTTTTCCTTCCCCAAAAAGATGATAATAACTAACATACTTAATAAGACTGTCATAATAACCAGAAATATCTTTTGCACGTTTTAAGATTTCTTTATCACTAACAATTTCATCAAATATACAAGATGGATCATTTACAATATTACGAATAATATGTGTGTAAGATCTAGAATGAATTGTTTCAGAAAATGACCAAGTTTCTATCCAAGTTTCTAATTCTGGAATAGAAACTATTGGCAAAAACGCAACATTAGGACTCCTTCCCTGAATAGAATCTAATAATGTTTGATATTTTAAATTACTAATAAAAATATGTTTTTCATGATCAGGTAAATTTTGATAATCAACACGATCACGAGATACATCAACTTCTTCCGGTCTCCAAAAAAAAGACAATTGTTTCTCAATCAACTGTTCAAAAATTTTATATCTTTGTTGATCAAAACGAACAATATTAACTGATTGCCCTAAAAACATTGGTTCCAACAATTGGTTATTTTTATTTTGAGAAAATGTAGTATAAATCATACAATTTTATCCTTAATCAAATATATAAATAAACGCTTTCCTTTTAAATATCACAACAAGAAAAATCATTCTCTCGATAATTTGTTACTTTTATCGAATTAAAATCTTTCTGGGGATTAATTGAGCCATCACGGGTATTATGATAATATAAAGTTTTCAATCCAAATTTATAAGCAGTTAACAAATCTTTTAACAACTGCGTCATTGGAACTTTTCCATATAAAAAAATAGAAGGATCATAGTTAGTGTTCGCAGAAACAGATTGATCAATAAATTTCTGCATTATACCAACTAGACGTAAATATCCATCATTTCCAGGAATATTCCAAAGAAATTCATACTTATCTTTTAAATGAATAGAATCTGGAATTATTTGTCTTAAAACTCCGTCCTTAGAAGTTTTAACAACCAAAATAGAACGAGGTGGTTCAATTCCATTTGTAGCATTAGAAATCTGAGAAGAAGTTTCTGACGGCATCAATGCTGATAAAGTAGAATTTCTCAAACCATATTTCTTTATTTTTTCTCGCAAAATTTTCCAATCACAATGCAACGGTTCATCAACAATATCATCTATGTCTCGTTTATACGTATCAATAGGAAAAATCCCCTTTGCATAATTTGTTTCACAAAATAACGGACACGATCCATATTCTTTAGCTAAATTACAAGATGCTTGTAATAAATAATATTGCATTGCTTCAAAAGTACGATGAGTTAAATTATTTGCACTACCATCAGAATAACGTACTCCGTTCTTTGCTAAATAATATGCATAATTAATTACACCGATGCCTAAAGATCTTCTACCTATAGCTCCCTTTTTAGAAGAATTTAAAAGATAACTCTGATAATCTAATAATGCATCAAGAGCGCGAACTATTAAATCTGATAAATTATTCAATTCACTAAGATCACTAATACTTCCAAGATTAAATGCAGACAACATACACAAAGCAACTTCTGCATTATTATCATCAATATGTTGTATTGGTTCGGTAGGAAGAGTTACTTCCATGCACAAATTAGATTGACGTATTGGAGCTAAATTAGCATCAAATGCACTGTGAGTATTACAATGATCCACATTTTGTATATAAATACGACCAGTAGAAGCTCTCTCCTGCATCATTAAAGAAAATAGCTCTCTTGCATTAACTTTATTAGAACGAATATTACTATCATTTTCATACATTAAATATAATTCTGAAAATTTTTTTTGATCAGAAAAAAAAGCATCATATAACCCAGGAACATCGGAAGGACTAAATAACGTAATTTTTTCATCTTTTAATAATCGTTGATACATTAATTTATTTAATTGAACAGCATAATCTACATGACGAACTCTATTTTCTTCTATTCCACGATTATTTTTTAATACCAATAAACTTTCTACTTCTAAATGCCAAATTGGATAAAACAAAGTAGCTGCACCACCACGGACACCCCCTTGTGAACAAGACTTAACAGCGGTTTGAAAATGCTTATAAAATGGAATACAACCTGTATGAAAAGCTTCTCCATTTCTTATAGAACTTCCTAATGCACGAATACGACCAACATTAATTCCTAAACCAGCTCTTTGAGAAACATATTTAACAATAGCGCTAGAAGTAGCATTAATTGAATCTAAATTATCATCACATTCAATTAAAACACAAGAACTAAATTGACAACTAGGAGTTCGAACACCTGACATGATAGGAGTTGGAAGAGAAATTTTCCAATTTGATATTGCATCATAAAAGCGTTCTATATAATCTAATCTCACATTTTTAGAATAATTTATAAATATAAAAGCTGCAATTAAAATATATAAAAACTGAACGCTTTCATAAATATCTCCAGTAACACGATCCTGTACTAAATATTTATTTTCAAATTGCTTTATTGCAGCATAAGAAAATTTCATATCTCGAGAATGATCTACAAAACTATTTATTGTAGAAATTTCACTAAAACTATATTTCTCAAGAAAACATTTATCATATTTATTTAATTTCACTAATTTATAAACATGATTATACAATGTTGGGGGAATAAATTGGCCATATGCTTTTTTTCGCAAATGAAATACTGTTAATCTTGCAGCAAGATACTGATAATTAGGATATTTTGGAGAAATCAAATCCGCCGCAGCTTTTATAATAGTTTCATGAATATCAGATGTTTTAATTCCATGATAAAACTGAATACGAGAACGTAATTCTACCTGAGATACAGAAACATCACTTAATCCATGTGCAGCCCAATTAATCACTCGGTGAATTTTATCAAGATTGATATTTTCTTTTCTTCCATTACGCTTTACAACTAATAAAGGTTGACTCACTTTATAACTTCCCTTCGTAATTATTAATATATAACACATTTATTGTGAATGATTCAAAAAATTATAAAGAAAAACACATTTGAATATTAATAAAATACATAAATATACACTTAGTGCTTTAAATTTACTAATGAAACCATAATCAATACTTATACTCTTAATTTTTTTATTTGGATTTAAAAAAAATCTAATACAAAAAACAATATTCAAAATATAAATTTTTAAATATAAAAACAGCACCAAGTATTATATAAAACTTTTTAATACAATGAAATAACTTTTTCTAAAAAAATAAAATTTCGCTAGAATAAAATTCTATTTTCAATAATATTAAAAATTTAAGATAATTTTTAAAAAATTTTTAATAAAAACATCACCTCATAGTATTAAAAACAGAAAATTCCACAAAAATATAAAAATTTTTAAACACAAACCAACAATAAACATAAATGATATATTGAAAACAATATTAAATCTCCGTTTATTAAAAACTAACAAAAGAACATTTTGTGTATAATTAACTACAAAAAAATAATAACTCAATATAAAAAATCCTTATAATATTAAGACTCAATATGATATTCTAAAGTAAATTAAAATATTTCAAAAATTTTCATACAACATGTTACATAATAAAATAAATTTATTTATTGATTAACATACAAAATTTATAAAAATTTAAAATAAACAAAACTAAACAATTATAAATATAATATAAACCAAAAAACATATTCACCAAAATAAATATTAAACATAAAAATAACAAAAACAATAAACTTAAAATTCTAAAATTTTAATTTATAAACATAAAAAATAAACTTCTCTTGATTATAAACGTAAAAAAATATACTATAAATTTTCTTAAACAAAACTTTTCATATAAAATTAACTACATTCCATGAAAAATCAAAACAAAAATATTACAACTGTTTATATTGAAGAAGAACTAAAACAATCTTATTTAGATTATGCCATGTCGGTTATTATTGGCCGTGCGTTACCAGATGTTCGGGATGGATTAAAACCAGTTCATAGACGAATTTTATACGCTATGAATATTCTTGGAAATGATTGGAACAAACCACATAAAAAATCCGCAAGAATAGTTGGAGATGTCATTGGAAAATACCACCCTCATGGAGATAATGCTGTATATGAAACTATTGTTCGAATGGCACAACTATTTTCATTACGATATATATTAATAGATGGGCAAGGAAATTTTGGATCTATAGATGGAGATTCTGCAGCAGCAATGCGATATACAGAAATACGAATGACAAAGATTGCTCACGAATTACTATTCGATTTAAAAAAAAATACTGTCGATTACGTACCAAATTATGATGAAACAGAAAAAATTCCTAGTATTCTTCCAAGTAAAATACCAAATTTATTAATTAATGGATCCTCTGGAATTGCAGTAGGAATGGCAACTAATATCCCCCCACATAACCTCACCGAAGTAATCAACGCTTGTTTAATATACATAAACAACAAAAATGTTACTGTAGAAGATCTTATGAAACACATTCAGGGGCCAGATTTTCCAACTGCTGCTATCATAAACGGAACTAAAGGAATCTACGATGCATACAATACAGGAAAAGGAAAAATCTATATACAAGCACGAGCAAAAATCAAAATAAATAAAAAAAACGGAAGAGAAACTATTATTATTAGTGAAATTCCTTATCAAATAAATAAAGCAAAATTAATTGAAAAAATTGCTAATCTAACAAAAGAAAAAAGAATAGAAGGAATTAGTAATCTACGAGATGAATCTGACAAAGATGGAATACGTATTGTCATTAATATTAAAAAAAATGCAATAGGAAATATCGTGCTTAAAAATTTATATCTACTAAGTCAAATGCAAACATCATTCGGAATAAATATGGTAGCTTTATATAAAGGAAAGCCAAAAACTTTATCTCTCAAAGAAATATTATCCGCATTTTTAGATCATAGAAAAGAAATAGTAACAAGAAGAACAATATTTGAATTGAAAAAAACTAAGGAACGAATTCATGTTCTTAAAGCATTAGCAATTGCAATAGATAATATTGACTCAATTATACCAATAATACAAAAATCTCTCACTTCAACAGAAGCAAAAAAAACCTTAAAAACTTATTCTTGGAATGCAACATTACAATACAAAAAGAATCAAAATATACAAAACACCATTAACAATAACAATTATATAAAAAAAGAAAAAAACAATATTTCTACAAACACCAAAAAAAAACAAAAAAATTATAAATTTATTAAAGAATATTATCTAAGCGAAAAACAAGTCCAATCAATTTTAAATTTAAAATTATACAAATTAACTAATTTAGAAAAAAAACAAATAATAGAAGAATATAGCAATATGCTAGAAAAAAAATATGAACTAATTCATATTTTACAACATTCAAATAAATTAAAAGAAATTATACAACAAGAACTCATCCTAATAAAAAATGAATATAATGATCTAAGAAGAACAAAAATCATAAAATATCCAACAAAAATTCATACTGAAGATTTAATAAATAAAAAAAAAGTCATTGTAACTTTATCAAACCATGGATATGTAAAATATCAACCACTTACAGAATATGATGCACAAAAAAGAGGGGGAAAAGGAAAATCAGCAGCCAATATCAAAAATAAAGATTTCATACATTTTCTATTAGTAACCAACACTCACGATACTATTTTACTTTTTTCTAATCAGGGAAAAGTATATTGGATGAAAGTATACCAATTACCTGAATCTAATCGAACTTCAAGAGGAAGACCTATTGTAAATCTATTACCATTAAAACCTAACGAAAAAATTACCACTATTCTTCCTGTAAAAAAATATGAAGAAGCAAGTCATATTTTTATGGCTACTGCAAACGGAACAGTAAAAAAAACATCCTTTAATGAATTTATTCATCCAAGAAACACAGGACTTATAGCTATTAATTTAAATAAGGGAGATGAATTAATTGGAGTAGATTTAACAAATGGAAATAGCGATATTATGTTATTTTCTTCTTATGGAAAAGTAGTTCGTTTTTCAGAAAAACAAGTACGAAACATGGGTAGAAAAGTAATTGGTGTACAAGGAATTAATCTAAAAAAAGGAGATAAAGTAGTTTCATTAATTATACCAAAAAATAAAAGCCCCATATTAACAATTACAAAAAATGGGTATGGAAAAAGAACAAAACAATCGGAATATCCAAAAAAATCGCGCGCAACCCAAGGTGTTATTTCAATAAAAGTGACAAAAAGAAACGGAAAAGTTGTTAGCGCAGTGCAAGCAGACAATTCTAATCAAATCATGATCATTACCGATGCAGGAACGTTAGTCCGAATTCGCGTGTCTGAAATTAATATTGTTAGCAGAAATACCCAAGGGGTTCGATTAATTCGAACTATAGATAATGAACATGTAGTAGGATTGCAACGCATAATATAAAATACTTTCATATATGCTATTTTTTGAATATAACTAATAAAATAAATCTAAAAATTTTTAATTAACATTACTAATCACTATTTATTATATATTTAGCTTTATTTTGTACAAATATATTATTTCAATACCAATTCATCGTACAAAAATTCAAAATAATATGTAAAAATAAATTAAGCACTACTTATATAAACAAAGTAATAATAAAATTTTTATAATTAAATTTAGTACTTAATTAAATTAAGTAAATCCTGCAACAAAAACTTTTATATACTATTTTTATAGTAACATTTTACTCAATAATTTATTCAATAAAATATATGCAAAATGATCAGAAAATAAATCAACTTAAAATACCTCCACATTCAATTGAAGCAGAACAATCAATTTTAGGTGGATTAATGCTAGATAACAATAGATGGGATGATGTTTTCGAAAAAATAAACGAAAATAATTTTTTTCATTATTCACATAAATTAATTTTTCTAGAAATGCAAAACTTATTAAGTATAGGAAAACCTATTGATTTAATTACCCTATCTGAATCTTTAGAAAAAAAAGGAACATTACAAAAAATAGGAGGATTTTCTTACCTTGCTGAATTATCAAAAAACATACCCAGCGCTGCAAATATTATTGCATACGCTGATATAGTTCGAGAAAGATCTATAATACGAGAAATAATTTCTGTAGCAAATAAAATTGCTGATGCTGGATATAACCCGAAAGGAAGAAATTCTGAAGATATATTAGACTTTGCTGAATCAAACGTATTTCAAATAGCAGAACATTATTTAAACAGAAACACAGGACCTAAAAATATAAATCATATTCTTAATAAAACAATAAAAAATATAGAAAAACTTTACAATAATCCATACAATAATGGAATCACTGGAATTTCCAGTGGATATCAAGATGTAGATAAAAAAACTGCAGGATTACAAAAATCAGATTTAATTATAATTGCAGCAAGACCCGCAATGGGTAAAACTACATTTGCTATAAATTTGTGTGAAAATATTTCTATGACAGAAAATAAACCAGCACTAATTTTTAGCTTAGAAATGTCTAGTACACAAATTATAATAAAAATTATAGCATCATTATCACGTGTTAACCAAACAAAAATCAGAACCGGAAAATTAAAACATGAAGATTGGACCCGAGTGTACAACACTGCTAATATCTTGTTAAAAAAAAATAATATATATATTGATGATTCATCAGATCTTACCCCAATAACTTTAAAATCACGGGCTAGGAGAATATTCAAAGAACATGGAGGTTTAAGTGTAATTATGATAGATTATCTTCAACTTATGCGTGTTCCAACATTATCATACAATAGAACATTAGAAATTACCGAAATTTCTAGATCACTTAAAGAATTAGCAAAAGAATTACAAGTACCAATCATAGCATTATCACAACTAAATCGAAGTTTAGAACAACGATTCGATAAAAGACCTATAAATTCCGATTTACGTGAATCAGGATCTATTGAACAAGACGCGGATTTAATTATGTTTATTTACAGAGACGAACTTTATAATGAAAAAAGTGAAATGAAAGGAATAGCGGAAATCATCTTCAGCAAACAAAGAAACGGACCAACAGGTACTATAAAACTAACATTCAACGGACAATGGTCAAGATTTGACAATTACGCTAATATCTAAAAATTTATAAACACATTATTTTCCATATATTTATACATAAAAATAAAAATTTTAAATTATAAAAATTTTAAATTTTAATTTATTTAGCTAAAATTATTAAATTTATAAAATTAGTACGTACAAATATATAAATAAAAAAAATTTTTTCTCATAAAAACTTTTTTTCAAAAACAAAATATATTTTATTATTCAATATTACAAAAATTTCAATATTTTCCACAATTAACTAATTTTATTTATTTAAAATTAAATTATTCTAAAAATAAATTTCTTTAATTTCAATAACATACAAAACAATATTCATAATACTAAATCCAATTAAACATCTTAGAATTATTTAATTACTTTTTTTAGATAAAATATTTTACAAAATAAAGTTATAAATTTATAAACCAACAAAATTAAATATAAATAATTATCAACACTCAAACTTAATACTATAAATTATACATAAAATCAAATTATTTAAAAGTCGCAATTATATACAAATAATATAATCCATTAAAACAAAAAATAAATCTATAACCATATAACTATACAAATAATCATATTTTCTGATAACATCACATAATATAACTCTTTAACATAAAATTCTATAAAATTTGTAAAACTAGGAGAATATAACAATGAACAGAAGCATTAATAAAGTTATTTTAATAGGAAATTTAGGAAAAGACCCAGAAATTCGTTATATACCAAACAGTGAAATAGCAATAGCTAACATCACTCTAGCCACTTCAGAAAATTGGAAAGATAAAAAAACTAAATGCATCAAAAAAAAAACAGAATGGCATAAAATAATATTATTTGGAAGATTAGCTGAAATCGCAAAAGAATTTTTACGAAAAGGTTCAAAAATTTATGTAGAAGGATCATTACAAACTAGAAAATGGCAAGATCAAAATGGAAAAAATCATTACACAACAGAAATATTAGTTAATTCTAATGGTACTATGCAAATGTTAGGAAATAATTATGATAATACTATGAAAAACAAACAAACTCAAACAAATCATACAAAACTTACAGAAAATAAAGAAAATCTAACCAATATACCAAATAAAAAAAATGAAAACATATCTATAATGGATTTTGAAGATGATATTCCATTTTAATTATCAAAATCCTAAAATACAGGAAACATAAAATTTTTTCTATTTTTTTAATCTTCAAAATAAATATAAATTTAAGTAACATTTTTAAAAATAAAATATTTCTAAATATTAGAAACTAAAGGAAATTTTTTTTCTTTCCAACCAAAGATCCCTTCCTTAAGTACATAAACTCTTTTAAAATCATGCGAAATTAAGTTTTCAGCAAAACTGCGAGAAGAAAAACCATTACTACAAACCAAAACAATAGGTTGATTTCTTATCACATACAATGTATTAAATTTTTTTGATTTAATTTCTTCTGGAAGAAAATTTATACTATTAATAATATGTCCCCTCTTGTACTCACTTCTACTTCGTAAATCAACAATAACTGCATTTTCTCTATTAATTAAATTGATAACATCTGTATGAAAAATTTCTTCAACTTTAGAAAAAAAATTCCAAATAAATAAAAATATTAAAAGAAAAAAAAGAACCAACCATATCATGCTTAATATAAAATGATTCATAAAAAATTGTGTAATTCTTTGCATAAACATTTCACACATAAAATCGTAAAAATAAAAAAAATATAAAAATATTATTAACAAAATTAAATTTTAATAAATAAAACACTATTTATACAAAAAAATCAAATATAAAAAATTAAAATCCTCCAAGTATTCTAAAACTGTTACAACATAACAAAATTATTAATATACAAAATATATCTAACGATAAAACCAATTTTATCAAACATTTCTTCATAAACCAATTAAAAAAACCAAAAATTTTATAAAATTTTCAAACAAACATAGAAAATAAAATAAAACACATGTAAAATTACAAAATAACACATTTTAAAAACATATACATAAATCATAAATTTTATAAAATATTTTTTATAATTATATAACTTAATAAACTATATAAAATATAATTTTATATAAAATACAAATTGATTTTTTAATTCTAATTGAATATTATTAATTTAAAATAAAATTTACAAATAAAAAATTCTACACACACTCTAAATAATGAAAATAAAAAATTGAATTCTATATCTTATTACATTACAAAAAAAACAACACAAAATAATTACAAAAAATACGATTCTAATTTAATCATTTCGAGATAATACTATGATCAACAAACTAAATGCACTACGAAAAATTACAACAATAGTAGCAGATAGCAGTAATATACACGATATACACCGCTATAAACCTCAAGACGCAACTACAAACCCGTCTTTAATACTACATGCTATAAACCAACCAGAATATAAAAAACACATAAAAAAAGCAATATTTTGGTCTAAACAAAAAAATACAAATAATAAAAAAAAACAAGCAAAATATGCAGCAGAATATCTTGCAGTTAGTATTGGGATAGAAATTCTAAAAATTATTCCAGGACGTATATCAACTGAAATCGATTCTCATCTTTCATATAATATTGAATACAGTATAAAAAAAGCAAAAGATCTGATCAAATTATATAATAACGCAAATATTAAAAATAATCGCATACTTATAAAATTAGCTGCAACTTGGCAAGGAATTCGAGCAGCTGAAAAGTTAGAAAAAGAAGGAATAAATTGCAATCTTACATTATTATTTTCATTCGCACAAGCTCGCGCATCTGCAGAAGCAGAGGTATACTTAATTTCACCATTTGTTGGCCGTATTTTAGATTGGTACAAAAACACTTATCCAAAAAAAAAATTTACAAAAAAAAACGATCCAGGAGTAACATCATTAACTGCCATTTATCATTATTATAAAACATATGATTATAAAACAATCATCATGGGAGCGAGTTTTCGAAATATCGAAGAAATTTTATCTCTAGCTGGATGCGATAGACTTACAATATCTCCCGTTTTTCTTGAACAATTAGAAAAAAGTCAAGGAAAAGTAGAAAGAAAACTATTTAAAAAAACAGATAATATAAAACAAAAAAAACCAAAAAAATTAAGTGAAGAAGAATTTCTATGGATGCATCACCAAGATCCAATGGCAGTAGATAAATTAGCGCAAGGAATTAGAGACTTTGCTAATGATCAAGAAAAGTTAGAAAATATATTAATAAAAATGATATAAAATACATCATACTTAAAATCAAAATGTAATCAATTTAAATCAAAACAAATTTAAAAATTTAAGCTTAAATATCAAAATAAAAACCAAAAATAAAAAAATTTCATCACTAATTATCTCGTACAATTAAATATAAATTTATCGCATTTTTACACATATAAATAAAATAAAACATTCGTATTTACTATCTAAAACCCAATATATATAGATCCCAATCTATTTTAACGTAAAATACAACAAAATATTATAATTATTTCAAAACAGTACTAAATAAATGAAAACAAACTTATGACATTCACCACAAAAAACTAAATACCAAATTCAAATACTAAACATAAAATTATCAAATTTTATAATATGCAAACCTATATACAATAAATTTCTCATACAAATAAAATTATATAATAATACGAAAATTATGCTTAATAACAAATTAAAATAAAAAGAAATTTAATAAAAAATTTTAAACAATACAAAAATAAAATAATATTTTTTTTGTTACCCCTTGATGCAGGATCATATTATCCCCATCTTAGAGTAGTATGGATCACATTATTTAGTATATTTTCTATTATACGTTAGTAAACATGCAATATTTTTCACACAATTATGTAAAAAATACTGAACCAATGCAGATTCCTTACCAAAAATAATGAAATATACATAAAAATAAAAACTGAAAAATTTTATCAAAATTTAATTTTGGAGATGTCTTATAATGGCAAAAATCATCGGTATTGATTTAGGTACAACTAATTCCTGTATCGCAATTATTGAAGGTAATAAACCTCGTGTAATAGAAAACAGCGAAGGAGATAGAACAACTCCTTCTGTTATTGCTTATACCCAAGAAGGAGAAATATTAGTTGGGCAACCAGCAAAACGCCAATCCATTACCAATCCAAAAAACACCTTATTTGCTATAAAACGACTAATCGGTCGCCGTTTTAACGACAATGAAATACAACGTGATGTAAATATTATGCCCTATAAAATTATCGCTTCAGAAAACGGTGATGCTTGGTTGCAAATTAAAGAACAAAAAATGGCTCCACAACAAGTCTCTGCAGAAGTATTAAAAAAAATGAAAAAAACAGCAGAAGATTATTTAGGAGAAAAAGTCAATGAAGCAGTTATCACAGTACCAGCTTATTTTAATGATGCACAAAGACAAGCAACGAAAGACGCTGGTCGAATTGCTGGATTAGATGTTAAAAGAATTATCAATGAACCAACCGCAGCTGCGTTAGCATATGGATTAGATAAAAAAACAGGAAATAGAACTATTGCGGTATACGATTTAGGAGGAGGAACATTTGACATTTCAATAATTGAAATTGATCATGTCGATAGCGAGAAAACTTTTGAAGTATTAGCAACAAATGGAGACACACATTTGGGGGGAGAAGATTTCGATAGCCGATTAATTAACTATTTAGTTAATGAATTTAGAAGATATAATGGAATAGATCTTCGAAATGATCCATTGGCTATGCAAAGATTAAAAGAAGCTGCAGAAAAAGCAAAAATAGAACTTTCATCTTCGCAACAAACTGACATTAATCTCCCATATATTACAGCAGATTCTACTGGTCCTAAACATATGAATTTAAAAATGACTCGTGCAAAATTAGAATCACTTGTCGAAAAATTAGTAAATAATACATTAGAACCAGTAAAAGTAGCGTTAAAAGATGCTGGATTATCAATATCCGATATTAAAGACGTAATTCTAGTTGGAGGTCAAACTAGAATGCCACTAGTTCAAAAAAAAGTTTCTGATTTCTTTGGTAAAGAACCCAGAAAAGATGTAAATCCAGATGAAGCAGTAGCAATCGGAGCAGCAGTTCAAGGCGGAGTATTAGCAGGAGACGTAAAAGATGTATTGCTTTTAGATGTAACACCTTTATCTTTGGGGATAGAAACTATGGGTGGAATTATGACAACCTTAATTTCCAAAAATACAACTATACCAACTAAACATAGTCAAATATTTTCTACAGCTGAAGACAACCAATCAGCAGTAACGATTCATGTGTTACAAGGTGAAAGAAAACGAGCAGCTGACAATAAATCATTAGGGCAGTTTAATTTGGATGGAATTTCTCCAGCTATGCGTGGGATACCACAAATCGAAGTAACATTCGATATTGATGCAGATGGAATTTTACATGTATCCGCTAAAGATAAAAACAGTGGAAGAGAGCAAAAAATTACCATTAAGGCTTCTTCTGGACTAAAAGAAGAAGAAATTAAAAAAATGATACAAGAAGCTGAAGTAAATGCTGAATCTGACCGAAAATTTGAAGAACTTATACAAATTAAGAATCAAGGAGACCACTTACTACACAGCACTCGTAAAAAATTAAAAGAATTAGAAAAAGATATTTCTAATAAAGATAAAATTGAAATTGAAAACTCAATAAAAAATTTAGAATCCGCATTAAAACAAGAAAACAAAAAAAACATAGAAGAAAAAATACAAAAATTGATTCAATCATCAAACAAATTAATAGAAGTAGCTCAACAACAAGAAAAATCTAAAAAACAAGAAACTGAATTTACGAAAAAAAAAGACGATAATGTTGTTGATGCAGAATTTGAAGAAGTAAAAGATAAAGAAAAAAAATAAAATAATTATACAAAGAATTTTATTTATTAAGCTACTTAAATTGTCAAAAAAAACAAAATATTTTTAAACAGAAACAATAAATTTAGGGAAAATTGAACATGGCGAAATTAGACTACTATGAGATTTTAGGCGTTTCCAGAAATGCAGGAGAACGCGAAATCAAAAAAGCCTATAAACGCCTAGCAATAAAATTTCATCCAGATAGAAATCCTGGAAATACTGAAGCAGAAAAAAATTTTAAAAAAATAAAAAAAGCTTACGAAATATTAAGTGATCCTAAGAAAAAAACCGCTTATGATCAATATGGGCACGCTGCTTTTGAACAAAACAATATAAATGGAGAATTTACCACATCAAGTAGCGATTTTGGAGATATTTTCGGGGATGTCTTTGGAGATATTTTCGGAAGAAACAACAGAAAAAAGAAAACTTATAGAGGATCAGATTTATGTTACAATATAGAATTGTCTCTTGAAGAAGCCGTAAAAGGAACAAAAAGAGAAATTCGTATACCTACATTAGAAACATGTGGCATTTGCAACGGAACCGGAACTAAATCTGGAACTTTACCTACTTTGTGTAAAACTTGTCGGGGACATGGTCAAATACAAATGCAACAAGGTTTCTTTACTATTCAGCAAACTTGTCCAACTTGCCATGGTGAAGGAAAAATTATACAATATCCTTGTAATTTTTGTCAAGGAAATGGAAGAGTAGAAAAATATAAAACTTTATCTATAAAAATACCCGCTGGAGTTGACAATAATGATAGAATACGATTGTCTGGAAAAAGAGAAAGTGGAAAAAATAGAATACAAAATGGAGATTTATATATACAAATTCATGTAAAAAAACACAAAATTTTTGAAAGAGAAAACAATGATTTATATTGCGAAGTTCCAATTAATTTTTCCATAGCAGCTCTTGGTGGAGAAATTGAAGTACCGACTATTAACGGAAAAGTTGAATTAAAAATACCATCGGAAACACAAAGTGGAAAACTATTACGAATGAGAGGAAAAGGAGTCAAATCTATTAGAGATGGAAAACAAGGTGATCTACTATGTAAAATTGTAGTAGAAACTCCAGTAAAACTTAACGAAAGACAAAAACAATTATTAAAAGATTTAAAAACAAGTTTCGATGGACCTAGCGGAAATAAAAATAGTCCAAGATCTAAAAGTTTTCTTGATGGTGTAAAAAAATTTTTTGATAATTTAACAAGATAAATACAAATAAAAATTTGATTTAAAAGATAAAAAATAATAAAATAAAAAAATTTCTAATAAAAATAAAACGAAAGACCTTTCTCATAAAAATAAAATTACAACGAAAATTTTTATTCAAAATAAAACTATATATTAGAATTCTTTGTTTTGATAGAATTTATTTTTATCATCAAATTAGATTTATAACGCGCTACTTTGTTCCTGTGAAATAACTTCTTATTTACTTGACGATCTAAAATAGGTTGCAATAAAGAAAACGCAGAACTTGCGTTTTTTTTGTCACCATTTTTAATAAAAAAACGAACTTTTTTTATATAAGTCCGAATCATGGAACGTTGACTCATATTATATTTTCTGCGTTTTTCAGATTGAAAAATTCTTTTTTTACTTGATTTAATATTAACCATATTTTCATATGCTCACAAATTTAATAACATACAATAAAATTATTACTCTCGAAATTTTTAAACAAAATAAATCTTTTATAAATTTTTTAAATTTAAAATAAGAATTAAATTTTTAAAATAACTAATTTATATACCAAAACAAAAAACAAAACATATTTTCTATAAAAAATCAACCTTAATAAACTTCATTAATTACGATTAAATTTACAAATTCAAAATGAACTTTATTATACCATTATTCTATATAAAATAAAAACTAAAATACGCACACAATTTTATTATTTTAATAATTATTAAAAAATAAAATATATAGAACAATATATTTTATATGTTATAAATATAAATCTAAAAAATAAAATGCAAGACTACATTTTATTTAAACTTATATAAACTATTATCATAAAGACAAAATATATCAATTTAATACAAGATTTATAAAATATATCATCTTTCATAAGATATTTTAAATTCAATGTATAACATAAACATATTTTATATACAAAAATAATAATTCTAAAATAAAAACAATTTTTTTAATATGTATTTTACTAATAAGAAGATAATTATTTTCATTTTATTTTATTTACTTATAAAAACATTTTAATCAATTCTATAATGGATTTTAATATACATGAAAAATTACAAAGATACTTTAAATATGCCAAATACAAAATTTCCTATGCAAGGAAATTTACAAAAAAATGAACCAAAAATTTTACAAAAATGGAACGAAAAAAATATATATAAAAAAATCCGAGATTCCAAAAAAGGAAAAAAAATCTTTTTTTTACATGATGGTCCTGTATATGCTAACGGAAACATTCATATAGGACATGCAATTAACAAAATACTTAAAGATATCATTATTAAATTTAAAGGATTAATGGGATACGATGCCCCATACGTACCAGGATGGGATTGTCACGGATTACCAATAGAACTACAAGTAGAAAAAAAAATCGGAAAACCAGGAAAAAACATTAATCGAACCGAATTTCAAAAAATTTGCCGAAATTATGCAAAAAAACAAATAATAAAACAAAAAAAAGATTTTATACGATTAGGAATATTTGGAGATTGGAATAATCCTTATCTAACAATGAATTACACTACTGAAGCTAACACCATACGAACATTTAAAAAAATAGTTTCCAAAGGACACTTATACAAAGGAATGAAGCCAACATATTGGTGTGTAGACTGCACTTCTACATTAGCAGAATCCGAAGTGGAATATTATAACACTAAGTCTCTTTCTATATATTTTACATTTAAATCTAATAACACTGAAAAAATTATAAAAAAATTCAATATTAAAAATCAATATTATAATAAAACAATTTATTTAATAATTTGGACCACAAATCCATGGACTTTACCTGGAAACCAAGCTATAGCAATAAACCCAAAACATTATTATCAATTAATTGAAATTAACGGAAAAAATAATTTCATAATTAATGCTAATCTAGTAAAAAAAATAATGCAAAAAATGAATATACAAAAATGGAAAATTATAGGAACAACGCAAGGAAAAAATTTAGAATTAGAAAAATTTGAACATCCATTAATAAAATTTAATGTACCAATTGTATTAAACAAAAACATTACAGAAAAAACAGGAACAGGTTTAGTACATATTGCACCAGGACATGGATTAATTGATTATCTAATTAGTAAAAAATACAATTTAAAAATTATTAATTTAATCAATAAAAATGGACTTTACAAATCTGAAATATTTCCGCAACTAAATAATTTAAACATAAAAAAAGTAAATGATATTTTACTTAACATGTTAAAAAAAAAACATGCATTATTACATACAGAAAACACTGAACATGCATATCCACATTGTTGGAGACACAAAACACCAGTAATTTTTCGTTCAACACCCCAATGGTTTATTAATGTATTCAAAAAACAATCAATACTCGATCAAATAAATTGGATTCCAAAATGGGGAAAGCATAATATGAAAAATATGCTTATTAATTCTCCTGATTGGTGCATATCAAGACAACGTGTATGGGGTGTTCCTATTCCTTTTTTTGTACATAATCAAAATAACACCTTACATCCTAATACTATTAATCTTATAGAAAATGTAGCAAAAATAATTGAAAAAAATGGTATACAAGCTTGGAATAATTTAAAAGAAGAAGACATCCTAGGAAAAGAAGATGCAAAACTTTATCACAAAATAACAGATACATTAGATGTTTGGTTTGACTCAGGTGCTACCTATTTTTCTGTTACAAAAACTCGCCCAGAATTTATGAAACAAAAACCAGATATATATTTAGAAGGACATGATCAATATAGAGGATGGTTTTTATCATCTATAATTATATCCAATTTAATTGAAAAAAAACCTCCTTGTAATAAAATAATAAGTCATGGATTTTCTGTAGATAAAAAAGGAAATAAAATGTCTAAATCTATTGGAAATATAATAACACCAAAAAGCATTGTCAATAAATTTGGCGCAGATATTCTTCGATTATGGATTGCTTCTACCAATTATATAAATGAAATGTCCATTTCAAACGAAGTATTTAAAAATACTATAGATATTTATAGAAAGATCCGTAACACAATAAGATTTCTTTTATCCAATTTAAACGATTTTGATACAAATTTAAATATCTTAAAAAAAGAAAAAATGATAGAATTAGACTGCTGGGCTGTAAGTCGTGCAAGTAACACACAAAAAAAAATAATCTCTTTTTATGAAAAATATGAATTTCACAACGTTGTAAAACAAATAATGCAATTTTGTTCAATAGACATGAGTTCTTTTTATTTAAATATAATCAAGGATAGACAATATACAACAAAGAAAAACGGAATTAATAGAAGAAGTTGCCAAACAGCTATGTATCATATCATAGAGGCATTAGTTAGATGGATTTCTCCGATAATACCATTCACTGCTAATGAAATTTGGAGTTTCATTCCCGGAAAAAGAAAAAAATATATTTTTACAGAAACGTGGTATGAAAATCTATTTATTTTAGATAAAAAAAAATTAATTGATAATAATTTGTGGAAATTAATACAAAAAATACAAAATGAAACAAATAAAATAATAGAATATGCTAAAATTAAAAATATAATACGATCTTCGTTAGAAGCTAATATAATACTTTATGCAAAAAAAAAACTTGCTAAAAAATTGTTTATATTAAAAAATGAATTACATTTTGCATTATTAACCTCATCAGCTAAAATAAAAAATTTTCACGAAGATTATACAGAAAAAGCTACAATATGCAAAAACATAGAAGGACTAAAAATATTTCTAACCAAATCCAAAAAAATAAAATGTCCTCGTTGTTGGCATTATAAAATTGATGATAAAAAAGAAAACGATAGGAATAAAAATATTTGCGGTCGTTGTATTAACAATATTTATGGAGAAGGAGAAAAAAGAAAATTTATTTAAAATATAATAGAAAAAAAAATTTATTTTATTTTTTAATAACCTTGACAATTTTTTTGATAGACATATTTAGCAAATTAATAATTTTATTATATTTGCTTCCTGGAGAATCCATAGAAATAATTCCAAAATATTTAAATTTTACACATATTTATAATCCAGGAATAATATTTGGAATTTACTCAAATCAAAAAAAATATTGCTATATATTTTCTATAATATTATCTGTCACTATGTTAATTATACTTACTATTAAAGTATACAAAAAAAATAAAAAAAATAGCATAATTTATTCAATAATCATAGGAGGAATATTAGGAAATTTATTAAACAGAATATTATTATATGGAATAATTGATTTTATTGATTTTTATATTTATAATTATCATTTTCCAATATTCAATTTTGCAGATATTAGTATAATCATCGGAATAGGGTTAATTATATTCAAATTCAATAATACAAAAATAACTTAGTAATATTTTTACATATCCTTCCTTTATAAAAGGATATCAAAAATAATTTGTACTTATTTAAAATAAAAACAATATTATCTAAATATCTTTAAATAATTATTTAATTAACTTTATAAAATATTTCAATATACTATCAAAAAATAAAATCCAATTTTTGTTTTTTACAATTCTTGTATTTTAAAATTAAAATTTAAACATATAATCAAAATATTAACAATATATTAAAATTTAACCAATAAAACTTATAAAACATAAAAACTATCTTAACACTAAAAAATATGATGATTAGTATTATTAGTGCAATGTCAAAAAATCATGTTATTGGAATTAATAATTACATTCCATGGTATCTTCCAAATGATTTAAAGTGGTTTAAACATAACACAATAAATAAACCTATTATAATGGGAAACAATACTTATAAATCAATAAATAAAATTCCTTTACCAAACAGATTAAATATTATTTTAACAAAAAAAATTCACAAAACTAAAAAAAACAAAAACACTATTTTTGTTTCTAACAAAAAAACGGCACTCTCTATAATTCCTAAAAAAGAAAAAGAAATTATGATAATTGGAGGAAATCAAATATACAATATTTTTTTTAAACAAGCACATCGATTATACTTAACTCATGTTAATATTATAATAAAAGGAAATGTTTTTTTTCCAAAATATCAAAAAAATAATTGGTTTTCTATATACAAAAAATTTTCCTATGCAGACAAAAATAATCTATATGATTGTTTTTTTGAAATTCTTCAACGCCATTAATATATTTTTAAATTTATGAACAAATTAAATAAAAACAATCAAAACTATCATAATAAAAAATATAAAAATTTCAAAACAAATCATTTCATATTTAAATTTATTACTGAATAATTTTCGAAAATTTTACTTACAAATCTACATTTCCTCTATTAATTCATTTTATATAAATAAAAAACTATTTTAGAATGAATTTTTAAAATAAAAATCAAAAAATATACAAAATTAATTTTTTAAAATACCATTCATACAATTAAAACAAATAATAATTAAAACTAATAAATTATTTTTTAAATTAACACAAATTATTTTTTTTGAAATATTTTTTTATCTAGTATATTAGCTAATAAACAATAATTTTCTAAAGTTAAATTTTCAGCACGCAAAGAATCATCAAGATTTATTTTTTTAAAATCTTCAATATCAAATAAATACTGCAAACTATTTCTTATAATTTTTCTTCGTTGATTAAATGCATGCTCTATTATTTTTTGCAAAACTTGAACATTACGAACAAATATAAAAGGCTTTATAGGAACTAAACGAACTAAAGAAGAAAAAACTTTAGGAACTGGTTTAAATGAAGTTGGAGATATATCTAAAATATAAACAATTTCATAAAAATATTGCATAAATACACTAAGCTTACCATAAAATTTAGTATTAGGTTTTGCTACTAATCTAATAGCTATCTCTTTTTGCAATATCAAATATATATCAAAAATATAATCATTATATTTACAAAGATGAAATATTATTGAAATTGCAATATTATAAGGTAAACTTCCAAAAATTCTTAATAATTTATTATATTTTAAAAATAAATAAAAAAAGTTAATTTTTCTTACATCCTCTTCTAAAATAACTACTTTTTTTTCTAATATAACAGGATCCATAAATAATTGTTTAACTAAATCTTTATCAATTTCAATAGCAATCATATTGTTAACATAGCTTGCTATAATTTTTGTAAAAACACCAAGACCAGACCCAATTTCTACCATAATATCTTCTAATTTTGGATGAATAATTGATACAATTCTCTTTACATCTGAAGAATTACATAAAAAATTTTGACCCAATCTTTTTTTAACTCTATAATTTTTGTAAAAATAAAAATTCATTACATTATTAATTATTATTTATTTATTCATCAAAAAATAAATTAAAACAAAAATATAAAATTATTCATTCACATTAGCTTTAAGATATAAAACCAAATTTTTACGAATATGTAAAAATTATATCATTTATATTTGAAATATTTAATACATAAATACATAAAAATTGCTAAAAATAAAATTAAAATACACGATGAATCATATTAATGATATTAGGAAAAATATATTTAATATATTTATAAGCTATAAATAAAAATTAAACTAAAATTAATAAATTACATAACTCAAATAATAGAACACAAAAAATCTTTTAACTAATTTATCACATATACATATTATATAATATTAATATATGAAGAAGAAATTTTTTCTTGTATCCATAAATACATTTCTTCAATAAATTTTTTATGATATAAAAAATAATAGGCTTTTTTTTCTAAGACTGAATCTATATAACCAATTTTACATGTGTCAAATAATTGAATTAAATGCCAACCATAATTCGAATGAACCGGAAAACTAATTTCTTTTAACTTCAATTTTTCTATATGATATTGAAATATTGGATCCAAAAAATAAATAGATCTATAATTCAAAATCCCGTCTTTATTTTTAGAATGTAAATCCTCAGAAATTTTTTTAGTTAAAACATTAAAGTTTAAATAACCATTTTTTATAAGATAATAAAAATTTTTTAATTTATTAAAATTTCTTATATTAGCTATATCTTCTTCTGAATTTTGAAAAAAAATATGTTTCACATAAAATTTTTCAATCATTTTTTCTGCATTACGTACACAAATATTATTAATTTTAATGATGTGAAAACAAGAATTGAAAAAAACCGGACCAATAATATCACCTTTTTTAATATTTTGCAAATCAATCAGTATCGGAATTTCTTTTATTCTACACCATTTAGTAAAGCTTTTTTGCATAAAATTATTCTTTTGAGAAAATTTATTTAATAAATATTCAATGTTAAAAGTACCGTTTTCAATTTTAATTAATTTTTTTAATGAATTTATCATTATTCTTTTTTTATCTTCATTAGAAGAAAACACATCAGGAACTTTTATTGAAAAATAACTTAAATAAAATTGAGTCTCATTATCATATTGAATACAAATTTTCTTCATAGTAGATTCTATTTCTTCTGGTAAAATTATAAATTTTTTTCTAATTTCATCGAAAATAAATTGAGATATAATTAATTCTTTTTGAATCATATTTTTGATTCTTGCATATCGTAATGTTTCATCAACAGAAATTTTACTGTTATCTGTTTTGTTTATTATATTATAACCATGAAAAATTTTATTTACTTCATCTTCATTAACAAAAATACATTTTTTTTTCGCTAATTGAAAAATAATACTTCTTATAACCAGTTCTTTCAAAGGACATAATGGGGAAAAAAAATAATTAAACAAATTATTTTTATTATCCTCACTTTGAATATTCTTTTTTTTCATAAAAAAAATATTTTGCAAAGTACAAACATCACTTTTTAATAAAATATCCTCATTAACAATAGCAACTATTTTATCTGATTCATAAACAGAATTAGAAAAACCTATATTAATCTGTGTAAGATATATGAGAAAAAAAATTAAAAACTTAAGCACTTTACATTCCTTCAATATTCATAAAAAGTTTTAAAAAAATTATAAATTCTAAAAATTAACCAATTAAATATTAAAAAAATAAAAATATAACACTGCTACATATAATTTTATGAATCTTACTTTAACTAGTAATTTTGTTTACAATGACAAGTTAATTTTATATATTTTACACTTTTAATTTCAACAATTATTTGTGAAAATTTTATTTTTCCAAAAAGTAAATTTAATGTTTAATTAAAATTATATTTTAAAAAAAATCAGGAGTTTATTTTATCTAATCAAAAAAAATTCATGAGTTTCCATGGATATTACTGAAATATAATTCAGAAAATTCAAAATAAAAATCGTATTAAATTTTACATCTTGTATAAGATTAAAGTTTCATTTTTATATTTTGTAAAATTGTAAATCAAACGAAATTAAAAACAATGTTAAATATAGAAAATATTTTCAAAAACACGGATGAAATATAATAAAACCTATAAATCTAATTTTCTTAAATTAAATTAAATAATGTTTAATTTAATAACTTTATTTCACAATACAAATCTAAAATTGTTATTTAAAATAACTCCATACAAATGGAGAATCATTGTTTTAGATTTTATAAAAAATCATTTGTTATTAAATCATGAGTATAACAGATAAAATCTGGTTAACACATCAAAAATTTCAGATACACATTATTTTTTGAAAAAATTTTATTTTATATTTTTAATTTTCAATTCCGAAAAAATTTTATATTTTGTATTGTAATATATTACTTAATTTATTTAAATATATTTAATTAATTGCGTCTTTATTCGAAATTTTAAATTTTCTCATTTAAGAAAAAGTTTTTATACATTCTATAAAATATATATGAACCTACATTTAAATAATTTTTCGGAATCATAAAATTAATGCATGGATTATATTATATATTCCTTAACAAAAAAACAACTTTTATTTTATATATTTTCGAAGTTAATTAGATCTCATATAAGGTTTATACAAAATAATTTGATTACAATGTATTCTATTCCTAATTTTTTATTTAATCAAATAAAAAATTTTTTATATTTTACATAGTATGATATTATGTATAGAAACTGTTGTTTATAATAAAATGTGTTTCTTTGAGTTATAGGAAATTTATTTTTATTTTATTCACCGAAGTGGCGAAATTGGTAAACGCGGTTGATTCAAAATCATCTTCCTCATAAGGATTATCGGTTCGAGTCCGATCTTCGGTATTATATGTAAATAAATTTAGTATTTTAATCAATTGTTGTTATTACATTTTTTCAAAGTTTGTTTTTTTCTTTTTTGGTTCTACTTTTATCTTTTATAAAATTTTAACTCATTAAAGAAAATCGAATCTGTATAAAAAATTTTATGGGAAGTG